>NZ_CALUMA010000074.1 GCF_944321625.1 uncultured Slackia sp.
TATGCCCGCTTCACCCTTACCCGCACGCACGCGCGAACCTATGCTTCGGAATCGCGCGAAAGCGAAGGGATATCGCGCACGCGCGGAGCGCGCAGCATGTCGCGCCGCGCACGCACTAAGCGAACCGAAAGAGAAGGAGGGGAAATGGAAGAGCAGACTGCCCACCTGACGAGCCGCCGCAGCTTCCTGAAAGCCGCTGGCTTCGGAATGCTTGCCGCCGCCGCGTCGACGGGTGCGTTCAGCATGGCCAACCCGGCCACCGCGTTCGCAAGCGACGCCCTGCCCACCACCAAAAGTGGAGTCACCGACTTCAGCGACACCATGAGCACCTACACCGACGTGTTCCCGGTGAAGATGCGCTCCATCCCGGTGCGCGACGTCGAGACCGACCTCGATCGCCAGGGCAACGTGGCCTTCGAGATGCGCGAGATCGACGAGTCGGAGATCACCCGCACCGAGGAGACGGACGTGCTCGTCATCGGCGCCGGCATCACCGGCACCTGCGCTGCGCTCTCCGCTTCCGACGACGGCACCACCCAGGTGCTCTGCATCGAGAAGATGAGCGAAGGCCGCGGCATGTTCGAGGGCATGGGCGTTGTGGGCGGCAAGAAGATGGCCGAGGCCGACAACAACGTCGACAAGGCCGAAGCCATGGACGCGATGCGCAACGCCGCGTACTACCGCGTGCCGGTCGATCCCATCAAGCTGTGGGGCGACCGCTCCGGCGAGGCTGCCGACTGGCTGCAGGACAAGTTCGACGAGGGCGAAGGCGAGATCGAGACTTACTACAAGGAAGTCAAGCCGAATTCGCATCTTTTCCCCACGGTGCAGACCGAGATCGCGTTCCGCAGCCCCCAGTGGTCCGAAGAGACCACCAACAACGCGGGCGGCGCGGGCATCTTCATCGTGAAGGACCTTGCCAACACGTTCTCCAAGCGCTCCAACGCCACGCTGCGCTACCGCAACGCCGGCGTGAAGCTCGAGCGCGGTGACGACGGTCGTGTGACCGGCGCTATCTGCAAGGATTCTGAGGGCTACTACCGCGTGAACGCCAAGAAGGGCGTTGTTGTGGCGACCGGCGGCTTCGACGCCAACCCGCAGATCCTCAAGGCCTGGTGCCGTCCCGAGGACATCACCAACTTCGGCTCCTGGTGCCCCGCGTATGGCACCACGGGTGACGGCCAGCTCATGGGCCTGGCCGTGGGCGCCCAGATGGACCCGCTGCCCGCGTGCGTCATGAACTTCGACATGGGCAACGAGGATGCGTTCTACTCCAGCAGCACGGGCATGCGCCCCTTCATCGGCGGCATCTTCATCAACGAGAAGGGCGTGCGCTTCGCTTCCGAAAGCCTGCCGTTCCAGGGTCGCTCCAACTCCATCTCCGCGCAGAAGAATTTCGGCGAGGGCTGCTGGCGCGTGGTGAGCACCACCCAGCTGGCTGACCTCGAGGGCGCGGATCGCGAGAAGTCCTTCGCTAAGTTCGAGGAAGTCAAGGCCAAGGGTTGGGCGTTTGAGTCTGACTCCATCGAGGGTCTTGCCGAGCAGATGGGCGTCGACGCCGAGAGCCTGAAGGCGAGCATCGAGCGCTGGAACGGTTTCGTGGACGCCGGCAAGGACGAGGATTTCAACCGTCCCATGGAAGGCGCCACGAAGATCGAGGGCGACACCTACTACGCCACCAAGTACCAGTCCTCCATCCTGGCCACCTGCTCTGGCCTGGTCGTCGACTACTACTGCCACGTGCTGGACTACGAGAACGAGGTCATCCCTGGCCTGTACGCCGCAGGCAACGCTTCGGGCGGCTTCTTCTCGGATTGCTACCCGCGTCACATCTTTGGCCCTTCGATCGGCCGTTGCATCACGTTTGGTTACGTGTCGGGTCAGAACGCTGCGCAGGAGGTGTAGAACATGAAGAATACTAAGCGTTTGAAGGCGCTCTTCGCCGTGGTCGCGAGCATCGCTGTGCTTGCGTTCGTCATCGCGGGCTGCTCTCCGAGCGGCTCCAGCAGCTCCAGCTCCAACTCGGGCTCTGACCTTGAGGCTGCGTTCCCCGAGCACACCGCCAGCGTTGAGGCGGGCGAGGGCGAAGCCGGCTACCATGCCGCGCTGGGCCAGGACTGCGAAAGCTGCCACACCGGCGACCTGAAGGCCGAGGTGGCCACGCTCGCCGGTCATGAGGACGGCTCCGAGCCTGAGCTGACCTCTTCTTACTACATGGACAGCCAGGTGTGCCTGGATTGCCATGGCGGCACGTGGGAGGAGCTCGCCAAGCTCACCGAGGATCTGGGCGACTACAATCCCCACGACACGCTGCACGGCACCATCGAGAACTGCAACGAGTGCCACAAGGGCCACTCCGAGCAGGTCGACCTTTGCTCCGAGTGCCATGACAATGGCGGCCAGGAGATGAAGGGCATCATCGGCGACGTCGACGCGTCTGCCGACGCCGAGGCTGAGGCCGCTGCGTAAGCCAACTCGCTGGTTGCGTTGCCGTCCGCGGGATGGCTTCGTAAATCGAACATCTCGACGCGCGCCCGGTTCTATTCCCCTCCTGTGAATCTGGGCGCGCATTCAGGCCGGACGAGACCGCTCGCCCGGCCTTTTTGCATTCGTTGAGCCTTTCGGTTTCCCGGGAAATGCGCGAATCCCCTCTACTCAGACGCTCGCCTGAAAACCCTGATTTTCAGGGGGTCTTACCTCAGCAATCGCACTTGACTCCGTATAATGAACGCATTCGTTCGAGGGAGAGGGAAGCAGATGGCCGATACATATGTGCGTGACGAGCGCGGGTTTGCCCTGCCGGGCGCCGACATCGACCTTCTTGAGGGGTCGGACTCCTCACATACGCTTCATCCCCTGCGATCCTGGGCATGGGCCTGCTCATCGCATGGCTGTGCTGCACGCATATCGATTCCATCTACCTTCCGGGTCCACGTGACGTACGCGTTCTCGCGGAAACGGGCATGCGCGTCGGTGACATCGGGACATTTATCGTTATGGCGATCGCGGCGCGTCGTATCGGTCCTTTAAGCGGCCACCGCATTCCCACAAGTGTGCTTGTGACGATTACCGCCGTGGGCACGGCCGTCATTGGGCTTGTGGTTGCTCCGGCGGACATGGGGCCTGACCTGCTTTTTTGCGACGTCGGTGGTTACGGCAATTGGCGGAGCGGTTTTGTTCTGTCTTTGGGCCGAAGTGTTTTGCCAGATGGGAACCACGTCCATGGTTGTTTACGGTGGCGGCTCGTGTGTGGCGGCGTTCGTTGTCTACTGCCTGGTATCCACCATGATGCAGCCATATGCGGTGGTGGCAACGGCGCTTTTGCCGGTGCTCTCGTTAGCCTGCCTATGGGCGAGCTTCAGACTGGTGCCCCGTGAGACGCCTCGCACGAAAGAAGTAAGCTATCCGGTGCCGTGGAAGATTGTCGCCATCATGGGTATTGCGGGCGTGCTTTCAGGGCTTACCGGGGTTGTTTTGGGCGAAGCGGCGAATCTCGGCGCGGTACATCGCATTTGGGCAACAGCGTGCGCGGGCGCGTTGATGCTGTATATGGCATTGTGGCGGCCCAGCATGTTCGACATGCGCATGATGACGCAGGTGTGCCTGGCTGTGACCGTTGTCGCGCTCATCTTTGTGCCCGGTGTTGCTATGGGGTTTGGCCAGGTGGTTTCATTCTTGATGAAGCTGGCCTATGTCTGGTTTACGGTGTTTGTAATCGCTGTTCTGGCGAACCTAGCGTATCGATTCGATTTGCCTAGTTTGCGCCTGTTCGCCATCGCGCGCGCCTGTAGCGAAAGCGGTATTTTTGTAGGCGTTATGCTGCGCGAGGCCATCGGGCGTTCGGATATCGTGCTGGATGCGCCTACGCTTGCCGGCGCATCGCTGGTCGGGTTTGCGCTGGTGGGCATCTGTGTGCTCATCTGGAGAAGCGAGAAGGCCGTGAATGCCGATTGGGGCGCAGCGGGCATCAGCCTGGAGAGCGGTGTGCATGTGGAAAGCCCGCGCGAGCGTCTGATTTCTAGCTGCAATCGAATCGCGGCGGAGTTTGGCCTGACGGAGCGCGAGACCGAGATGCTCATGCTCATCGGTCAAGGCAAAACGCGCTCGCAGATAGAGCAGGAGCTGTTTCTGTCGCAGAACACCGTGAAGACCCACATTCGCCATCTCTACGCCAAGCTGGGCGTGCACTCCAAGGAAGAAGCCTGCGCGCTGATTGGCGTGGAGTAGAGGCGAGGCGATTCGGGGGAGTACGTCGTTCCGGCCAAGAGAAATCGCATTCAAAAAGACTAAGCGCCAAACGAAAGCGGCTCGACAATATCGAGCCGCTTTGCTTAATTGCGCATATGTGATTACGTGCTCCTACAGGATGTTCACGCTCTCGCCGGCCATGGTTTTATTCATGTTGCGCACAGCGCACATCTTTCCGCACATGGTGCAGGTGTGCGGGTCAGAAGGCTGGGCGCTCGCCACGTACTCCTCGGCCTTCTCGCGGTCGATGGCCTCTTCGAACATGGCGTCCCAATCAATCTTCTGGCGGGCGCGGCTCATGCGGTCGTCCCAATCGCGCGCACCGGGAATGCCCTTCGCCAGGTCGGCTGCGTGGGCGGCGATCTTTACGGCGATGACGCCTTCCTTCACATCGGACACGCTGGGCAGGCGCAGGTGTTCGGCGGGCGTCACATAGCACAGGAAGTCAGCGCCATTGGCCGCCGCGATGGCGCCGCCAATGGCGGAGGTAATGTGGTCGTAGCCGGGCGCGACGTCGGTCACGAGCGGTCCCAGCACGTAGAACGGCGCGTTGTGGCACAGACGCTTCTCAATCTGCATGTTGGCGGCAATCTGGTCGAGCGTCATGTGACCGGGGCCCTCGATCATCACCTGCACGTTGCGCTCCCACGCGCGCTTGGTGAGCAGGCCAAGCTCAATGAGCTCGCTGATTTGGCTGGCGTCGGTGGCGTCGGCCACGCAGCCCGGGCGCATCGCGTCGCCCAGCGAGATGGTAACGTCGTGCTCGTAGAGGATATCCAGTAGCTCGTCGTAATGCTCAAAGAATGGGTTCTCGTTGCCGGTCATCTCCATCCAAGCGTAAATCAGGCTGCCGCCACGGCTCACGATGTTCATCATGCGGCCGCTGCGCTTGAAGCTGTCGATGGCCTTGCGGTTCATGCCCGCGTGGATGGTCACAAAGTCCACGCCCTCTTCGGCGTGCGCGCGCACCACGTCCAGGAAGTCCTGCGCGGTGATTTGTGCGAGGTCCTTCTCTAGATAACCCACGGCGTCATACATAGGCACGGTGCCGATCATCGCAGGCGACATGCCGATGAGCTCCATGCGGAAGTCGTGCGTCTTACCGTAGTTCGACAGGTCCATGATGGCCTCGGCGCCGAACTTGAGCGCGGTGTGCACCTTTTCCATCTCGCAGGAATAATCGTGCATGTCGCCGGAAATGCCCAGGTTGACGTTCACCTTGGTGCGCAGCCCTTCACCCACGCCGGCCGCATGTAGCGCCGTGTGCGCGTGGTTGGCGGGAATGGCGATGCTGCCTGCTGCCACGCGTTCGCGGACGATTTCAGGGTCGATGCCCTCGTCGGCCGCCACGGTTGCCATTTGCGGCGTGATGATGCCGTGCTTTGCGGCTTCCATCTGGGTGGAATATGCCTGGGTCATAGGAATCCTTTCGGTTGCTGTTCCGCATATTGACGCGGAACACGGTGGGGATGCTCCGTATTGTTTGCCGGCAAGTATATCCCTCGTGTGCGAGAGGATGGCGTGCACGTTTTCGACTTCAGATAAACGGCTTGCGATGACGGGTGTGCTTTCGTCGTAATTGCGTCGCACTCGCTACTTTTCGACGGAATTACGACGAGAAAAGTCTTTGCGGTTTCGAAAGTGGGCTCAACTTCCCTCAATCCATAGGTTCTATGCCGTTTACCGGACGCTCTTTTACGGTAAACTCTATACATTCGAAAAAACGCCGCCCTGCGCAAGGGAGGCTTGGTGCTCTTAAGTATGTCGATTCGCACGATGTTCGCAGGAGGTCAAGCAATCAGCAAGGGGGCGGCTTGCAGCTCGGGCATGCGCCTTTGCGCGATTCGAACGAGTGGACCGACTGCAAACCGTCCTCGGAGCCACCGCGTGGGGCGCGTGAGTTCTATGCGGCATTGCGCCGCGACGAGGGCCAAGCGCCCTAGAAAGGGACGGTGGTAACAATGGCAGCACCTGAGACCTTGCATGTCCGCAACATCGTGTTGGTCGGACAGGATGGTGCGGGCAAGACTTCCCTGGCTGAAGCGATGCTTCATATTTCCGGCCAGACTCCGCGCATGGGAACCACGCACGACGGCAAGTCTTACATGGACTACGACGCGGAGGAAATCAAGCGTAAGTTCACGCTGGGCACCTCCATCGCCCCCATCCCTTACAAGGATTACAAGATTAACCTGCTCGACACCTCGGGCCACCCCGACTTCATCGGTGACACGCTGGTTACCATGCAGGCCGCCGAAATGGCCATGTTCGTTATCGACGCCGTGGCAGGCCCCCAGGTCATGACCACCAAGCTGTGGCATGAGGCCGAGAACATGCGCCTGTCCCGTTCGGTGTTCATCAACCACATCGACCGCGAGAACGCCAACTTCGACGTGATCATGGCCACGCTGCACGCGCGCTTCGGCAGCCGCCTGGGCGCGGTCACTATCCCCATCGGTGTGGACAAGGACTTCAAGGGCGTCATCGACGTGCTGCGCATGAAGGCCCGCTACTTCGAGGGCGACAGCGAGCGCGTCGAGGACATCCCCGAAGAGTACGCTGACGCCGCGCAGGCCGCCCGCGACAAGCTGTGCGACCTGGTTGCCGAGGCCGACGACGACCTGATGATGAAGTACCTGGATGGCGAAGAGCAGCTGACCCAGGAAGAACTGGAGGGCCTGTTTGACAAGGCCATCGCTCAGGAGCTGTTCATCCCCGTGTTCGTGGGCTCCACCATCATCAAGCAGGGTATCCAGGGTCTGATGGAAGACATCTGCACCTACTTCCCGCACCCCACCGCTCACGGCCCCATCCCGCTGGCCGACGGCGGCGAGATCATGGTGACCAAGGAAGACCAGCAGGCCGCCGGCTTCGTGTTCAAGACGCTGGCCGACCCCTATGTGGGCCGCCTGAGCTTCGTGAAGGTCATCTCCGGCGTGTTCGAGCCCGGTCTTGAGCTGGTGAACGCTCGCACCCGCAAGAAGGAGCGCTTGGGCCACGTGTGCATCATGAAGGGCAAGGAGACCACCGATGTGAAGAGCGCCATGGCAGGCGACATCATCGTGATCCCCAAGCTTTCCGAGACCCGCACGGGCGATACGCTGTCCCACACCGGCGACATCGAAGTGGCGCCGCTGCCGTTCCCGGTGCCGCAGTACCCGGTGGCCATCGAGGCCGTCAACAAGAACGAAGAGGACAAGCTGGGCGCATTCCTGGCGCGCGTTGCCGAGAACGACC
>NZ_CALUMA010000075.1 GCF_944321625.1 uncultured Slackia sp.
GTTCCTCGGCTCGATCGCCCTGTTCTTCGTGTGGATCAGCCCCGCCTCCATCGCGCTCGCGGTTATCGTGGCGCTGGCGACGTTCTTCCTGGAGATCTGGATCGACAACAACTTCGCGCGCGTGAAGTGGCAGCAATGCCTGAAGTGGTCGTGGATCGTGGGGCTCGTCGCGGGCATCGCCAACATCGGCGGCCTGGTGGCATATATCTTCCTCGTGCTTGTGTAGGAGTGAGAATATGAGCAGTGTTTCTAAATCCCCCTGGGTCATCCATTACGATGGCTCCAGCTGCAACGGTTGCGACATCGAGGTGTTGGCTGCGTTGACACCGCTTTACGACGTGGAGCGATTCGGCATCATCAACACCGGCAACCCCAAGCATGCCGACATCTTCCTTGTCACGGGTTCGGTCAACGAGCAGAACATCTCGGTCATCAAAGAGATCTACGACCAGATGGTCGAGCCCAAGGTCGTCGTGGCTTGCGGCGTGTGCGCCTGCTCGGGCGGCATCTTCCACGATTGCTACAACGTGATCGGCGGCGTTGACAAGGCCATCCCCGTGGATGTGTATGCGCCCGGCTGCGCGGTGCGCCCCGAGGCTATCATCGACGCCGTGGTGCAGGGCATCGGCATCCTCGAAGAGAAATCCGCCGCGTTGGCCGCGGCCAAGAAGAAGGGGGCGTAACGTATGGCGTTCCAAAGCACGTTCACGCCGATCGAACTCGGCGACCTTCTGAACCTGACGCGCGCCAAGCATGACGCGGGCTACCGGTTCGCTCAGATGCTGTGCGCGATGGCCGACGAAGGCATCGATCTGGTGTACAGCTTCATCAAGCAGGACGACGAGGGCACCTGGCAGCTGGAGAACTACGTGATCGGCGGCTATGACCCGGCTACCCAGACCGTGCCTTCGGTGACGGGCTACTTTCTTTCGGCTTTCCCGTTCGAGAACGAGGCGCATGATCTCTTCGGCGTGAAGGTCGAGGGCAACAAGATCGATTTCGCCGGCCGCTTCTACCAGGTGGCGATGGACGCGCCTATGGCGGTTATCTCGCCCGAGCAGAAAGCCGCCCGCGAGAAGGCCGCACGCATCGCTGCGGCGAAGGCAGCCAAAGAGGCCAAGGCCAAGGCGGCTGCAGCAGGGGAGGCCGGAGCCGATGCTCCCGCGCAGGCCGCGGCTGAACCCAAGCCTGCCGCGCAGCCTGCGGCGGCGCCCATCGACCCCGAGGCCGAGCGTGCCGCATTCGAGGCAAAGATCGCGGGGGTCGACCCTGAAAAGGCCGATCGCATGCGTGCCGCCTTCGAGGTGAAGCTGAAGAAGCGCATTGAAGCGCAGAAAGGCGGTGAGTAGCATGGGCAAGGCTACCGTGATTCCTTTCGGCCCGCAGCATCCCGTGCTGCCGGAGCCGCTCCATCTCGACCTCGTGGTCGAGGACGAGCGCGTTATCGAGGTCATCCCACAGATCGGCTTCATCCACCGCGGCCTTGAGAAGCTCGTGGAAAAGCGCGACATCCACCAGTTCATCTACGTTGCGGAGCGCATCTGCGGCATCTGCAGCTTCGGCCATTCCTTGGGATACGCCGAAACGGTGGAAGACCTGATGGGCGTTGAGGTTCCCAAGCGCGCGCAATACCTGCGCGTCATCTGGCACGAGCTTTCGCGCATTCATTCGCATCTGCTTTGGATGGGCCTGGGCGCCGATGCCTTCGGCTTCGAGGCGCTGTTCATGCACTGCTGGCGTTTGCGCGAGCGCATCCTCGACATCTTCGAGGCCACCACGGGCGGCCGCGTCATTCTCTCGGCGGTCAACATCGGCGGCGTGAACCGCGACATCGAAGACAGCGAGCTCTATGCCATCGTTGACAAGCTTGAGGGCATCCGCGGCGAGTACCACGAGATCTGCAACGCGTTCGTCAACGACTACTCCGTTGCAAGCCGCCTGGTGGGCGTGGGTTATCTCTCGCAGGAAGAGGCCGAGGCGCTGTGCATGGTGGGCCCCTTCGCCCGCGCGTCCAACGTCGCATACGACTGCCGCATGCTGGGCCGCGGCGGCTACGGCGACCTGGAGAACTTCCAGCCCATTCTCTCCGACGAAGGCGACTGCTATGCACGCGTCAAGGTGCGCGCCGCTGAGGTGGAGCAGTCCATCGACATCATCAAGGAGCTCGTGAGCAAGATTCCGCACGACGGCATCGGCGAGAAGAGCAAGCTCACGCCGGCCGACGGCGCGATGGCGTCCAACGTGCTTGAGCAGCCTCGCGGCGAGTGCTACTACTTCGCGCGCGGCAACGGCACCAAGAACCTTGATCGCATGCGTATGCGCACGCCCACCAGCCAGAACCTCGCGGGCATGGTCAAGGCGCTCGAAGGCTGCGAACTCGCAGACGTGCCCAACATCATCTTGACCATCGACCCCTGCATCAGCTGCTGCGAAAGGTAAGGACTCATGGGTAGCTTCAAACTGGGAAAGATGACCCTGCGGTCGCTTTTCGGCAAGCCCGAGACCGTTCTGTATCCCGTGCAGACGCGTCCCATGCCGGAGGGCCTCAAGGGCCACGTGTCTAACAATATCGAGGAATGCATCCTGTGCGGCATCTGCCAGAAGCGCTGCCCCACGGAGGCCATCACGGTGGACAAGAAGGCCGGCACGTGGAGCGTCGACGGCTTCCGCTGCATTCAGTGCGGCGCCTGCGTACGCGAGTGCCCCAAGCATTCGCTGACGATGGAGCCCACCTATACCGCTCCCGCCGCCACGAAGACCGCGTTCACGATGAACAAGCCGCAGCCTTCCGAGGAGGAGCTTGCGGCCAAAGCCGCCGAACGTGAGGCGCGCATCGCTGCCGCCAAGGCTGCCAAGGCCGCCCGCGAGGCTGCCAAGGAGCAGGATGCCTAGGGGCGCATCGGAAATGAATCGGCGAAGGGCTGCTGCGATTGCTCGTGCGGCAGCCCTTCGTGTGTCACGTCATTCTCACGTTTTGTTAACGTCGAGGTGACGGTATTCCTTAATTCGCCCAGATAGCGCTTTGTTGCAAACAAAAGATGCTACAATCGCCGAGGCCCGCCGGAGGTGGCGGGTCTCGTTTTGCTCGCGAAAGCTAGTTGGGATGCAAGGATGGCCAACGTTAAAGAACAAGTCACGAACAAGATATTCACGGTCTCTAACGTGATTACGTTCATACGCCTGTGCATGATCCCTGCGTATTTCGTTCTGCTGCTCAACGGGTATGACCTTCTGGCCACGCTCCTGTTTGCCGTTGCAGCCTCTACCGACTTTCTTGACGGCCAGATCGCCCGCCGCACGCACACCGTTTCCCGTCTGGGACAGATTCTCGACCCTGCCGTGGACCGCCTGTTGATGGTATTCGGCGTGGTGGGACTGCTTGCCGTGGGCAGGCTTCCGCTGTGGGTCATCGTGTTCGTCATCCTGCGTGACGCCTATCTGCTTGGCGGCGGCGCGTATCTGCTGTTCCGCTGGAAGCAGCGTGTTCCCGTCATCTATCTGGGCAAGGTCGCCACCACGTTTCTGTTCGTGGGCTTCGCGGGTCTGCTGCTCAACTTCCCGCAGATTCCCGGCGCCGCCGTATGCGACATCTCGTGGCTGCCCGGCTTCAACGCGCAGCCTGTCTCGTGGGGCATCTGGTTCGTGTACGCGGGCCTGGTTCTGGCCACCATCACCACCGTTATCTACACCTTCAAAGGCTGGCGTGCTCTCAAGCGTGGTCAGGCACTTGAGGCGGCGCACAATTAACCCTGCTGCCGCGCCCTTCGCTTCGTGAGCGTGGCTGCGGTTTCTTTGCCGTCAATTCACCTGGATTTAACATTCGTCTCTTTACGAATCCACTCTAACGCACTAAAGTATGACAGTACCGAAACGGGCGGGATTCAGGGCATGGCTCCCGCTTGCTTCGCGAAAAGGGAAAGGCCCGCATCGCGTTGCGCCGTTGAGGTACGGTTCCATTCGACTCCGGGCGCGGGCTTTCGCCGCACGGGTTCCAAGAACAGCGTATCTCTCGCGTATCGCAATGACGGGCGAGGTTCGATCACGAAAGGAACCCGAGATGTACTACCAGGAGGAAATTGAGACCATGCCGCGCGCCGACCTTGAGGCGCTGCAGCTCGAGCGACTGCGAAAGTCCGTCGCTTACGCCTACGAACGCATTCCGCTGTATAAGCAGCGCTTTGACGAGGCGGGCGTTGATCCCTATGCCATAGAGTCCCTGGAAGACATCAAGCGATTTCCCTTTATCGTGAAGCAGGATATGCGCGACGCGTATCCGTTCGGTCTGTTCGCCGTGCCCAACAGCGATGTTGCCCGTATCCACGCCTCTTCCGGCACCACCGGCCAGGCAACCGTGGTGGGCCACACTGCGAACGACCTGAAGAACTGGGGCGACTGCTTCGCACGCGGCATCTACATGGTGGGCGGCAACGAAGACTCCACCATCCAGGTGTCTTACGGCTACGGCCTGTTCACCGGCGGCCTGGGCGCCCATGCGGGCGGCGAGGCGGCGGGTTGCACCGTTATTCCCACCAGTTCAGGCAACACCAAGCGCCAGGTGCAGATGATGCGCGACCTCAAGACCGACATCCTGGCCTGTACGCCTTCCTACGCCCTGCTTATCGCCGACACCGCCATCGAGATGGGGTACAACCCCGCCGAGGATTTCGCGGTATCGGGCGTCATTCTGGGCGCCGAGCCCGCGAGCGAAGGCATGCGCGAGGAGATTCGCCAGAAGCTGGGCGTGCAGTATTGCGACGTGTACGGCTTGTCCGAGGTCATGGGCCCGGGCGTTGCCATGGAGTGCTCCGCGAGCCACGGCTTGCATGTGGCCGAGGACCAGTTCTTCTTCGAAATCGTGAATCCCGACACGCTGGAGCCTGTGCCCGACGGCGAATGGGGCGAGCTCGTGATCACCACCCTCACGCGCGAGTGCTGCCCGCTGGTGCGCTACCGCACCCGCGACGTCACCCGCGTCATCGTTGAGGATTGCCCGTGCGGGCGTACGCATCGCAAGATCGACCGTATCGTGGGTCGCACCGACGACATGATGATCATCCGCGGCGTGAACGTGTTCCCGTCCCAGATCGAGCAAGTGGTCACCGGCTTCGACGAGCTGGTGCCGCACTACCAGATCGTGCTCACGACCAAGGGCCCGCTCGACCGCGTGGAGCTGCGCGTGGAAACCGCGCCCGACTTCCCGTTCGACGAGATCCGCGCCCTGGAAGGCCTCAAGAAGCGTCTGGCGGCTGAGCTCAAGAGCAACCTGCAGATCGCCGTGGAGATCAAGTTTGTGGAGCCCAAGAGCATCGAACGCAGCGAAGGCAAGGCAAAACGTATCATCGACCTGCGCAATCAATAGGTCCGGCTTATGCGCGGCGGAGGTATGTGCCCTCCGCCGCCTCGCACCTGCCTCTGCGCGTTGCGTATGCTTTCGCGCGAAGGAATCCCGTCATTTTGACGCTACAATAACCATCTTGAGATGGGATTAACGTCAAAATGACAGGATTCCTCAAGGCGAGGTGCGCTGTGTGGTTCATCTTGGAATTATGGAAGAGGAGAGATACCCATGATTGAACAGCTGACCGTATTGTTGGAGAATAAGAAAGGCCGCCTTTCGGGCCTGTGCCGCGACCTTGCCGACGCCGGCGTGAACATGCACGATCTCTTCGTTGCCGACACGTCCGATTTCGGCATCGTGCGCATCTTCTGCGACACGCCCAAGCGTGCTGCGAAGGTGCTCACCGACAAGGGCTATCGCGCCGTGGTCACCGAGGTGTTCGCGGTTCGTGTCCCCAATCGCCCCGGCGGGCTTGCCGACCTTTTGGAGTTTATCGACGAGCAGGGCGTGAACATCGAATACGGGTATTGCTTCTCGCGCGGCGAGGAGACCGCGATCGACGTACTCAAGGCGGCGGACGATACGATTGAGTCGAAATTGGCCGAGGCCGGTTTCGACGTGGTTGAAGCGAAGGAAGTCTATCAGCTTGATTAACGCATCCGAATCATTCAAGGGTGCATCGGCGAGGCGGGGCTCCGAAGAGGGGTTCCGCCTCGGCTATGCTCATGAGGCTGTTTCCCTTGGGGGGCGCGGCGCTCTGTCGCGCCGTCTGGCCCAGGGGGCTGTCGCGCTGTGTGCCGCATTGGTGCTTTCCGTTGCTCTGGCGGCTCCGGCGTTCGCCGACGTCCTGCAGACCGACGTGGTGGCGGGAAAGACGGTGGAGGAGCGCGGCCTTGCCGCGGACCAGTGCCTGGATATCTCCGCGCCATGCGCTATCGTCGTGGGCGCCGACGGCAAGACCTATTTCGAGCGCAGCGCCGACGAGCCCTGCAAAATCGCATCGCTCACCAAGATCATGACCGCTATCGTGGCGCTGGAGAGCGCGTCGCTTGACACGCAGATCACGGTGGACAACGAAGCCGCCACGGTGGGGCAGTCCTCCGCGGGACTGCTCGAGGGCGATACGATGGATCTGGAAACGGCGCTGTATGCGTTGCTCGTGCCTTCGGGCAATGACGCCGCCATCGCCATCGCCAACACCCTGGGCGCATCCATGGCTCAGGACGGCCAAAGCGCTCAGGAGGCCTTCGTCGCTGCCATGAACACCAAGGCGGCCGAGATCGGCTGCTCGAATACGGTGTTCGACAACCCTCATGGCCTTGATTACGACCAGTGGGCGGGCGATGCCCAGTCCACGGCGCGCGATGTTGCCACCATGACCTCTTACGCGATGCAGAACGAGACGTTTCGCGCGGTCGTGGGCGGCGGCTCCACCACGATCACGGTGACGGGCGCCGACGGGCTTGCGCGCTCGGTGATGCTCGAATCGACCGACGAGCTCATGGGCAGCTACGAGGGCCTGTGCGGCGTGAAGACCGGCACCACCGATGCGGCGGGCTACTGCTTCGCGGGCGCCTGCAGCCGCGAGGCGGGCGAGTTCTACACGGTGGTGCTCAACGCCCCCACGAGCGAGGATCGCTTCTACGACACCGCAGTCATGCTGGACTGGACCTATGGCGCCTTTGAGAGCGTGCCGCTGATCAGCGCGCCTTCCACGGTCGACTACCGCGGCGAGACGTATCCGCTGGTGGCCTCCGTCGCCCAGAGCGACTGGCCGGATTCGACCGTGCCGGCCACGGTGGACGACCCTGCGCTCTCCGTGGAGCTGTTCTCGCTCGCCGGCGGCGTTTCCCAGCAGGTTTCCTTCAACACGCTCGAGGGCGACATCAGCGCTGGCGATGTGGTGGGCAGCCTCACGTTCACGCAGGACGGACAGACGGTTGCCCAGTGCGACCTCGTTGCCGCGCAGGACGCCCCGGCTCCCGATTTCTTCCAGAAGATAGGCGTGTGGTGGGATAGGCTGTTCAGGAACATGCAGGGCCAGCCCACTGTGGCCGAGTCGGCGTGCTACAACACCACGACGGGCCTTTCGGACCGATAACCGCCCTTCGTTCGCTATTCGATTTCGTACCTTTCGGAGAAAGGATTTGCCATGGCTACGTGCCCCGTTTGCAACGCGCAGCTTTCCCAGACCGACACCGCCTGCCCCATGTGCGGCTTCAAGCTCATCGGCCAGACGCAGGCGTTCAAGCCCATCACCATGGAGCCTACGCCCAACATGGCGTCGCCCAAGCTGCTCAGCGAGGCGACGTTTTCTATCGTCAAGGGCCCGCAGGTGGGCAACGTGTTCCACCTTTCGGCCGACACGCTTACCATCGGCCGCAGCCCGCAGTGCGACATCTTCCTCAACGACATGACGGTGTCGCGCATGCACGCCACGATGCGCCGCACTCCCGCGGGCTATGAGATCGTGGACGCCGATTCGTTCAACGGCCTCTGGGTGAACAACCTCAACGTGAAAGACGCCGTGCTCAAGGACGGCGACGTCGTACAGATCGGAACGTTCTGCTTGGTGTATCAGGCCACCCCGCAGATGTAGGAAAACAGACAAGGGGGAGGCTCATATGCTTGAAAGCTCCGAGAACATCGAGCTCATTTCCGGCAACGAGG
>NZ_CALUMA010000076.1 GCF_944321625.1 uncultured Slackia sp.
CATCTCGATGGGCTTGTCCACCTTGATGCCCAGCTCGTCGAGCGCGCGGGAGCCCACAGCACCCGTGCCGCCCACGCCGTGGCCGTTGGGGACGCTGTCCTTCTCAACCAGGATGACCTGGGTGCCGTTCTCGGCGGCGGAAAGCGCGCAGCAGGTTCCGGAGTAGCCAGCACCGATGATCAGGACCTCGGTCTCCACCGTCTCAGCGATGTCGGTGATAGGCTCAGGCTTGACCTCCCAGGTGTGCTGGCCGGATGCAGCTTCGCCGGAAGCGGAGCTGGAGCCGGACTCGGAGCTGCTGCTCGCCGAGGGGCTGCAGCCAAACAGGCCCAGAGCGGCCACACCGGCGGCGCCAAACGTTGCGCCCTTGAGCAGGTTACGGCGGGAGATGCCCTTCTTAAGCTCTTCCATTGTTCCCTCCTACAGGATATACGCATCGGACCCGTTGCCCGACGCGCAGCGAAACGCATGACCCGCATGCGTTTCAAAACGTGGCCGGCCGTTGCGCGGCCGACCCGCACCCTCCCTTTGGATGCGACGGGAAAACCTTACCCCCATGCGTGAAAACGCACACCCCATAAAGTATGTCGTTTTAATGAAATACCAGTTCAGAAGTGGGTTATTTTACCCAAGTAAATCAATGAGTTCCTGCTTGGAATGTACGTTGAGCTTGCGGTAGATGGCCTTGGTGTGCCCGCGAACGGTGTTCTCGGAGATGAACAATTTGCGCGCGATAGCGGGCACGGTATTGCCGCGCAGCACGAGCGACGCCACCTCGGTTTCGCGCGGGCTCAACGGCTCGACGAGATTGAGAGCGGCAAGGCGCTCCTCGAAGCTCGACTCGAACACGGCTTCGAAGTCGGAGGCATCCACGTTGCCGGCACCCTCGGGATGATGGTCGACACGCTCCGTACGGTTTTCGACATCGAACGCCCGCTCGCCTTCGCCCTGGCGTTTGGCATCTTTGCGCATTGATGAGCGCGCCGAGCCCTTGGCTTCGCGATCCGAGGAAGCCTTCGCCGTTGCCGCGCCGCCATCAAGCACCTCATTGGATTCGTGAATCGCGATGCGCTCAGCCTGGGCATCCCGTCGCCTTCCCCTGCCGATCGAGATGACGAACATGGCGATGGCAAGCACGTAGATGCATACGAACAGGATGTCCACCACGAACGTCAAGTCGTACAGCACACCGCGATCAAGCCATTGGGCGACAAGATCGCCGACGAGGAGCGAGAGCAACGTGGGGCCCACGCAGGTCGCGTACAGAAGCGAGGAATGCATAGCAAAGCGACTGGCGTAGACGGCGCACGTGATGAGCAGCAGAAGATTCACCACTTCGAAGCCGAACATCGTGAAGGCGGAGGCGACGGGCAGCCACGTGGCACCGAGGAAGGTGGGCAGCAGGAATGCGCCCGTGACCAGCGGGAAAAGAACCTGGTACACACGCAGCACGTCGAAGCCCTTGCCCGAGAAGAGCTCGATGGCCGACACCGTGAGCGTCGCCAGGCTCATGCCCGCCATGATGGCGACAAACGCCGTATCGCTCGACCCGCCCGAGAGGTGCCCCACCAAGCGCCACACGAACCCGATGGCGCACACGCAGAACACCGGCTTCCACATATCGCGCGCAAGCATGCGCGAGCGTGCGGGCGTCATGGGCTCGATCTCGTAAGGCTCGACCTCGCGCAGGCTCACATAAAGCGTATACACCGCGCAGGTAGGCAGCACGACGACCGCGCACAGCACCGTCCACTCGAACGGAATGATGGTCACCAGCACGCAGAGCACCACTGAAACCGCAGCCGAAAGCGGAATGTACACCGTGGTACGCGACGAACCTTCAGACGCGTAGAAACTTTGCCACATGACATAGAATGCACCCGCGGAGCCGCCCACAAGCACGCCCGACACAAGCGCCGACATGAGCGAATACGACCCGTAGAAGAACGCGAGATAGTAGAGGAGCGACCCCGCCGAAAGAACCACACCGGCGCCGATAGCGGCATGAGGTGGGAACGCATGATGATGCCGTGACCATACCGCGGCAACGCAGAGAGCGATGAGCGTGGTCGCCTGCTTGCAGATGGAATACGCCTCATAACCTTGACCGAATTGACCCGACGGCCCCGAAAGCGCGGTGAACGTAATCGCCCAAAAGAAGCAGAAGCCAAGGTGATACCACCTCAGGCTCTTCACTATTCCTTTTGCTTGAGCGATGGACAAGGTTCCCCTCCTTGTTTTTGTATTTTCGCAGTATAGACCAAGCTTCCCTGCGGCATAAAGCACAAGACGCGCCGTTTCGAAGCATCAGGTACAATACGCGCATGATTCACGCAGACAAACATATTCAGCAAGCGAACGCGACGCGCGGAAAAGCGGGCATCGCCGCACGCGTTGCCGTTGTTGCGATCCTGATAATCGCCTGTGCTTTTATCGCGCTGGGCGTCTTAGGAGAAGCGCCGCACGATGTATGGCAGCGCGCTGCCATGGTGTGCTACGAATGCATAGGGATCGGCTGATGGGACGCAGCAATCGTTCGATAGACAAGGAGCGCGACGGTCGCTCGATGCGAAAGGGACACGGCGGCATATTCTCCCGCGCAAAGAGGCACCTCGTGCAGCTTTTTGCCGCCCTGCTCTACAATCTTGACTTCCAGGGTATCGCCACCATGAGCGTGGGACGTGCGCCTTCGAAGGGCGTATGCGCACCCGGCCTGCACTGCTATTCATGCCCCGGCGCGGTTGCGGCCTGTCCCGTGGGCGCGCTGCAGCAAGCGCTCGCTTCGGCATCGCTTCCCATGGGCTTTTATGTTGGCGGCACACTGCTGGCATTCGGGGCATTGGCGGGTCGAACCATTTGCGGATGGGCGTGCCCGTTTGGTTTTTTGCAAGACATGATTGATAAAGTCGGACGAGCGATGCACCTGCCCGAGGTTCGCAAAGACACATGGAGCCGACGCCTTTCCTGGCTTAAGTATTTCATGCTGGCGCTCGTCATCGCTGGCCCTGTTGTCACGCTTATGACGCACGACCTGGGGAAACCTCTGTTTTGCTCTTTCGTCTGCCCCGCCGGTACGCTACCCGGCATCGCCCTTGTGGCAGCAAGCCCATCGCTTCAAAGCATGGTGGGGGTTCTCTTCTCCTGGAAGGTAAGCCTGCTTCTTGCTCTAATCGTGGCGGCGCTGTTCGTGTATCGGCCGTTTTGCCGATTCCTTTGCCCGTTGGGTGCCTTGTACGGATTTTTCAACCGCTTTTGCCTGCTGCGTTATACGGTGGATACCGAAGCCTGCACGAACTGCGGCGCATGCGTGGAGGCATGTCGCATGGACGTGAAACAGGTGGGCGACCGTGAGTGCATCCAATGCGGCGCCTGCAAATCCGTCTGCGAATTCGGCGCGATTCGCTTCAGCGTAGGCGTTCGGAAACGCGATGCATCGCCCGCAGCGCCTGCCGCGAGCGATAACGAAGCGAATGTGAAAACAGGCGCAACCCCGAGCCACGGTGACGAGAGCAAACCACCGCGCACAGCGTAAACGGTCCGTACCATCCGCCCCGTTCAATTCCCGTGACCCTGCACACTTTTGCGTGCAAATCGACCGAAAGGATTTCTCATGGCCAACAGCAATCAGATCCCGCATGGAAAGAGCACGGGCATCAGTCCTAAAATCATTTTGGCGATTGTCGCGGTGGTTCTGGTGGCTGCATTCGCCGGAATCTCCC
Source organism: uncultured Slackia sp. (assembly GCF_944321625.1). Classification (GTDB taxonomy): domain Bacteria; phylum Actinomycetota; class Coriobacteriia; order Coriobacteriales; family Eggerthellaceae; genus Slackia. The sequence goes on from NZ_CALUMA010000076.1 coordinate 3,720, forward strand.
TGCTCACCGGCGGCAACGCCAAGGATTCGGATGACTACGCGGGTATGGGTTCTCGCACGCAGAGCTCGCAAAGCGCCGATTCCGGCAGCTCCGCAAGCTCCTCCGAAGCGCCCGACGTAACGCTTAATCTGGTCGATGGGTCGCAGAGGCAGCTGTCGGACTCCCGCGGTCATGTAGTCATCTTGAGCTTCTGGGCAACATGGTGCCCCTACTGCATCGAGGAGATGCCCGATATCCAGCAAATTACGAAAGACTATGAAGGCGTTGAGGCGATTTTGGTGAACTGCGGCGAAGATGCCGCGACCGTCGAGGATTTCATGGCCGAGAATCCGTACGATTTCACCTGGGTGCTCGATGAGGATTATGCTGTGCAGAGCGCCTACCCCACCAGCGGCATCCCATACACCTTGGTCATCGACGCTGAAGGCAACGTGGTCAAAGCCTTCAGCGGATCAAAGGCAAGCGGCATGTACAACGATTTCGCCGCCGCCGTAGAAGAAGCGATGAAATAAAAAAGCGCCGCCCTTTCGGGCGGCGCACCACATTAATGGCGGAAGTGGCGATGGCCGGTGAACACCATGGCGATGCCGTGCTCGTCGCAGGCCTGGATGCTCTCCTCGTCGCGGATAGAACCGCCGGGCTGGATGATGGCGGTCACACCGTAGCTTGCCAGCGTGTCGATGTTGTCGCGGAACGGGAAGAACGCGTCGGACGCGGCAACCAGACCGGTGGCCTCGACGCCCATGCGCTCGCACGCCTCATGAGCACGCTTGCAGGCGAGTTCGGCGGAATCCACGCGGTTAGGCTGGCCGGGGCCCATGCCGATGCCGGCATGATTCTTGGACACCAGAATGGCGTTGGACTTCACGCCCTTGCACACCTTCCACGCGAACAGAAGCTCGTGCATCTCCTCATCGGTGGGCTTGCGCTTGGTGGGCACCGTGAAGTCTTCGGGCTTCTCGGTCACGCGGTCGACGTTCTGCACCAGCATGCCGCCGTCGACGCTGCGGAACTCCACCGCCACCGGGGCGTCAACGCCGCCGGTACGCAGCACGCGCACGTTCTTCTTCTGCTGCAGCAAATCGAGTGCGCCCTGCTCATAGCTGGGGGCGATGACGACCTCGATGAACTGCTTGTTCTCGTTGATGTGCTCGACCATCTCCTGGGAAACCTCAACGTTAGCGGCGATGATGCCACCGAACGCGCTCTTGGGGTCGCACGCGAACGCCTTGTCATAGGCCTCGGCCACGGTGGCGGCCACGGCGCTGCCGCAGGGGTTCTGATGCTTCAGGATGACCACGGCGGGCTCGTCGAACTCGCGCACGAGCGACCAGCAGGCGTCGGTGTCCAGGAGGTTGTTGTACGAAAGCTCCTTGCCGTTGAGCTGCTCGGCATTCACCAGGCTGTGCGCCTGCGCGAATTCGTCAAGACGATAGAACGCCGCCTTCTGATGCGGGTTCTCGCCGTAGCGCAGACCCTGCTGCTTCGCCAGATGCAGGTCAACCGTATCGGGCATCTCGCTGGGCAGGCCAGCACCCTCATCGAGCTGCTTCTCCAGCCAGCGCGCGATGGCGCCGTCGTACACATTGGTGGTCTGGAACACGCGAAGGGCCAGCTTGCGGCGGGTTTCCAGCGTGGTGCAGCCGTCGTTGGCGCGCATCTCCTCGAGAATGGCGTCATAGCTGGCGGGGTCGGTGACCACCGCGACAGAGGCGTGGTTCTTCGCCGCAGAGCGCAGCATGGAGGGGCCTCCGATGTCGATGTTCTCGATGCAAGTATCGAAATCAGCGCCGGACTCGACGGTCTTCTCGAACGCGTAGAGGTTCACCACCACCATGTCGATCATGCCAATGCCGTGCTCTTCGGCCTGGCGCATGTGCTCGGCGTTGTCGCGCTTGGCGAGCAGGCCGCCGTGCACCTTAGGGTGAAGCGTCTTGACGCGGCCGTCCATCATCTCGGGGAAGCCGGTCAGGTCGTCAATGGGGCGCACGGGCACGCCCGCCGCCTCGATAGCCTTCGCCGTGCCGCCCGTGGACACGATCTCAACGCCGAACTCGTCATGAAGCGCCTTCGCGAATTCAGCCACGCCGGTTTTGTCCGTGACCGACACGAGCGCTCGCTTGATTTGGGGATTTCCCATGCCGCCGCCTTCCCTTCTTACCTGAAAATGCTCTGACCTTTTGATTATACGCGGTATACGGATGCAAAGACGCCGCGGCGCGCGCCTGCGCGAAAAAGTCGGATGTGCGGAAAGCTGCTGCCGCAGGCCCCTGAAAACAGCCCATTCAACCTAGAAGGCCGGACGGCGCAATGCGCGCAGCCCGGCTCATGCATGCAAGCTTGTCCTATGAAGGGAACGATTCGCGTCAACGACCTAAATCGGCTTCGTGCTTGGCACGCGCCTCTTCGCTGTAACGCTGGCGGTAACGCACGTCCACGAGCTCCGCGACGATGGCGATGGCAAGCTCAGCGGGCGTTTTTGCCCCGAACTTGAGACCGATGGGGCGCTTGACGGAATCCCACTGCTCCTCGCTCATGCCGCCTTCGATGCACAGGTCGTGCACGCGGTTGTTCTTGCCCTTGCACCCCATCATGCCCACGTAGTGCACGCCGTGGCGCACCGCCCACAGGCAGCTTTCAGGGTCGTGCATGTGACCGCGCGTGAGCACGCAGACGTAATCCGACGGCGCAGGAGCATGCGTGTCAAGCTCGTCGAACGAGGTCAGAAGCGTACGCTTGGCGTCGGGGAACCGCGTCTCAGTGAGGTAGCTCGCGTCGTCATCGAGCACTTCGACCTTAAAGCCTACGTGGTGCGCGAGCGCCGCAACCTCCACCGCAACGTCGCTCGCTCCAGCAAGCCACACCTTCACGGAATCGAACAGCGGGACCGACGTCCACGTAAGACCCTCGAACTGATCGTTATGCATGGAAGGTCCGCGCGTGACGTCTTTCATCTGGAACAGATCGCGCGGCGAATACGGGCGGCCTGCAACGACCTCTTTGGCATCGTTGCAGAAAAACACCAGGTCACAACCATCGGCGCTACCCACATCGCCATACTTCTTAGTGACTTCGTTATCGGTATTGGCCTGGGCTGCCGCAGAATCGGTGACCACCTTGAAGCCAATCCACGCCAGGTCGCCTTCATCGATAGCGCGCGCCGCACGTTCGAACACGCATGCATCTTCTGGCCCGATCGACGCGGCGATACGCGCAAGCGCCTCAGGCGACGTGCGCGGATCTTCGACAGCGGCCTGCGCGGAGAAGCATGGGAAATCTTCCGGACGCAGTTGTACCGCGGTTCCCTCTCTCAGGGCTTTTGCGATTCCTAGCAGTATCTCTTTGCGCATAGACATCCTCCTCAAGCTGACAAACTATCGTTTCCGTTCAATACGCTGACGCAACCATCGTTGCCGGGTTCAAAACTTCCATTATTTGCAAGCGATTTGCAATTATAAGAAGTTTTGAACCCATTGCTTCTCATGCGGATAATATGCAATGGGTTCAGATTCTTATAATGCCTGGTCACAAATTCTCGGCTCTTCCAAGCTCTGCGCTTTTTGAAGTCAAAGGGTTCAAAACTTCTCCCATTTGATTAATGCGTTGCAAATTTGATGGGTTTTGAACCCCTGGCCGATGCTTCTATGAAATGTACACCTTGCGGTCATCGCCCACGGTTACGCGACCGGCGGCAATCCAGCGCAGAACCTCGGGGTACAGCTCGTGCTCGACCTCGTGAATCTTGGCTTCCAGCGTGTCAAGCGTGTCGTCCTCGGCAACGTCCACCGCGCGCTGTGCCACAATGGGGCCCTTGTCATACTCGGCGTTGGCGAAATGAACGGTCACGCCCGTCACCTTCACGCCTGCATCGTAGGCGTCGCGAATGGCGTGAGCCCCCTTGAACGAGGGAAGCAGCGCGGGGTGCAGGTTGAGCACGCGGTCGGGGAACGCCATGAGGATGGGGTCGGTCACCATGCGCATGTAGCCCGCCATCACCACATAGTCGCAGCCCGCGTGCATGAGCTCGGTCGCGATGGCCTCGTTAGCGATATCGGGGTCGGCGTAAACATCCTTGGACAGCGCGATGGTCTGGATGCCCGCTTCCTTGGCGCGCACCAGGCCATAGGCGTCGGGGCGGCTGGAGATGACCACACGAATCTCCGCATCGAGCGTGCCTTCTGCGATCGCATCGATAATCGCCTGCAGATTGGTTCCCGAACCCGAAATAAGAACGCCGAGCTTGACTGTCATGAGCATCTCCCATCAACGAATGCCGCGCGTACGGCACATACCTGTCAGCCACCCATTATCGCCCAAAATCGCTCAAGAAGCCGAACGCATTCGCCATCAGACGAAAAGCATCGCCGAATACCCAGGAATGCAGCAGCGGCAAATGCGCAAGAGGCGGAGCATAAAAAGAGGGCGAGCATCATCGCCCGCCCTCTTCGATGAACGCTTTTCAAGCAGCTACTCTTCGTACTGGACCTCACCCGTGCCCGGCACGATCTTGCCGATGACCAGCGGGTCTTCTCCGTCTTCACGCAGCTGCGCCATCACGGCATCCGCCTGGGACGCGTCCACGATGAGCGCCATGCCGATGCCCAGGTTGAAGGTCTTGAGCGCTTCTTCGCGCGTGAGCCCCGCGGCATCCACCGCCATCTGCACGATGGGCGGCACCGGCCAGGACGCATCATCCACCAAGGCGTCCAGCGTATCGGGCAGCGCGCGGTTGAGGTTCTCGGTCATGCCGCCGCCTGTGATGTGCGCGAGCGCGTGCACGGCGCCCGGCAGCGCGCGCAGGCAGGAGAGCACCGGTTTCACGTAGATGCGCGTGGGGGCCAGCATCGCCTCGCCCAGGCTCACGCCGCCCAGTTCGGGCGGGCACGCGGCCAGGTCCTCAGGCGTCTTGCCCTCCACCATGACCTTGCGCACGAGCGAATAGCCGTTGGAGTGGAAGCCGCTGGACTTGAGGCCGATGACCACATCGCCCTCGCACACCTTCTCGGGGCCGATCATCTTGGGGCGGTCCACCACGCCCACGGTGAAGCCGGACAGATCGTAATCATCGGGATCCATCACGCCGGGATGCTCAGCCATCTCGCCGCCGATGAGCGCGCAGCCCGCCTGACGGCAGCCTTCAGCGATGCCGCCCACCACGGTTGCCACGTGTTCCTTACGCAGCTTGCCAATGGCGATGTAGTCCAAGAAGAACAGCGGCTCGGCGCCAGCGGCCAGAATGTCGTTCACGCACATGGCAACCAGGTCAATGCCCACGGTGTCATGCTTGCCCAGAAGCTGAGCGAGCTTGAGCTTGGTGCCAACGCCGTCGGTACCAGAGATGAGGATGGGGTC
>NZ_CALUMA010000077.1 GCF_944321625.1 uncultured Slackia sp.
CTGGGCGAAGCTGCCGTCCTGAATGCGAGCGAGGATCTGCTTCATGGCCTCGCGGCTCTCGGCGTTGATGACCTTGGGGCCGGCGTAGTACTCGCCGTACTCGGCGGTGTTGGAGATGGAGTAGTTCATGAAGTGGATGCCGCTCTCGTACATGAGGTCGACGATCATCTTCATCTCGTGGTAGCACTCAAAGTAGGCTAGCTCGGGCGGATAACCGGCGTCGACCAGCGTCTCAAAGCCGGCCTTGACCAGCTCGACCAGACCGCCGCACAGAACGGCCTGCTCGCCGAACAGGTCTTCTTCGGTCTCCTCCTTGAAGGTGGCCTTGATGATGCCGGAGCGGGCACCGCCCACGCCCCAGCAGTAGGACAGCGCGATGTCCCAGGCGTCGCCGGTGGCATCCTGCTGCACGCAGGCCAGGTCGGGCACACCGGAGCCTTCGACGAACTGACGGCGCACGATGTGGCCGGGGCCCTTGGGGGCGCACATGATAACGTTCACGTTCTCGGGGGCCTTGATGTAACCGTAATGGATGTTGAAGCCGTGGGCGAACGCCAGGGTATCGCCGGCCTTCAGGTGCGGGGCGATGTGCTCTTCATACACCTTGGGCTGGGTCTCGTCGGGAACGAGGATCATGATGAGGTCGGCTTCCTCGGCGGCGGTGTCCATGTCGCAGACCTTCAGGCCGGCCTCTTCGGCCTTGGCCCAGCTAGAGGAACCCTCGCGCAGGCCGACGCGCACGTCGCAGCCGGAGTCCATCAGGTTCAGCGCATGGGCATGGCCCTGCGAGCCATAGCCGATGATGGCGATCTTCTTGCCCTGAATAATCTTGGGATCGACGTCGTTCTCGTAATAGATGGTAACAGCCATTGTTCTCCTTCCTTTGCGCTGTTCTGCCGAACAGCGCTCCGGTTGCCGCTGCGCGAGAGCTGGGCAGCGCATCTTGTCTTTCAATCGTCGCTCACGTACAAAGTACGCTTCGCTCCTCTTTCAAGCCAATCTGCACTACCGATCTCTCGCTCGCTGTCGTTGCGGCGACCGGCATGACAAAATAGATAGCTTCCTTTTAGAAGCGTAATCCCTTAATCCCTAGCTCCGCGGGACATGGCCACTTTGCCGGTGCGGGTAAGCTGCTTGATGCCGTAGGCGCGGAAGAGGTCCTCCATGGCGCCCAGCTTATCTGCATCGCCGGTGGCCTCGATGGTGAGCGAGTTCTTGCCCACGTCCACCACCTTGGCGCGAAACACGTTGGCGATCTCGATCACCTCGTGGCGACGCTCCGGGCCGGCGGCCACCTTGAACAGCGCAAGCTCGCGCTCAATGGTGTCCTCGCCGGTCATGTCGCTGATCTTGTAGGTGCTCACCAGCTTGTGAAGCTGCTTGGTGATCTGTTCGTAGCCCAGCTCATCGGCGTCCATGACGATGGTCATGCGCGACATGGTCTCATCCTCAGTGGGGGCCACCGTGAGCGACTCGATGTTGAAGCCGCGACGCGAAATCAGGCCGGTCACGCGCGAGAGCACACCAGGCTTGTTTTCAACCAGCACGGAGAGAATATGCTTCATCGTTACTCACCCTCCTTCGTCGCGTTGCCGGCGCCCTTCTGGGACACGCGCACGCCGCCAACCGTGAGGTCGATGGCGCCGATGATATCGTCAAGCGCTGCACCCGGAGCCACCATGGGATACACGTTCTGGTCGGCGGAAATCGCCACATCCAGCAGGTAGGGGCCCTCGGCGTCCAGCATGCGCTGGATGGCGCCCTCAACTTGGTCGGGGCTTTCTACGCGCTCGCCCTGCCAGTTGTAGGCCTCGGCCAGCTTCACGAAATCGGGCGCAGGGTCCAAAATCGTGGACGAGTAGCGCTCGTTGTAGAACAGCTTCTGCCACTGGTGCACCATGCCCAGCGCACGGTTGTCCAGAATCATCACCTTGACGGCGGCGTTGTTGATGACGGCGGTGGCCATTTCCTGCGCGTTCATTTGGAAGCTGCCGTCGCCGGCCACGCACACCACCTGCTTATCGGGGCAGCCGATTTTGGCACCCACGGCGGCGGGGAAGCCGAATCCCATGGTGCCCAGGCCGCCGCTCGAAAGGAAGGATCGCGTCGTGTCGCGGGCGATGTGCTGATGCGCCCACATCTGATGCTGGCCAACCTCGGTGGTGACGATGGATGTGGCGGAATCAAGCTTGGAGGACAGCACGTCAAGCGCCACTTCAGGCACGATTTGGCCGGGATAATCGGTGAACTCGTCGTGGTAGAACGGCCAGCGCTTACGCCATTCGCAGCACTGGGCGAACCATTCCGAGCCCACGGAGCCGATGCCCGCCTTTTCGGCCTGCTCGATCATGCCGGCGAGAATGCCCTGCGCGTCGCCCACGATGGGCACCTGCGGATCGCGAATCTTGCCGATCTCGGCAGGGTCGATGTCGATGTGGATGACCTTGGCGTGCGGCGCGAACTCGGAAAGCTTGCCCGTTACGCGGTCGGAGAAGCGTGCGCCCACGGCGATGAGCAGGTCGCATTCGGTCATGGCCATGTTGGCGTATTTGGAGCCGTGCATGCCGACGGGACCTAAGTCAAGCGGGTTGGAGGTGGGGAAGGCGCCCTTGGCCATGAGCGTGGTGACCACGGGAATCTGCGTCATTTCGGCGAAGCGCGAAAGTTCGGCGCATGCGTGGCTTGCGACCACGCCGCCGCCCACGTAGAGCAGCGGGCGCTTGGACTGGGCAAGCAGGTTGATGGCCTGGCGAATCTGCTTGGCGTTGCCCTTGTAGGTGGGGCGGTAGCTGGGCAGGTTCACGCTGTCGGGATAGTGGAACACCATCTCGGCGCTTGCCAGGTCGGAAGGGATGTCGATGAGCACGGGGCCGGGGCGTCCGGTGGAGGCGATGTAGAACGCCTCGCGGAACGTGCGCGTGAGGTCGTCGGTGGACTGCAGCAGAAAGCTGTGCTTGACCACCGGCATGGTGATGCCCACGATGTCGGACTCCTGGAACGCGTCGGTGCCGATGACGCCGCGCGTGACCTGGCCAGTGATAATCACCATGGGGATGGAGTCCATGTAGGCGGTGGCGATGCCGGTGACGGTGTTGGTGGCACCGGGGCCGCTGGTCACCAACACCACGCCCACGCGCCCGGTGGCGCGGGCGTAGCCGTCGGCCGTGTGCGTGGCGCCCTGCTCGTGACGCGCCAGTACGTGGTGGATCTTCTTAGAATCGTACAGGGCATCGTAGATCTTGATGGCCTGGCCGCCCGGATAGCCGAACATCACGTCCACGCCTTCAGCCTCGAGGCTGGCGATGACGGCCTGGGCGCCGGTCATGGTCTGCCCTTCTTTTTCGGTGTGGCTGCCGGGCCCGAAGGGCGCGCCCGAGATAGCACGCGCCTTGTACTCGGCAATGGGGTCCGATGCGGTCATCATGACAAATACGCCCCCTTGTCTGCGCTGGTCACAAGCTTGGCGTAACGCGAGAGCACGCCCGTGGTGTACTTGGGCGCGGGCGGCTGCCATGCCGCGCGGCGCTGCTCAAGCTCTTCGTCGGATACCTTTAGCTCGAGGCGTCCGGCCTCGATGTCGATGTCGATGATGTCGCCCTCATGCACGAGCGCGATGGGGCCGCCGGCCGCGGCTTCGGGGGACACGTGGCCGATGCACGGACCCTTGGAGGCGCCGGAGAAGCGCCCGTCGGTGATAAGGGCCACGGAGCTTGCCAGGCCCATGCCGCAGATGGCGCTGGTGGGCGTGAGCATCTCGCGCATGCCGGGGCCGCCGGCCGGGCCCTCGTAGCGGATGACCACCACGTCGCCGGGGTTGATCTTGCCGCCGAAGATGGCCTCGCAGGCCTCCTCTTCGCTCTCGAATACGCGGGCGGGGCCGGAATGCTGCCACATGTCGGGATTCACGGCGCTCTTCTTGACCACGCCGCAGTCGGGCGCCAGGTTGCCGCGCACCACCTTGAGGCCGCCGGTCTGGCTGAACGCGTTCTCGCGCGAACGCACCACGTCGCCGTCTACCGGCGGGCATTCGGCCAGCCATTCCTCCACGGTGCCGTGGCAGGTGAGCGCGTCGGTGTTCAGCAGGCCGCAGCGGCCGAGCTCGCCCATGATGGCCGAGATGCCGCCCACGGCGTTGAGGTCTTCGATGTGCAGCGGGCCGGCCGGTGCGATGCGCGTGAGGTTGGGGGTTTCGGCCGAGATGCGGTCCCAGTCGTCCATGGTCACGGGGCAGCCGGCGGCGTGCGCGATGGCGGTCAAGTGCAGCATCGTGTTGGTGGAGCCGCCGAACGCCATATCGAGCGCCATGCCGTTGCGGATGGACTTCTCATTGATGATGTCGAGCGCGGTGATGCCCTTTTCCAGAAGCTCCATCACCTTCATGCCGGTGTGCTTGGCCAGGCGAATGCGCTCGGAGTACACGGCGGGGATGGTGCCGTTGCCGGGAAGCGCCAGGCCCAGCGCCTCGGACAGGCAGCAGATGGAGTTGGCGGTGAACATGCCCGAGCAGCTGCCGCAGGTGGGGCAGGCGGTGTTCTCGAACCAGTCGCATTCCTCCTGCGTCATGGTGCCGGCAGTTACCTGGCCCACGGCGTCGAACAGGGTGTTCAGGTCGGTCTGGTTGCCCTGCTTGTCGCGACCGGCAAGCATGGGGCCGCCGCTCACGAGCATGGTGGGGATGTTCAGGCGGCACGCGGCGATGAGCATGCCGGGCACGATCTTGTCGCAGGAGGGGATGAGCACCATGGCGTCAAACTGGTGGCCCTGCACGGCGCACTCGACGCTATCGGCGATGACCTCACGGCTGGTGAGGGAGTAGTGCATGCCCTCGTGATTCATGGCGATGCCGTCGCATACGCCGATGGTGTTGATCTGCAGGGGAGTGCCGCCGGCCATGCGCACGCCCGCCTTCACGGCGTCGGCGATGGTCTGCAGGTGCATATGTCCAGGGATGACCTCGTTCTGCGCGGAAATGACCGCGACTAAAGGTCGCTCAAGTTCTTCGTCGGTCAGACCGTCGGCCTTGAGAAGGCTGCGGTGCGGGGCGCGTGCAAGTCCTTTTTTGATGGCATCGCTTCGAAGCTGCATCGGTTCTACTCGCTTTCCTCGAATATGTGCGGTTATGACGCCCGCGCATGCGGGACGCTCGAGGATGCGGGCGGCGAGGCGAGGGCTTCGCTCGATGCCGGTAACGGTGGCGCCGGCCGAGGCGTACTGGCGCGAGCGCCGCACGGGGGTTGCCCGCGAGGCGCGGCATGACATGGCGTGGTGCCCGCATGCGTGGCGTGCGTTCTGCCTGGCTGCTCGAGGGAGTTTTCGGAGCCGTCCACCGCAGGTTCTCAGCGAGATGGTGCATTCGACGCGCCTTTGCGCCGCCCCTTCGCGAGCGGCCTTGCGCCGAAGCCCAGAGCTCTTTGCGCCTGCTTGCTGTGGGATGGATTCGTCCCTACTCGCCCTGTCGTCGCATTTGCTCAAGTGAGGCGATTATACGGCGGGTGAGGGGTCCTTCAAGGCACTAGCGCACTTTATTCTGCGAAAGTGGCCAGATTTAACGCGGGCGAAATATTCCAGCGATTTTGCCGCCGGCAGCTCTGGCTTTATCAAATTAATTATCCTCAATTCAGAATAAGATATTGCGAGATGCCATACGAGATGTTATTATTCTCTTGCAAGGATAATAAAAGCGAATGAATCCATCCCCCTTCGCTCGAATCCTGGCTGTCTCGCAGGCTGCTTGCTCCTATCCCCCTTCGAGCGGGCGGTCATACTAAAAAGGCGCCTTTCACGGCGCCTTTTTTCTTGTGTTTAGATGTCTTTCTTGGGATATTTCATCAGCTCATCGATGGTGATGAAGGAGTATCCCTGCTCCCTCAGGTACGGCAGCGCCTCCTTCAGCGCCTTCACGGTCTGAGAGCGATCGCCGCCGCCGTCGTGCATCAGAATCACGTCGCCGGGCGTAGCGTTCTTGAGCGCCGTGGCAATCGCATCGGCGCCCGGCTGCCGCCAGTCTTCGGTGTCGATGTCCCAACCAATTTCGGCCGTTACCAGGTCCTCCACGTTCATCCACACTTCGGTGGGGAAGTTGCCGCCCGGGGCGCGAATCACCTTGCTCGCCTCTTGGCCGGTCACATCGGCGATGGCCTGGATACCCTTGGTGATCTCCTCACGCTGCTCATCTTTGGACATGTAGGACAGATTGACGCCCTGACCGCTGCCGCTGGCATGGTCCCACGTATGCGTGCACACCTGGTGGCCTTCGTCCGCCTCGCGCTTCACCAGCTCGGCCCCCTGGCCGGTGATCTGGTCGCCGATGGTGAAGAAGGTCGCCTTGGCGCCGTTTTCCTTGAGGATGTCCAGAATCTGCGCGGTGGTTTTGTCCCAGGGGCCGTCGTCGAAGGTGAGCGCGATAACCTTTTCGCCGCCCGTGTCCGGGTAGTAGCGATGGTAGACGCGGTTCTGCGGCTCGGCGGTGGTCTGCGTGACGGTTTTGCCCGAAATCTTGCCGGTCTTCGTGGTCTTGACGCCGTCGGAGCCCGTGCTTTCCACTACGTGAATGGGGCCGTAGCCCTCATCGACTGCTTCGTGAGGAATGGCCTCCTCTGTGATGTCGGCCTCCTCCTCAATGTTGCCGCCGTCGGAGAACACCACGGCGTCGCCCTCTTTGAGCTTGGTCTCGTAGTCGGTTCCGGGCTCGCCGTTGATGGCGAACGAGAAGCGGTAACCCTTGCCTTCCTCGATCGTGGCGCCTTCGACATCGACCAGGTTGCCCGCCTTGGCGGGTTCGCCGGCCTCCTCGAAGACTGCTTGAACGGTTCGGGCGCCGGAGATGTCCATGCTGGTGCCGTTCACGCTTACCGTGATGGGGGCGTGGGACACGAAGAACGCGACGCCGCCAACAAGGATGGCGACCGCCGCAAGGGCGATGGCGCCACGGATAAGCGTGCGGCGGCGGCGAACCGATTTGCCGATGCTGTCGGCAGATGCGTCGAAGAGCGGCTCGTAGGCTGCGCCCCTGGTGCGGGCCGATGTACGCGAGGCGGGTTTGCGCGACGAGCTGCGACCGGCGTAGCGGTCGGAGGAATAGCGCCCGGTGTCGTACGGGTTGGAGTCGTAGCGTCCGGCGGTGCGGTCGGCGCGGGAGGAAGAGCCGCGCGATGTATCGCCGCGCGCGGTGCGGGCGTCGCTCACGGAGCGGCGCGTGCCTGCAGGGCTAGACCTACGTCCGACGTAGGAATCGCGCGAATATTGCGATGCGGAATTGCCGCCGTGCACGGTGCGCTTGCCCGCGACTGAGGGGCGGCCCGAGGGGCGGTTGCCGGATCCGTAAGTGCTCATATCTGAAAACCCTTCGTGGTGCGATTGTGGTTCGGGGAAGGTGTCGATTTACAAGTCTATGCGGCGGTGTGCCGCACGCGCGCCTTATAAAGCGCGAAGACAACCTTAACCACGTTTCGACCTTTTTTGCAAGTCGTTCATCCAATCGTTTACGAACGCATCGTTTCTCCAAGACTCTCAACGGAAAATCAAGCGGCCATTGCGCGATTTTTTCCTTACGGTTTCTTTATGAACGTAAGGCAAACGCGCGATAATATGCGCCATGAATAAACGAGATAAAAAACCCTACGGCCAGATGCCCTCCACCGTGCGCCCCGTTTCCTACGGCGGGTCGCGTCACGCTTCCGGCCGCACTCCCAAGTCGAGCGGCAATCTGCCTCCCGCCACCGGGGCAACCGGTGCGGCGGCGTATTCGCGCTCCAACTATACGCATCCCAAGAAGAAGCACAGCAAGGGGCTTATCGCCCTGCTCGTGGTGATGTTGTTGGCTCTGTTGGTTGGCGGCGTGGCGTTCGGCGGCTACCTGTATATGAACAACATCTCCAACCAGATGCATGAGGGCGTTGACGAAGAGCTCAAGGCCGTGCTTTCCCAGGAGGAAGAGGTCGAGCCTGACGAGCCCTTCTACATGCTCATCATGGGTATCGACAAGTCGGAGGAGCGTGCCAACAGCGCCCAATACGCCGGCGACACCTTCCGCAGCGACTCCATGATTCTCACGCGCGTCGACCCCCAGCAGAAGACCGTGACGCTGGTATCCATCGAGCGCGATACCTATGTGGATATCGAGGGATACGGCCCCAATAAAATCAACGCCGCGGCGGCATACGGCGGCGCAGCGCTCACCGTGAAAACCATCGAGGAATTTGCGGGCGTCGACATTTCGCACTACGTCGCTATCGACTTCGACGGCTTCAAAGAAGCGGTGGATGCGCTGGGCGGCATCGAGGTGGACGTGCCTATGACCATCGATGACCCCCAGGCGGGCGGTCGCGTCGAGGCGGGCGAGCAGACGCTCAATGGCGACCAGGCGCTTATCCTGTGCCGCAGCCGCCATGCCTACGACGCCTATGGCAGCGGCGACTACTACCGCATGGCGAACCAGCGTCTGGTGATGGGCGCCATCGCCAAGAAGCTTCTGGCCAGCGACCCGGTGACCATGGCCAACACCATCAGCTCGATGGCGAGCTACATCACCACCGATTTCAATGTGGAGGACATCGTGTCCATCGCCACGCAGATGCAGGGCATGGATACCGATGAGGACATCTATTCGGCTATGAACCCCACCATCCCCACGCAGATCGACGGCATTTGGTACGAGGTGTGCGACACGGCGGGCTGGCAGCTGATGATGGAGCGCGTCGACGATGGCCTGCCTCCGTATGAGGATGAGGACCGCAATAAGAACGACGGCGGCGGCTTGGACGGCACCGTGACCGGCCAGCAGGAGTACGGCGCCGAGAACGCGGATTTGTCGGATTCCGCTGCGGCGGCGCTGGAAGAATCGCTGTCGGAGTCTGCCGAAGCGGCTGAGACGGGTGGCGACGGTTCTGGCGGCACGTCGGGCACCGCTGACGGTACGTATTATGACGAAACCTACTACGATGGCACGTACTACGACGACACCTATTATGGTGACGGGTATTACGAAGAGGGCTATTACTAGGTCTTTTAGGTTTGAGATGGGGTCGAAGGCTTGGCGCTTTCGGCCCCTTTTTTGATTCAAAAGAATGTTTAAGGATGTGGTGATTCGTCGGAGAGCGGATGAAAAGTCGTCGAATTTGCCCCCGCGTACCCGTCTTCGCGCTTAGGATAGAAGGCCGATTTCGATTCAACGACCAGAGATTGGAGATCCCGTGGCACGTAGATCTTCGAAATTCGATAACTTCCCGACGGCGGAGCCCCATCGTCGTTCGACGACGCCCCGCCGTGGCGATAATGCGAGCGGCCTTGATCGAGGGGCTGGTCGCCAGACTGCGGCTCAGCAGTATTCGCGTCGCGCTACGCACGACGCCTACACCCAGCAGCGCGCCAAAAAGTCGCGCCGCAAGAAGGTGGTCGTGGGCGTGGTGGCCGTGTTGGTCGCCCTCGTTGTGGGCGTAGGCGCCGCCGCTGCGGTGTTCCTGGGCGGCATCAACAGTAAGCTGCAGGCGGGCGTGGATGACAACCTGCGCAGCAAGCTTGCTGTGACCGAGGCGAGCGAGCCCTTCTACGTGCTGCTCATGGGCGTGGACGGCTCCGCCGCGCGTGAGAATAGCGCGCAGTACGCCGGCGATTCCTTCCGCAGCGACTCTATCATCCTCGCGCGCATCGACCCTCAGCAGAAGCAGGTCACGCTCGTCTCCATCATGCGCGACACGTATGTGGATATGGGCGAGAACGGATTCCAGAAGATCAACGCGGCCCACGCCATCGGCGGCCCGGCCAAGGCGCTCGAGGTGGTGTCCGAGTACGCAGGCGTGCCCATCTCGCACTACGCCGAGATTAACTTCGACGGCTTCAAGGAGGCCGTGGATGCGTTGGGCGGTGTCGAGGTGAACGTGCCGCGCGCCATCGATGACCCGAAGGCCGGCGGCAGCCTCGAGGCGGGCGAGCAGACACTCAACGGCGACCAAGCCCTCATTCTGTGCCGCAGCCGCCACTCTTACGATGACCAGGGCGACGGCGACACCTATCGCGCTGCCAACCAGCGTTTGGTGATCGGTGCCATCGCCAAGAAGCTGCTCGCGAGCGACCCGGCCACCATGGCCAACGTGGTCAACTCTATGGCGGGCTACATCACCACCGACATGAGCGTTGACGAAATCGTGAGCGTTGCGCTCCAGATGCAGGGCATGGATACCGATTCGGGCATCTATTCGTGCATGAACCCCACCGTATCGGCATACGAGAACGGCGTGTGGATCGAATACACCAACTTGGACGCGTGGAAGGCCATGATGACGCGCGTTGACCAGGGCCTTTCGCCCACGGTGAACGAGGCGGATTCTGCCAACCGCGGTGGCGTGGTCGACGGCACGCTGGACAAGGAGTACATCGCGCAGAGTGCGCTTGCCGATTCGGGCAATACTGGCAGCCTGGCATCGGAGCACACCGTGGCGGTGCGCAACGGCAACGGCGTGAGCGGCGTAGCGGCCACGGCGTCGAGCGTGCTCACCAACAGCGGGTACGATGTGACCGAGACGGGTGACGCCGACAACTACGATTACGCCAGCACGATCATCGTGTACAACGACAGCAGCATGGAGTCGGAGGCGCGTTCCATCGGCGAGGCGCTTGGCGTGGGCACTACCATGCTCAACGACGGCAGCTACACGTTTGACGGCAATTTCCTGGTCATTCTGGGCGCCGACTACACGGGGTAATGGGCTCCGCCGTTCTGACGAACGGCTGGCGAGACTGAATGATGGAGGCGATCGGGCGTGGCCTGGTCGTCTCTTTTCATGCAATCGCGCCACTACGGGCGTGTCACGTCGCGTCGTCTGACGTGGGCGTTTCGTTTGATTTCTTACGGAAGCATTACGGCTTTGCGACGAAACAATTGCGCTTTCTGGCGTAGTGCGATTTGCGGGGCGCGCTGGGTATAATCGAGCCATATTCAACCGTCCCGAGGAATCGAGGAATCATGGCAGACGCCACCACCAACACCAATCCCGAGCAGCCCGCGCCTCAGGCGACGCCCGCTCCCGTCCAAGAACAACCCGTCGCGCCTGCGCAGGAACAGCCTGCTGTGGTTCCGGCTCCGGAACAGCCCGTCGCCGCTTCGACGCAGGGCCAGCCTGCGCCCGCGAATCAGATGCCGCCCCAGGGGTTCGCCCCTGCGGCGGGCCAAATGCCTCCTGCGGGCCAGGTGCCTCCGACCGGTCAGGTTCCGCCTGCCGGCCAAATGCCGCCGCAGCAGGCGTTCGGCCCCGCGCCCGCTGTTCCGCCGCAGCCGATGCCCCAGAACATCCCGGGCATGCCGCTGCTGTATCTGACGGGCGGCATGAAGTTCGGCTGGGCCGCGTTGGGCTTCTTCGTCGGGCCCATCGCCATCCTTGTGGCATGGCTCACCAACGCCCACAACTTCCCCCAGGCCAAAAACGAGGCCGTCAAGTTCTCGCTCATCGGCTTCCTGGTGTCTATCGTGGGCTGGTTCCTGCTGCTCATGCTGTTCGGTTTCACCGCATGTGCGGCGATCGGCGCCGCAGCGACGGGCGCAAGCCAGGCGGCCTACTACTTCTAGGCCGATTTTGAACAAAGCAGCGCTCTGCTTTGGATAATCTTTTGAGTACGAAGGCGTGTCCCCAAGGGCGCGCCTTCCTCGTATTCCGAAGGACGTCCAGCTCAGGCGCTCGCCTTTGTCCCAATGAAGCCTGCTTATCGGCTCGCCATCTGCGCCGTCGTTGCGAAATCGTGTTTTTCGGTACGTCGTTGCCGTATCGTTGAGGCACGTTTTCGCCTTCGGTGTTACACTGCTGCATCAGTTGTCTATTCGATGAGGAAGGGTACCATGTCCACTATCCAGGCGCACGAATCGCAGTATCGCGGCGATGAAGACGTTCGCGAAATCCTGTTTACCGAGGACGCTATTGCGCAGCGCGTGCGCGAGCTTGGCGGACAGATCACCGAGGATTATCGCGAGGCTGCCCATCAGCCCACGCCTCACGGTGACCCGGCGCTTCTGGTGGTGAGCGTCCTGCGCGGCGCTGCTATCTATATGAGCGACCTGGTGCGCGCCATCGACCTTCCGCTGGAGATGGACTACATGGCCGTTTCGTCGTATGGCACCGGCTCGAAGAGCTCTGGCGTGGTCCGCATCATCAAGGACCTCACCTCCAACGTGGAAGGGCGCCATGTGCTGATAGCCGAGGACATCCTCGATTCCGGCCTGACGCTGAAGTATCTGCTGCGCGTGCTTGAGTCGCGCAACCCGGCCTCCATCCAGGTGGCCACGCTTCTGCGCAAGCGCAATCCGCAGCAGGCAGAGATCGATTGCAAGTATATTGGCTTCGAATGCCCCGACGAATTTATCGTTGGCTACGGGCTCGACTTTGCGGAACGGTACCGCAACCTGCCCTACATCGGCGTGCTGAAGCCCGAAGTGTATCAAGGACGATAATGAGCGACACTCCCACCAACCCTAACGACCGCGACCGCAGGCCTCAGCCTCCGCAGCCGCCTGCGCCGCAGCAGCCCCAGCAGCCTGGCAACGGCGATCAGAACCAGGGCCAATCCGGCCAGGGGTGGCAGCGCCCCAATGACAAGGGCGATAGCCCCAGCGGTTTTGGCTCGCTGTTCGACATGGGCGGCGATGCGGGCGACCCCAAAGATCCCAAACAGCTGAGCCCCAAGCCTCCTCAGCGCATGAGCATCGTTTCCGCCGTGCTGTTCTTCCTGATTGCGTTCTTCATTGGCAGTCAGATGATGAACGTGCTTGGCGGCGGGGTTCAGCAGACCGACACGCTGATCACGTCTGAATTCGTCCAGGCGGTCGAGCAGGGCCGCGTGGAGAACGTGGTCTACGACGCCGGAAGCTACACCGTGTCCGGCAAGTACTATCCCGCCGCCACGGCGGGTTCGACCGCGGCCGATGCCTACAACAAGGCGTTCGAATCGCTGAACGCCCAGATGGAGTCGGCGCTCGGCGCGGATGCCAGCATAGAGACGCAGTCGCTTTCCGCCCAATCGCTGGGCGAGGCGCGCAACTACACCTCCACGTATGTGGGCCAGGACTCGCTCATGCAGCTTCTGTCCCAGTACCCCGACATCCAATACACGGTGCAGCTGCCCAACAGCTTTGTTGACACCCTGCTGAGCTTCTTGCCCATGCTCCTGCTCATCGGCGTGATGATTTTCTTCTTCGTGCAGATGAACAAGGCAAACAACTCGCAGATGAGTTTCGGCAAGGCCAAGGCCAAGGAGTACACCGTCGACCATCCGGACGTGAAGTTCTCCGATGTGGCCGGCGAGGACGAGGCGGTCGAGGAGCTTCAGGAGATCAAGGACTTCCTGACCGACCCGCAGAAGTACCAGG
The DNA here is from genome assembly GCF_944321625.1 of uncultured Slackia sp. Lineage (GTDB taxonomy): Bacteria > Actinomycetota > Coriobacteriia > Coriobacteriales > Eggerthellaceae > Slackia. The sequence continues at coordinate 13,352 of NZ_CALUMA010000077.1, forward strand.
CGCTGGGCGCCAAGATTCCGCGCGGCTGCCTGCTGGTAGGCCCTCCGGGTACCGGCAAGACGCTGCTCGCGCGCGCCGTGGCCGGCGAGGCGCAGGTGCCGTTCTTCAGCATCTCGGGCTCTGAATTCGTGGAGATGTTCGTGGGCGTGGGCGCAAGCCGCGTGCGCAGCCTGTTCAAGCAGGCCAAAGAGGCCGCTCCCGCTATCATCTTCATCGACGAGATCGACGCGGTGGGCCGTCAGCGTGGCGCCGGCTTGGGCGGCGGCCATGACGAGCGTGAGCAGACCTTGAACCAGCTGCTGGTTGAGATGGACGGCTTCGAGAAGAACGACGCTGTGGTGCTGCTTGCCGCCACCAACCGCGTGGACGTGCTTGACCCCGCGCTTCTTCGCCCTGGCCGTTTCGACCGCCAGATAGTGGTGGATGCGCCCGACGTGCGCGGCCGCGAGAAGATTCTTGAGGTCCACGCCAAGAACAAGCCCTTGGGTCCCGACGTTGACCTGCAGCGCATTGCCAAGCTGACCAGCGGTATGACCGGCGCCGACCTCATGAACCTCATGAACGAGGCCGCGCTGCTCACGGCGCGCCGCAACAAGAAGATCATCGGCATGGCCGAGGTCAACGAGTCCATGGAGCGCCTGATGGCTGGTCCCGAGCGCAAGAACCGTGTCATGAACGAGAAGACCCGCAAGGTTATCGCGTACCACGAGAGCGGCCATGCGCTGGTGGGCCACCTGCTTCCCAACGCCGACCCGGTGCACAAGATCACTATCGTGCCGCGCGGCATGGCTCTGGGCTACACCATGTCCATCCCTGATGAGGACAAGTTCCTGGTGAGCCGTAACGAGATGGTTGACGACCTTGCCGTGTTCATGGGCGGTCGCGTCGCCGAGGAGATCTTCTGCGGCGACATCACCACCGGTGCGAGCAACGACCTCGAGCGCGCCACCAAGCAGGCGCGCAAGATGGTCACGAGCTACGGCATGTCCGACGCGCTGGGCCAGCAGACGTTTGGCCAGCCCAACCACGAGGTGTTCCTGGGCCGCGACTACGGCAACACGCAGGACTACTCGCCCGAGACGGCGCAGCGCATCGACGAGGAAGTCGCCCGCCTGATGAAAGAGGCGCACGACACCGCGTACAAGATTCTGTCCGAGCATGCCGATCAGATGCATGTGATGGCCGAAGTGCTGCTTGAGCGCGAGACCGTGGACGGCGCCGCATGCGAGGCGCTGCTCGACAACAAATGGGACGAGTACCTGGCCAAGGAGAAGGCGGGCCTTATCGGCAAGGACGCTTCTGGCGTTACGATTGAGATGCCGGCCGACGAGGCTGCCCAGGCGCCGCAAGGCGAGGCGGCTTCCGAGGCATCCGGCACTCCTCAGGATCCCGGAGCATCTGTCGCGACTGAGGCTCCTGCTGCTGCGCCGCAGCAGCCCGTCATGCCGCAGCAGCCTTCAACGCCGCAGAGCCCGCAGCCTCCGGTGCCTCCTCAGGCTCCGGGGAATGGCGCGGGGCAGTAGGGTTCAAGCTGTCGCCATTCATCGCTCGTAGGGGCCGGCCAAAGTGCCGGCCCTTTTTTAGAAAGGAACTCCTATGATGTGGAAATGCGGAGCGTTCGAATTCGATTCGCGCGTACCCGTGATTATGGGCATTCTCAACGTAACGCCCGATTCATTTTCTGACGGCGGCGCGCATGCCGATTTCGCGTCGGCGGTGGAGCACGCTCGCGCCATGGTGGATGCCGGTGCGCAGATAATCGACGTGGGCGGCGAATCTACGCGTCCCGGTGCCGCCGAAGTGAGCATCAACGAGGAACTTTCCCGCGTGCTCGACGTGGTGCGCCAGCTTTCCGATTTGGGAATATGCGTAAGCATCGACACGCGTCATGCGCAGGTCGCTCGTGCATGCGTGGAGGCGGGCGCGTCCATCATCAACGATGTGTCCGGGTTCCGCGACCCCGCGATGGTGGATGTGGCGGCTTCGTGCGATGCGGGCCTTGTGATCATGCACATGAAAGGCGAGCCCGGCACCATGCAGAACGACCCTCAGTATGATGATGTGGTTATCGAGGTTCGCGATTACCTGGGCGCGCAGGCCGCCAAGCTGCAGGAGGCCGGCGTGGCGCGCGAGCGCATCTGCGTGGATCCCGGCCCTGGGTTCGGGAAGACGACGTCGCAGACCATGGAGCTCATGCGCAACTTCCACGAGCTCAATCGCCTGGGATATCCCACGATGTGTGCCGTGTCGCGCAAGAGCTACATCGGCGCGGCGTACGGCATCGACAACCCCGCCGATCGCGATCAGGCGTCCGCGCAGGAAGCGCTGGCTGCATGCGAGCTGGGCGCTTCGGTGGTGCGCGCCCACAACGTGGAGGCCACCGCTGCTGCCCTTAAGGACCTGCGTCCCTACGTGCTGATTGGCTTGGGGTCAAACGTGGCGCTGGTGGCAAATCCCGGCGAAGAGACCGAGGGCAAGATCGCCAACCTCCAGCAGGCCATCACGGGCCTGTGCACCATCCCGGATACGCAGATCATCGACATCTCTAGCTACTACGAGAGCGAGCCTGCCTATTACGAGGATCAGGATACGTTCGTCAACGCCGTGGTGCTTGCGCGCACCGGCGTGCCGCCGAAGGAGCTGCTGCAGTATCTGCACGCCATCGAGAACAGCCTGGGCCGTGTGCGCGAGATAGAGAACGGCCCCCGCACGCTTGATCTGGACATCATCGACTACCAGATGTATGTGGTGGATGCCGAGGAGCTCACGCTGCCGCATCCGCGCGTATGCGAGCGCGACTTTGTGGTGAGGCCGCTGCTGGAACTGCTGCCGCATCACGTGCTTGCCGACGGTACTCCCGTAACCGAGGAAAGCGTCGCATTCGGCAAGGCTACGAAGCTGTAGGCCTGCTCTTCATGCGCGAAAGCGGTGCTCCCGTTTTCGCGCATGCGCTTTTGTCCGCCCTGCCCTTCGTCGTCATTTTGGATCTGTCCATGTTCTCTAACGTCTATCTGAATAACATCGCGGTGGCGTGCATCACGTTTCCGTTTGTCGCCGCGCTTATCACGCTGCCGTACCTGGTCGTGCAGTACCGTCGCTTTGGCAGCGTGCCGTGGTGGCGCACGTTCGTGGTGTATCTGTTCGTGCTGTACCTGATGGCCGCGTATTTCCTGGTCATCCTTCCGCTTCCGACGCAGGACGTATACGTGCCATATGCCGCACATCCGCAGCTTGTGCCGTTCTCGTTTATTGGGGAAATCGCGCATGATGCCCACGTGACGTCCGACCCCGCCACCTGGCTGGCCGCGCTCACGACCCCCGTGGTCTATCAAGTGCTGTTCAACGTGCTGCTGACGATTCCGTTCGGGTTTTTCCTGCGCTACTACTTCCATCGTTCATGGTGGCAGGTGCTTATCCTGGGCTTCCTCTGGACGTTGTTTTTCGAGACGTCCCAGTTTACGGGCCTGTTCGGCATCTACCAGCATCCGTATCGCCTGTTCGACGTGGACGACCTGATCACCAACACGACCGGTTCGATGGTGGGATTTTGGCTGGCGCTTCTGTTTGCGCGCGTGCTGCCCGACATGGACGAGGTCAATCAGGAGGCGTGGGAGAAGGGCTCGCGCGCCTCGCTCACCAGGCGCATCGTTTCGTTCGTCGTGGACATGCTCATTGCATCCTTGGCGGCGGCGCTCGTGGGCAGCGCATGGAAGGCTGCCGGCTTGAACGGAGCGGTGGAACATCAGGCCATAGAAACCGCCATCTTCGCTGTATGCTTCGTGCTGATTCCCGCGTTGCCCGGCTCGGCGACGCTTGGCCAGCGTCTCCTGCGCTTGCGCATCGTAGCGCCCGACGGGTCGAAGGCGCCCTGGTGGAGGCGTGCATTGCGCTATCTGGTGCTGTATCTGCTGTTGGTTGCCGCCCCTGCAACGCTTATTCCGGCGCTGCCTTCGGCCATGCTTGCAAGCGAGAAGTGGGTCGACCCCGCGCTGCTCGTGGCCGTGCTCATGGTATTCTTCGTCATCTGGGCGATTAGCGTCATCGTGCGTGCGGTGCGCAGCGCCATGGGGCATCCCTTCGTCATGGTGAACGGCCTGATCACGGGCACGCGCATCGCGCCCTCGCCGCGTGCGGACCACAAGCTCACGTCATGGCGCGAACGCCTGGCGGAAAAGCGCACCGCTGCGGCGGCGAAGCGCGGCGAACATGCACAGAGCGCGGACGATTCGGAAGATGCCGTGGAAGAAGGGGAACGATAGGCGCTTGACCATCCTGAGCCATTGTGTTTGAGTCACGGTGGGCGTGTTCGTGCGCGAGGAAACGCAGTGAATAACGAAACGCATCGAATGGCTTAGATAAATAGAATAGCTCGGGTAAACAAAACGAGAGCCGTCGGCGTGTTGCCGACGGCTCTCGTTGCTGTGGCTTGAAGCGGATGAGGCGATGCGGTTATTTATCGTCCTCATCGTCGTCGAAGAACATGAAATCGTCGTCGTCCTCGACGGGGCCGCGGTCCTTGAAGGTGCGGCGGGTCTTCCACTCCATGATGACGCATGCGAGCACGGAAATCAGGAGGATGGCGAGCACGAGCACGCCGATGCCCGCGAAGCTTTCAAACAGGAAATGATAGATAGCGTTGAAATCCATGAGGCCTCTTTCTATGGTCGGGCTCGCCCGGCTGCGCGCAGCGGCCGACCCTCGTGCGTTCCGCAAGCATTGTAGAGGGAGGCGGGCTTTCTGGCAAGACGGGCAGCCTTGGCTTACACGAGCGCCGCACAGTTGGCGCGCGTGACCGGTCTGCGTCTTGGCGAGTAAAGGCGATGAGGGGGATGCGTCGCGGTTTACGCGTATTTTTGCATCCGGCGGCGTGTCGACGTGTCGTATCATGGGGCGCATCGATGCCTTTGGTCGAATGCAGGAAACCAGGGAAGAAAGGGATGGTCATGGCGAACATCAAAGAAGCTCTTGCAGGAGTCGCCAACTACGATGCGGCGGTGGAGCGCTTCATGGGCAACGAAGCCATGTACGCGCGCTTCCTCGGCAAATTCGTGGACGATGAGAATTACGGCAAGCTTGTTTCCGCCTTGGACGCGGGCGACGCGAAGGCGGCGTTCGAGGCTGCGCACACGCTCAAGGGCACGTCTGCCACGTTGGAGCTTACCGGTGTGGCCCAGGCGGCCGATCCCGTGGTGGAAAGCCTGCGCGCGGGCGATGTCGAGTCGGCGCGTGCTGCGTTCCCGCCGCTTGAAGCCGCGTACAATCAGGCCGTTGAAGTCCTAAAGGTGCTGTAGAAATTGCGCAGCAAGGAAGTGGCCGATTTTGCGGGCGTGACCGTGCGCACGCTTCGGCATTACCATCAACTGGGAATTCTTCCTGAGCCGCCGCGATTAGCCAACGGCTATCGCGAATACGGCGCGGTGGATGTGGCGCGCGTACTGCGCATCAAGCGCCTCGCCTCGTTGGGCTTTTCGCTTGAACAGGTGGGCGATATGCTGAGCCGCGAGCCGGGCGGCATCGAGGCAGCCAAGGGGCGGCGAACCGCGAAGGGGAGAGGCGCATCGTGTACGGATGCCTCCGCGAGAGAGTCGTTCAACTCACCGGACATCGGAACACATGGCGAATCGGCGTGTGGGGCATATGCCGGGTGCGGGCAGAACGCCCTTTCCGGATCTATACGCGAGGATTGCCACGAGCGCTCGCGCGCAATCGACGCCTATGCCGCGCTCGACCAGCTTGACGCCGAGCTTGCTGCGCAGATTGAGCTTTTGCGGGAGAAGCGCCAGATTATAGCTAGACTCAAGCAAGAACTTTCCGGGACTTCCCCCGTCTTGGAGGCGTCGCCCGACATCGTTGCCCACATGGCGCTTCTGCAAAAACATGGCGCGAGCAGCGTTCTTTCCACTCTCGAGCTTGAGCAGATTCTTCTGGTAAGCGAGTACGAGGATGGCGAAAAGGTCATCGACGGAATTCTCCGCCTCAACGAGTTCATCGAGCATGCGGGAGGCATGGGCGAGTACGTCTCTCTAAGCAACGAGATGATGGCGCTGCCCGCCGATGCGTCCAAAGAGGTGCGCGAAGATCTGGCAAGGCGCGCGGTTGAGTTTTTCGCACCGATGCTTCAGGGCTATTTGGAGCAATACGGCACCATTGATGAATCCGACGGGCTCGATCAGTTGGAGCAGATTATCGATTCGTATGAGGACGAGATCTATAACGACGCTCAGAAACAGGTGACGGCGGCGATTCTCGACATGCTCTCCGATGAGTTTGGTTTCGACGTGGGTCGCGCCGCACAAGCTAGGAATGGTGGGGCGTCGCCGCATCGCCCCTGAGATATGCCATCGAGAAATCTCCGAATAACTTCTCATGGTCGCTTGACTCAGACGTAACGTCATAGTTTTGAATGGCCTCTTGAGAGAGAAAGGGCCTTATATGACCAATGAGATTAGCGACAAGGACGGCGGTCGCAAAGCTATCGCGGCTGTCGAATCGGGCGAGGTGCCCATGGCGGGGCCGGTGTCGCTGCGGTTTCTCGCCTCAAGTGCCTTATCGCTCCTAGGCAATTCCGTAGCGGGCGTAATTCTGCCGCTCGTGCTGCTGGCAACCACGGGCGATCCGCTCGCTGCCGGCACGCTCGCCCTTATCACTATGATTCCGCAAGCGTTGGCGGGTGTCGCGGGCGGTGCGTTGGTTGATCGTTTGAACAGGCGCGATGTATCCGTCGTGTCGGATTTCATATCCGCCGCCTCGGTGGCAATGCTTCCCGTTATCGATGCTACGGTGGGGCTCAGTTTTGGATGGTTCGTACTGTTTGGCCTGCTGGGCGCTGTGGGCGATGTACCCGGCATGACCGCACGCGACTCGTTGTTGCCTGCAGTGTGCGAGCGCGACAACGTGAGCATGCAGCGGTTTGTGGGGTTACTGCAATCCGTCGAAAGCCTGATGACCATTGTGGGTCCTGCTGTAGCGGCGCTGTGTATGGGGTTTGTGGGCGCAACGAACGCGCTCATTATCACCGCCTGCACTTCTGCCGCTGCGGCGCTTGTCACGCTCACTGTGCCTCGCGGGGTTGGCAAGGTACCACCACGCGAGGATCGCGAGAGTCATCCGATGCGCATGGCGCTGCAGTCGACAAGAGATGGTCTGCGCACGCTGTTTGTGGATAGCCCCGTCATCCGCATGTCCATGGTGCTCTCGATGTGCGTGCTCATGGTCATCGGTGGCTATCAGGGATTGATTCTGCCGGTGTATTTCACGCTCAAGGGCAGGGCCGACCTTCTAGGATACGTGCTCACACTCATGTCGGCGGGCGTGTTGGCGGCATCGCTCGTCTATGCGAAGCTCGCGCCTCGGCTTTCTAACCGCGCGTGGTACTCCCTGTCGCTTGTGGGCATGATGGCGGGCATTGCGATTATGGCCACGCTGCCGAGCTATCCAGCGCTTTTGACGGGTGCGGTGCTTCTGGGATTTTCTTCGGGGCCTTTGTCGGCGTTACTCAACTTCAAAGTGTTTGACTTGATTCCTGATGAGGTGCGCGGTGCCACGCTGGGCACGCAGAACGCGCTTATGCTGGTGGTGGCGCCTGTGGCAGTGTTTGTCGCGTCGGTGCTGGTCACATGGTTTGGCGTGAATGCAGCCGCTATGGTGCTCGCGGGTCTGTGGGCGGCGTTCACCCTGTACGCGCTCGTTTCCAGCGCAATGCGCGAGCTGTAGGCGCTTTGGTGTTGGTTTGGGCCCCGTGTATGGCGCGGGGCATGATGAGGTGCGCGTCGATGGCGCCAAGGGGCGCGGGAGCGCGTCGGCTTTCCAACGACGGGCGCGTCTGTCCCGATTGTGCTATATCCGATAAGATGCCGTGTCAGCGAGCATGTGGGCGGGTATACTCGACATCGTAAGATTGCGCTGCGTTTCGCGCAGCAAGAGCCGACGCGCACTGCGGACGGCAAGGATGCCGGGGAGGATGCGGGCAATGGAGCTGAAGCGGCGTGACACCATCCTGGTGGTAGACGATGTGGAGATGAATCGCGTCCTTCTGAACGAAGTGTTTCGACGCGAGTTCGAGATCATTGAGGCAGAGGGCGGCATTCAGGCGAAGGAGCTCATCGCGGCTCATGCGCCCCGTCTTGCCGCTGTGCTGCTCGACATCGTGATGCCCGACCTCAATGGCATCGAGGTGCTGCGCTGGGCGGCCGAGCAGCGCTATACCGAGCGCATCCCGTTCTTCCTGATCACGGCTGAAACGGCGAGCGACACCCTCAAACGCGGCTACGATATGGGCGCCGTCGACGTGATCAACAAGCCGTTCAGCCCTTACTTCCTGCGCCGCCGCGTGAACAACGCGATTGATCTGTTCCGCAAGACCGAATGGCTTGCCATGACCGTGGCCGAACAGCAAGAGGAGATTGCGCGTCAGCTGGCCGAGCTCAACCGGGTGAACACCGCCATGATCGAAACGCTGGCAATGGCCATCGAGTTCCGCGACGGCGAAAGCGGCGAGCACGTTCTGCGCATTCGCGACATCACCGCTTTGTTGCTTGCGGCGCCTGAGATGCGTGGCACGCTGACCGATGAACAGGTGGCGCTCATCGCCACGGCGTCCATTCTGCACGACGTGGGCAAGATTGCCATCCCCGATGCGATTCTGCAGAAGCCCGGCAAGCTTACGGCGGAGGAGTTCGAAATCATGAAGTCGCATACCGTGCGCGGCTCCGAGATGCTTGCCCTCATGCCGCATGCCGCCGAGGTGGAGAGCATCTATTCGTATGCGCAGGACATCTGTCGCCATCATCACGAGCGTTGGGACGGCCGCGGCTATCCTGACGGGCTTGTGGGCGACGAGATTTCCATTGCCGCGCAGGTGGTGTCGCTTGCGGATGTGTACGACGCGCTCACCAATGCGCGCGTCTATAAGCCGGCATTCTCGCATGAAGTTGCCATGAATATGATCAACGAAGGCCAGTGCGGCACATTCAATCCCTCGCTGCTCGAGGCGTTCAACCGTGTGGGACCTAAGCTCGAGCGCGGGGAGCATCGCCGGCATTAGCGGCGCGCGCTGCGCGGCCGTCGCCTGCGCGGGTGGGCATGGCCTCGTCGCCGTTTTGCGTCTCGGTTCCCTCGGCTCGGATGCGCGGCCTGTTCGTCTGTTCGTTTGCGGAGGCTTTCTGGCTTCGTGCGCCCTGTGGGGTATACTGAACCGGATACGTTTGATTATGACCGCATTCCGAAAGGTGAGAATCATGCTGGATATTCGCTTCGTGCGCGAGAATCCCGATGCCGTCGACGCCGCTATGGCCAATCGTCAGACCTCGTGGGACCGCGAGAAGTTCTTTGCGCTCGACGAGGAGCGCCGTTCTGTGATCACGCAGGTCGAAGAGCTGCAGGCCACCCGCAACGCCGAGTCCAAGAACATCGGCGCGCTCATGCGCGACGGCAAGCGCGACGAGGCGGAAGCCGCCAAGGAGACCGTCCGCAAAGTGAACGAGCAGATTGAGGGGCTTGCCGCCCGCCGCAGCGAGCTCGAGTCCGAGCTGGATGACTTCATGGCGCGCATTCCCAACATCCCCTGCGATGCCACACCCGTGGGCAAAGACGAGTCCGAGAACCCCGAGCGTCGCCGCTGGGGCACGCCGCGTGATTTCGCCGCCGAGGGCTTCGAGGCAAAGGCGCACTGGGATCTTGGTACCGACCTGGGCATTCTCGACTTCGATCGCGGCGCCAAGCTCGCCGGCGCCCGCTTCACGGTGCTCGCCGGCGCCGGCGCCATGCTCGATCGCGCCCTGCAGAACTTCTTCCTGAACACGCACATCTCCCGCGGGTTCAAGGAGTTCATTCCGCCCGTAATCGTGAATCGCGAGATCATGTACGGAACGGGCCAGCTGCCCAAGTTCGAAGAAGATGCCTACCACACCGGCGTGGACCAGTTCCTTATCCCCACGGCCGAGGTGGCGCTGACCAATCTGCATGCCGGCGAGATCCTGGACGCTTCCCAGCTGCCCCTGCGCTACACCGCGGGCACGCCGTGCTTCCGCGAGGAGGCAGGCAGCGCCGGTCGCGACACGCGCGGCATCATCCGCCAGCACCAGTTCACTAAGGTGGAAATGGTCAAGTTCGCCAAGCCCGAGGAATCCGACGAAGAGCTTGAGAGCATGACCGCCGAGGCGGAATACATCCTCCAGCAGCTGGGCCTCCCGTATCGCGTGATCAGCCTGTGCACGGGCGACCTGGGCTTCTCGGCTCGCCAGACCTATGACATCGAGGTGTGGCTGCCCAGCTACAACGATTA
>NZ_CALUMA010000078.1 GCF_944321625.1 uncultured Slackia sp.
CGCTCGTTGGTCACGGCCTCGTCCACCACGAACGCGACGTCCATGGTGACAGCCGGGAACTGCGGCACATCCACGTAGGGACGCGCGGGCTCGCTGGCCTTGATGAGCGCAGCCAGATCGAGCTCGAAAGCCACGACCGGCCCCTGCACGTCGAAGGCGTCCAGAGCCAGCGGATGAATCTCGCCCAGCCAGCCCAGCTCGATGCCGCCGGACAGCAGCTGCGCGGCGCGACCAGGCTGCAGATGCGGCGCGTCCTCGGCATCAAGCGGCTTCACATGGAACTTCGGAATTGCCAGCTCGCGCACCAGGTTTTCCACCACGCCCTTGCCGTCGAAGAAATCGAAGGCCACGGCGGGCGCGTTCCATGCATCGTCGTGCATAGAGCCCACCAGCACGCCGGCGACCTTCTGGCGCTCCTTGGGCAGCTGGCGCCCCTCGGCGGCGTGGAAGGTGCGGCTGATCTCGTAGAGCTGGATGTTCTTCACGCCGTGCGCCTGGTTATGCGCCACGCTGCGCAGCAGGCCGGGGATGATGGTGCGGCGCAGGATGGACTGCTCGGCGTTCATGGGGTTAATCAACTCCACGGGCTCGCCCAGGCCGTCTTCCTTCATGCGCAGGCGTTCCAGGTCGTCGGGCATGGCGAACGAGTAGGTCATGGTCTCGTTCATGCCGCTCGCGCGCAGGGCGTCGTTGACGATGTCGAGCTTGAGCTCCTCGACGCTGCGCGTGCCCACGCGGCCCGGGCCGCCAGGAAGCGTGGACTCGATGCGGTCCATGCCCCACAGGCGCAGCACTTCCTCGTACAGATCGATCTCGCGCTCGAGGTCGGGGCGGAACGTGGGCGCCACCACGGCAAGCACGCCGGCGTCGTCGGTCGGGTTCACGGTGCAGCCCAGGCGGGTCAGGATGTCTTCGATGAACTCGACCGGAATGTCCGAGCCCATCATCTTGTTGAAGCGGTCGATGCGGAAGCGCAGGTCGTACGGCTCGGTCTTCTTGCCCCACACGTCCACGATGCCCGCATCGTTGCCGGAAGCGTGGCACACCGTGCCACCCGACACCTCGGCGATGAGGGCAGCGGCGGCGGCGGAACGCGCCTCGATGCCGTTGTCGTCCACGCCGCGCTCGTAGCGCATGGAGCTCTCGGAAATGAGGCCCAGGTTGCGGCTGGTGCGGCTGGTGCGACCCGCCTCGAAGGCCGCAGCCTCCAGCAGGATGTCAACCGTTTCCTCGGTCACCTCGGTGTCCAGGCCGCCCATGACGCCCGCGAGTGCCACCGCGCCCTGCTCAGGCGTGGAGATGACGGTCATGTCCTCGGTGAGCTCGCGCTCCTCGCCGTCGAGCGTGACAAGCTTCTCGCCCTCGTTGGCGGCGCGCACCACGATGTGAGCGACGCCCTGCTCGTTCTGCAGCTTGGCCAGGTCGAACGCATGGAGCGGCTGACCCAGCAGGAACAGGATGTAGTTGGTCACGTCCACGATGTTGTTGATAGAGCGCTGACCGATGGCGGCGAGGCGCTCGACCATCCAGTCGGGGCTGGGGCCCACCTTGCAGCCGCGAATCACGCGGGCGGTGTAGCGCGGGCAGCGAACGTCGTCTTCCACGTCGATTTTCACCAGGTCCTCCACGGCGGGACCTTCGGCGTCAAGCTGCAGCTTGGCCGCCATCTCGGACGTGGGGTCGTTCCAATCCTGCTGGTACATCGCGCCCACCTCGCGCGCGAAGCCCGTGATCGAAAGGCTGTCGGGGCGGTTCGGCGTGATCTCCAGGTCGAGCACCGTGTCGGATTGGCCCAGGTAGTCGGCGATGGGCATGCCGGTGGGGGCGTCCTCGGGCAGCACCCAGATGCCCGTGTGATCGGCGCCCATGCCCAGCTCGCGCTTGGAGCAGCACATGCCGTTGGAGGCCACGCCGCGCAGCTTGGACTTCTTGATCTTGAATTCGCCCGGCAGCACCGCGCCCACCGTGGCCACCGGCACCTTGATGTCGGCCGCAATGTTCGGCGCGCCGCACACAATCTGCACGGGCTCACCCGCGCCCACGTCCACGGTCACCACATGCATGTGGTCGCTGTCCGGATGCTCGACACAGGTGAGCACATGGCCCACCACCACGCCGTCGAAGTTGTCGCCGGTGCGCTCCACGCCTTCCACGCCCGTACCAGTAAGGTCGAGCCTGTCGCAGAACGCCTTAATATCAGAGGGCACGTCCACATACTCGGACAGCCACTTAAGAGAAACCTTCATCTATCCTTCCCTTCTATGTATCGCCTCCTGAAGTTCAACGTGCATCGCTGGGGATGCATATGTCGCAAGTCAAGAGGCGCGCAAAGAGAGTCCAAACTTTCATCCGCAGGCGGCAGGGAACGGGGCCGGTCGCGAGTTCCGCACGAGCCGAACATGCCGTTCCCGGCATGTTCGAGCGAGCAGGACTGTCTGAGCAGGCGGTCCTGTTCCCCGCTGCCGTCGCGCTTAGAACTGACGGAGGAAACGCATGTCGCCCTCGACGAGCATGCGCAGGTCGGGCACGTTGTACTTCAGGCAGGCGATGCGCTCCACGCCCATGCCGAACGCGAATCCGGAATACTTCTCGGGATCGATGCCGGCATAGCCGTACACGTTGGGGTCAACCATGCCGCAGCCCAGGATCTCCAGCCAGCCGGTACCCTTGCACATGCGGCAGCGCTCGCCGTCATGCGTATGGCCCGAGCCGCCGCACACACCGCAGCTCACGTCCACCTCGGCGGAAGGCTCGGTGAACGGGAAGTAGTGCGCGCGGAAGCGGGTTTTGCGGTCTTCGCCGAAGATCTGCTTGCACACATATTCGAGCGTGCCCTTCAGGTCGCCGAAGGTGATGCCCTCGTCCACCACCAGGCCCTCGATCTGATGGAACTGAGGCAGGTGCGACGGGTCGGCCACGTCGCGGCGATATACCTTGCCGGGGCTGATGATGTAGATGGGGGGCTTCTGCGCCTCCATGACGCGGGCCTGCACCGGCGAGGTCTGGGTGCGCAGCAGCACGCCGGACTCGCCCTTGACGTGCATGTGCTCGTCATTGGAGCGGTCGATCACGTAGAATGTGTCGGCCAAGCCGCGGCTGGGGTGGTCTTCCGGCGCATTCAGCGCGTTGAAGTTGTAGTACTCGGTTTCCACCTCGGGGCCTTGGGCGATGGAGTAGCCCAGGCCCAGGAAGATTTCGGAGACCTCACCGGCGATGCGGTTGATCAGATGGCGCGTGCCCATCTGCTGCGCGCGGCCGGGAAGCGTGACGTCCACAGCCTCGGCGTCCATCTTCGCCAGAAGCTCGGCGCGCTCAAGCATCGCCTTGCGCGCCTCGAGCGCCGATTCAACCGCGTTGCGCACCTCGTTGGCCGTCTTGCCAACGCTCGCGCGCTCCTCCTTGGGAAGCTGGCCCATGGAGCGCAGATACCCCGTGAGCGACCCCTTCTTGCCCAGCACGCCCACGCGCACCGCCTCGAGCGCCTGCGTATCGGCCGCGCCCTCGATGCTCGCCAGCGTGGCCGACTTCAACTCGATAAGCTCGTCGACTACCGCCATGTCACCTCTCGCTTTCGTTTCCTGTGGCTCACGCGGCGCCTGCCAAAGCTCTGGCCCAGCACGGCATCCGCGAAAAGCCGCCCAACTAAAAAGCCCTCATTCGTCCTTACTCGCCGGCCTTGCGACCGATGAATCCAAGGACGAAAGAGGGCTCTCGCGGTACCACCTTGGTTGACGGGCGATTGCAAACGCGCCAGGCCGAAGCCTTTGATGCTGCCCGCGATGCGCTTGGCACCGAAGGCAACCGCCGTTTGCGAACGCATCCGTCCGCTCATTGGGCTCTGTAACGGGAGCACCCGTCGCGGCCTACTGGGCATCCGCGAGCTTGAACCTCATGACGGAGGACCTGGCATCCTGCCGGCCCGATCCGCCACCTCGCCGCCGTTCGACATTCCGCCGAACCGCCGCGAACGACCTGACGCTCGCCCCGCGTTCAACCGCGCTGCTCGGAAGGGAAACCGGTAACGCGCGCCTTGCCGGGTTCTTCCAGCCGATGAAACCCTTCTCTTGCGGCAAAGCCCTGCGCGTTCCGAATCTTCGTCAACGCATGTAACGAGATAGTATAGCGCAAACGCGCCTTATCTTGCGCGGCTGATTGCACAAGTTTGCGCGCGCTCCACATGCCCACGCCTAACATATCCCGTCATTTTGACGCTAAAACCGGCCCGCAGCGGCAATTTTAGCGTCAAAATGACGGGATACCATTCACTGGCGAGCGGCACCTGAAGCGTCCCTGGTGCGCCCGACCAAGATGACGGGCACCACACGCGCGACGAGCGACATTGGCCTCTGGCGCAGCCGAAGGGCGAAGAGCGACGCCGATTGCGATGCCTTTCGCTACAATGGCGCGAGTGAACGAATACGCCCTTAGCAGAAAGGGTCACCACCATGACGATTGCAGACGAGCTTGCGGCGCTTGCCGATCCGACATACAAAGAATTCCAGGCGAAGCTCGTGCCCACCGTTGAGCCCGAGCGCATTCTGGGCGTACGCATGCCAGCACTGCGGAAGTACGCGCGCACGCTCGCCCGAACGCGCCCCGATGAGGCACGGGCGTTCATCGCCAGCTCCGCGCACGAGCTCTACGACGAAATGAACCTGCACGGCGAACTCATCGGGCTCCTGGCAAAAACGCCGCAGGAAGCGTTCGACATGCTGGACGCCTTCCTTCCCCACGTGGACAACTGGGCCACCTGCGACCTTATCAAAGCGCCCGCTTTCAAGCGCGACCTGCCCGCCACGCTGGAAAAGATTCGCGCATGGTGCGCGGCAGGAAGCGCAGGTGTCCCACGCACCAACGCCCGCGATGCCTCCTCCGATGGAGCGGTTGCCTCGCCCGATGACGCAGACAATGCCGGCCGCGATTATCCGCTCATCGCAGTTCCGTCGCCCTGCTGCCTACCCGGCATCCCCGACTCCGCCACCGAATACGTGGTACGCTTTGGCGTGGTGCAGCTGATGACGCTGTTCCTCGATGACGCATTCAGGCCGGATCAGCTGGACATCGTGGTGCGCATCGACCGCCCCGAGTACTACATCAACATGGCGCGGGCCTGGTATTTCAGCTTCGCGCTCATCAAGCAGCCCGAGGCTACGCTGCCGCTGTTCGAGCGCCGCCCTATCTTGCTGGACACGTGGACGCATAACAAATCGCTCCAAAAAGCCCGCGAAAGCCGTCGCCTCACGCCCGAACAAAAAGCATATCTGCAGTCGCTGAAGGTTACGCCAGCTCTTCGGCGATAAAGCGGCCGGTGACGCTGGCCTCGCAGGCGGCCACCTCCTCCGGCGTGCCGGCACACACCACGCGCCCGCCGTCCTCCCCGCCGCCGGGACCCATATCAATCACATAGTCAGCGTTGCAAATCATGTCCAGATCGTGCTCGATGACCACCACGGTGGCGCCGTTGTTGATGAGCCGCTGCAGCACGGCAAGCAGCACCTCCACGTCGAGCGGATGCAGGCCGATCGTAGGCTCGTCGAACACGAACAGGGCATCGGCTTGATTGCGCGTGAGCTCGCTCGCCAGCTTCAGGCGCTGTGCCTCGCCGCCCGAAAGCGCCGGCGTGGCCTCGCCCAGTGTGAGATATCCCAGGCCCAAATCGTGCAGAATGCTCAGCTTCTCCTCCACCTTGCGCAGACCGCACACTTTCTCGCGCGCCTGGTCAACCGTGAGCGCCAGCAGCTCGGGCAGTGAGATGTCCTCGTCGAAGTCGACTGACTCGCCGCCAAATGCGCCGATGTCCTCCGTATCCGTCGCAGCCGGAGAATCGCCGCCTGAACCGCAATTGATGCCCGGGGTTTTACGCGTTTCATCGGAAAAACCGCGTGAATTCCCGGACGCGAATGAAGAAAGCGAGGCGACCGCGGCGGAATCGGTAGAAGACGAGCGAGAGCCGCGCGCCTCCTCTCCACCACGTGACTCCTCCCCGTGCTCCACCGGGCGACGAACGCCGTAGGCATCGCGACCGTAGCGCGCGCCATTGCAATCGGGGCACGGGATATCCACATCGGGCAAGAACTGCACGTCCAGCGATATCTGCCCCGTGCCGTCGCACGTGGGACAGCGCAAGCTACCGGTGTTGTACGAAAAGTCGCCGGCCTTGAGCCCCCGCTTCTTGGACTCGGTGAGCCGGGCGAACGCCTTGCGCAAATCGTCGAGCACGCCGGAATACGTGCCAACCGTGGAGCGTACGTTCGCGCCGATGGGCGTGGCGTCGATCAGGTTCGCACGGCGTATGCCGTCGGCCCGTACGTCCAGCACGTGCGCCGGCACCTCTTCGCCGCTCGCGAATGCCG
>NZ_CALUMA010000079.1 GCF_944321625.1 uncultured Slackia sp.
CCCCACGTCAGCCATCCCGTCACCATCTGGCTCGACCCGTTGAAGTAGTAGCGCTTGCCGTCGATGTCCTGCGACCAGCGGAGAGCATACCCATCCTCACCGAAATAATAGGTATGCCCATCCCACTCTTTCCAAGAGCTCACCAGGAAGGATCCGTCTTCCTGACGGAACTTCAAGCCCTGGTCATCCCAGACGAGACCCGTCTTACAATCGCCATAATAGAAATTAATATCAACGCTGCCACTAATGCCATTTACAGCACCATTAGACATGCACTGCCACATTGAGTATTCGCCCGCGTAGTCGCATTGAGTGTTGTATTGCGCGACCCAGCGATCCCACTGATTGTATTCCGAGCTCGTAAGATAGTTATTCCACCAATTCAGATTGGCGTATACTCCAACATCATAGCCCGCAGATTCGATAGTGCTCGCAAACGCCTTTGTCATAGCGAGCAAATCACTATTTGAGGCAAGTTTTTCATTGCCTTTATCATCTATGCCGCAGGGGCCCTTTCCGCTTTTGCTTTCCTGCTCCAAATCGTAATACACGGGATAGGCAAGATCAGAAGGACTCAATCCCGCAGAACGCAGAAGTCGAAGGACGTGTTGCGCCTCAGATTTACCAGTTGCCGCATCCCAGCCATACGAATAAATGTATACACCAATATCAAGCCCAGCAGCACGGGCACCATTCACATACTCAAAGAAATAGGGGTCGTCCTGAGATGAGGTGTCGCCGCCATACCCTACTCGAATAATTGCGTAATCGACTCCCGATGCCTTAACTTTGGCCCAGTCTATATCGCCATTCCACTGAGATACATCAATGCCGAATGCCGATGCACCCTCAACACGCATGCCATTGCTGCCGATATAAACGCCGTTCTCTTTTGTCCAGGTAACATTGGAAGCTTTTGCAAATGTAGAAATCGCATTTGAGGGCACGCCATCGCTAAAGCGCCAACTATTTGCAAACTTTGCTAAATCGAGTACCTCATCAGATTCGTCGCCCTCTTCCGAGGCCTCCTCACCATCCGTAGATTGCACTTCAGATGTAACGGGTTTATTGCTCTCAGCGCCAGAAGAAGATTCGTTCCCCTCTTCAGCAACCGGCTCCTCCTCGATGAGCGGTTCCCCGCTTTCTTCGGGAGTGTCATCGGTGGCGCCCTTTTCGGATTCGCTCAAATCCACGGAGTTCAACTCGTCATCAGAGCCATCAGCATCAGAGGCCCCATCGGAAGGGCCCTCCATTTGCACGTCGTTAATAACAATCTCCTCCGAAGCGTATGCTATCGCGACCGAAGGCATAAGCTGGATGGACATGAGCAGAGAAACGAAGCATGCGAGAAATCTTGTTTTGAGGGACTTTTTCATATTTGAAACCTTCAACGCCAACTAGGACTTAAGTTCGCGCTTCACATCAGTCGTCGAAATGCCATCGGTGCGATCGAGGTACACAACCTCGCAATAGTCTTTAAGTGCCTCAAAGCGGGGGTCGCCAGCCCAGTCGCCGCCCATGACCACAACGTCTATGTTGTACTTTTTGATGTCATCAACCTTTTGTTCCCAAGTTTCCTCAGGAATTACCAGATCGACGTAGCGAACGGCCTCCAGCATTTCTTTTCGAACGCCATAAGAATAGAAACTCGATTTTCCCTTCGAGGCATTGAACTCGTCAGTTGAAAGGGCCACGACCAGATAATCGCCCAATTGTGCAGCGCGACGAAGCAAACGGATATGCCCATAGTGCAGCAGATCGTATGTTCCATACGTCAGAACGCGACGCAGGCCTTTATAGTCATCACCCGACGCAAAACGAACCTGGGGCTCGGCAGTATTCAAATCGGTCATTCCATCTCCTTACAAACGGATGGTTTTACACGAATTTGATATTGTAGCCGATTTTAGGAAAGTTGATGCAGTGTGCCCGCCCCGAATCGACACCCGGCACCCAATCTGCGCTAAACTGCCACGGGAAAACTGCTATCGCTTTACATATAAAGCGATACGTACCAGCGGCGGAAGCGATTTCCTTAGCATTTCTTTTTGATAGCCAGGTTCGTAATCCTTACGCACGCGTTTTTGCAGTGCCCCTATCCACCGTCTTCCAAAGTTTTTCCAAAACAGTTTTTGAAACTCCTTCTTAAAGCGCTTCAAGGTCTTCGACTCCGAATCAACGCTATCGCATTTTCGCAGATAATAGCCTAGAAAAACGTAGAGCAATTGTTTTTTCGTAGACTCAAATATCCCTTCTCGAGAATACAAATCGACGACTTGTTGACAAACCCTGGGAATGTCGAGGATTCGCGCATTGCCACCCGAAATCGAATTCGGGTTACCGATATTGTATTGATACAGCGGTTCCCCTACAGCCGAAACGCAATTTGTATAAAGCTTGCATCGACTGATAAACAAAAAATCTTCCGCATGTGAAAAGCCGGAATCCATTCGAATGCAGTGATCCTCGATAAGGCTTCGCCTAAATATCTTGTCACACATAAGAGGACCGACACGCTTGACGATGCTCGGGTTGGTACGCGCGTTCCCATCCAGAACTTCGTATTTCGGAATACGGACGCGCTGCTGCTCACCGGTCGAAACATCAACGTACACTTTTCCACATGAAACGATATCGGAGGTATGCCTTTCTGCGCTATCGACCATCTTTTCGAACATCGTCAGGCCTATCACATCATCAGAATCGACAAACGCAACATATCTGCCAGTCGCGCAATCAAGACCGGCATTTCGTGCCACAGAAGGGCCGCTGTTTTCTTGATGCAAAACGATGCATCGCCCATCGTATTCAGACGCAAACTCCTTTGCGATGCGCAAGCTATCGTCCGTTGATCCATCATCAATCAAGACAATCTCGACACCCTTCAAAGTTTGCTTCGCAAGACTATCGAGGCACGTCAGCAGCGTATGCCGCGAATTGAAGAATGGAACAATCGCCGAGATAATGGGGGTCTCTTCGGTATCTACGGGGCACATGGCATTTTGCCTTTCACGATATCGTATAACTTCATGGTACGGAATCTGAGCCATTCGACTAGCACAATCCAGGATTTCTGTTGACGATTATATTCTCTCTATGCCGCTTCACAACCTCCCCGAATACATCGCATGAATAAAACGCCATTTGCATTTGCTATATGCTTCAACTAACAATTTAATATAATTCATTAACATATTGGTATCTACTGACGCCTCTGTTTTCTCAAATGCGCCCGAGTGCCGCTATTCTCATCTCAGTGATTGCTGCACTCGGTATTAATTGCTTCGAGCCTGTTGGAGATTTTCTAGCCATCTCTCGTACAGTAGTTTTTATGCCGTTCTTCTTACTTGGATACTACTGCACGAAAGAAAACTTTTTGCGCATCAAAAATGCCAAATGGCTCCCCGCCACCGGAATTGCAAGCATCATTATCCTTGCGCTATGGATACTGCTCGGCGACCCATTGGCAAGCTACAACTACATTAGTCACGGAGACACCGCATACAAGGGATCCTCAATTGAGGGCATGGGCATGAGGGTCGTAACCTACACCCTTGCAATAGTCATCTCCCTTGGCGTTATTTTCATAACGCCACGTCGAAAAACCTTCCTAGCAACCATAGGTGAAAGAACGCTTCAAGTTTATGTTCTCCATCGGCTCATCCGACCCATCATAAGCGAGCTAGGATTCTTTGATATGCCCGTTTTGAGCGATCCTATTCTGGGCATCCTCATTATCTTTATTGTAAGCGTGGTGATTACACTCATTTGCTCAATCGGAATTATCAAGAAGCCGTTCGACCTGATTCTAAATGCAAAATGGGAATTCCTGAGACCAAAAAGGCAGGATGCCTAGCATCCTGCCCTATACAAGTCAATAATCAAGCGCTTGCTTCGAAGTTGGATTAGCGCTCTTTCGTGAGTTCCCTGCCCATGAGGCCGGCAGCAGCTTCTTCGATGGTTACCTCCTTGTTTAGGAGCTTCTTTACCATCTCCATGATGGGCAGCTCGACACCCTTCGCGTGGCCAAGCGACAGCAAGGGTTCGAGTGCATGTGCGCCTTCCACAACCATATGGCGACGCTTCTCATAGTCCTCGACGCTGATGCCCTCACGAGCAAACGCCTCGCCATACATGCCGTTACGAGAATGCAGGGAATTGCAGGTTGCATTCAGGTCGCCCACGCCGGCAAGACCCATGCACGTGCTCAGCTTGCCTCCGCACGCTTCAGCAAGGCGCACGATTTCCGCCAGACCGCGCGTTATGAGAACCGACACGGCATTGTCGCCAAACCCAGCTCCACGCGTAATGCCACAGGCGATGGCAATAACGTTCTTGGAGGCGCCGCACAAACTCACGCCCACCGGATCGTTCGAAACGTACACGCGGAAGAAATCGTTGGAAATCAGGTTCTGGAAATACTCGGCGACCGCTTCATCAGAGCATGCGACCGTCGCACCCGCATAAGCGCCCCTGGACAGCTCCTCGGCATGGTTGGGGCCCGAGAGCACGGCAACTCGATCGCGATTGCCAATCTCCTCCACCACTGCGTCAAGCAGCAGCTTGCCGCCAGAAAGATCAATGCCCTTGGAAAGGATGACCACAGGGGTTTGGTTCGAAATAGCACCAGCAATACCACGCGCCGCGTCGACCACCGCGAAGGAAGGGGTAACGATGACGACCGACTGGCAACCCTCCACGGCCTTCGCAACATCGCTCGTCGCGCAAACGCCCGAAAGATCACAGTCGCTCAAAAAAGAGGGATTGTGGTAGGTCTCATTGATCGCCTGCACGTCCGCCGGGTCATAACACCACAGGTTGACCTCATAACCCGACTGGCGCAGCATCCACGTAACAGCTGTGCCAAACGACCCCGCCCCAATAACGGCGACGGGAGATTTATCATTAATAGAAATCATTGAAACTCCTTGCAGCGCTCCGGTACTGCTCATGCGCACTTATTCTTTGACAATCTCTTTACAAATTGTTGCAGTATATCATGTCAAAAAGCTTCTGGGCACTATTGGGAGTTCCCGTTAGAACCATCCTTTGGGCTGGGTTTCTCGTCTTTGTTCTTCAACGGCTCGTCCACATGACGACCCGCACGCGGCGAACGCTTGTTGTAATGGTGCCTCAATACCGGTTCGAAGATGCCCAGCTTGAGCAACACCAAGAACGAAACGACTGCCAGGATGACGAAGACGACAAACACCTTCACACCGGAGCTGTTAGAAATGGTGTACGCGCCCAACGCCAGAAACGCCGTCCAGGCGTACACAATCAGCACCGACTTGCGCGGCGTGAAGCCCTCGCGCAGCAGCTTGTGGTGCAGGTGCTTGGCATCGGCCTGCTGAATAGGCTGATGGTTCTTCAAACGCCTCACAATGGCAACAAACGTATCCATGATGGGAATCGCGGCAATGATGAGCGATGCCGCCAGCACCACCACGGTGGGCGAACGGATAACACCCAACAGCGAGATAACGCCCAGCATGGCGCCCAAGAACAACGATCCCGAATCGCCCATGAAGATGCTCGCCGGAGCGAAGTTGTAGCGCAAAAACGCGAGTGTAGCGCCCAGCAGCACAATGGCGAACATAGCGGTCTCAGCGCGGAATTTTCCGATGGCGATCATGAACAGCGCGAATGCGGCGATGGCGGTAATGCCCGCCGCAAGGCCGTCAAGGCCATCCACCAGGTTGATTACGTTCATAAACGCAACCAGATAGAACACCGTAAGCGGATACGCGAACCATCCGAACTCGATGAACCCCGGTGCGAAAGGATTCTTGATGGACGCAAGCAACACGCCACTGGCAACAATGATGCAGGCGCCCACGATCTGCCCGAAAAGCTTCATGCGGGGTTTAAGCGACTTCACGTCGTCGATGGCGCCCACCAGACACACTACCGAAAGACCGGCCAGCACGCCCACGTAGTTCACCTGCAAAAAGCGCGCGGAGCGGTAGAGCTCGTGCCAATCGAAGAAATGCTCTCCCAGCAACTCGAAAATCAACGCCGCCATCACGCCTGCGAACATGGCGATGCCGCCCATGCGCGGCATGGGCGTCTTGTTCACGCGCCTGGCGGACGGGTAGTCTATCGCATTGAACTTGAATGCGATGCGCTTCGCCAGCGGCACGCACAAAAACGTGGCCGCGAACGAGATGCCGCCCAGGCACAGCAGGTGGACTATTTGCGGCGAGATGGTCATCTATGCGTTCCGCTTCTCGTAGAACTCGATGGCGCTCTTGATATCGCCTTCGTAGATGTCTTTGCCATGCTCAAGTACGATGCCACGCTTGCAGAACTCCTTGGCCGAGGCCGAGGAATGCGTCACGAACAGCACCGTCACATGCGAATCAGACATAATCTCATGCACGCGTTTGAGGCACTTCTTCGAGAATCGGCGGTCGCCTACCGAGAGCGCCTCGTCAACCACCAGGATGTCCGGCTGAATGGAACTTGCGAACGCGAAGCCCAAACGCGCCTTCATACCGCTGGAATACGTGCGCATAGGCTGATCGATGTAGTCGCCCAGCTCAGCGAAATCGATGATGTCCGGCTCGAGTTCTTTGATCTCCTGGTTGGAAAGGCCCCACAGCTGACCACGGAACGCGATGTTCTCGCGCCCAGAAAGCTGCGGGTCAAAGCCCGCAGAAAGCTCAAGCAACGCGCTCACGCGGCCGTGAACCGTCACGCGGCCGTGCGTGGGATACAGCACGCCCGTGATGATTTTGAGCGCCGTTGACTTGCCGGCGCCGTTATTACCCAAAAACGCCACGGCCTCGCCGCGCTTGATGGTGAACGACAGGTCATCGTTGGCGTTGACCTTCTTGAACGGAATTTTCTTAGAAAACGTCGCAAGAAAGCGCGCGCGATCGCTTTTGAACAGCTTGTACGTTTTGGTCACATGCTCGAATTGGATAGCAACCTCGGCGTTCGAGTCGTTATCGCGCACCACGGAGGGGCGCACGAACTCCTGCGGGATGGAGGAGGTTGCGGTTTCGCTAGATGACATCGGCCACATCCTTCCTCAGCTTGTGATAATTGCGCAGCGCCACCACAGCAGTCAGCGCGAACACCAACACAAACGGCAGCAGGATTTCGGGTTTATCCCAAATCCAAAAATGGTCGCACAGCGCAGCACGCTGGGCGGTGCAGAAAAACGTAATGGGGTTGAACGCCATGATCTGATGAATTAGCGGGATATTCATGTTGGCAACGTTGTAGATGATGCCAGAAATCCAGAACAGCGGCGTGGAAAACGCCTTGAGCAGGTTGCTGAAGTCCTTGGACAGCGCTGAAAGCGGCGACACCATGACCGAGAAGCACACCCAGAAGAAGAACATCAGAATCCAGATAAGCGGCAGCTGCAAAGCGTACACGGTCAGATGCACGCCGGTAATCAAGCACACCACCAACAAACCCGCCATAAGCGCCAAGAAGATAATGAATTCCGAAAGCGCATAAAAGTTTGAAATGGCCGAAAGCGGGAAATGGATGCGATTGACCAAGAAGGGATAACGCCTGTACACGTTGGCGCCGGTATTAAGCATGCTCTGCATGAAGAACCACGGAATCAGGCCCGCAGAAAGCCACAGGATGTACGGATAGTCGCCGCCCGTGGAATCGCCCGCGCGCAAGCCCAAGTCGAGCGCGAACCAGAACACAGCAATATAGGTGAGCGGCTTCACAAACAGCCACGCCCAACCCAGCACGGCGCCGCGCACCGTCTTATGCAAATCGATAACCGCCAGATTCAGGATCTGACGGCGCCATTCCCAGTTCTCCTGGAATATCTCGCGAAGCGTGGCTAGCATGCCGCACCTCGATTCAATCCGAACTCAGACACGTAAGACGTCTCCTTGCTATAGGCATCCGCGCAAAGCGGACTTCGGTCGCGTCATGGAACTCGTACAGGCACAAGAAAGCGTTAGTTTTTGCCCTTTCCGTCCCCGAATGTATCAAGATAGCATTCTTCTACGAATTCGGCCAACCTTAATGTGGCACCCGGCCCCACATCACCGAAATAACGGATAACAAAATCGGCGAACGCGCTGGGGCGCTTGTCCTCCCCTATCGCAGCAGCAAGATCGTCCGGGTTTTCAAATGCCCCGTCAGGAAACTCTTCCAAAGGGTCAATGTTGAGGCCTGGCGACAAGCGATACTGCTTGATGTCGGGGACATAGAACCACACCGGTTTGCCGGCCAACCCCGCTTCAAGCGCGATGGCGGAGTAGTCAGTGACCACGCAGTCGGCGCATGTGATGAGGTCGATGCTCGCAACGCCCGGGATGGCCGCCACGTTGGAGAGCCTTTCCACAGTTCCGGAGTCGCACCCCTCGTCGAGCGGGTGGCCCGCTACGATGATGCGGCAAGCATACGGCTCGAACGCTTCGGAAAGACGCTTGACCTCGCGTGTCATCCACCCGTGCGACCCTTCGCCTTTGCGCAGCGTGGGCACGTATAGAACACGTGTGACGTCATCGGACAAGCAATCGTAGCGCCCACGTAACGACTGCGCTTTTGTCAAACGACCAGAGCTGGTCGAAGCGTCCAGTATGTAGTCCATACGAGGCATGCCCAAGGACTTGATGACGCTCTGCGGATATCCGAACGCTTCCGCATAGGCAGGAATGGCACCCGGACCCGCCGCGATAATCCAGTCGTAATTCTTATGCATACGGAGCGCTGTGGCTTCTTCGTGCGAACGGCCCGCCGGCGTACCGATAGATTGGTATCCGAACTTCTTGATGGCGCCCAGCGCATGCCAGAGCTGAATCACGCGTGTTTGAGAATCAAGATGCGGAACCGACACGGCGGGAATGTAGCCTTCCAACACGCACACACGCGACGTTGCCGCATGAAACAGCATCGAAGGCATGGACAGGATAAACGCCTTCTTGTCCACATTCTCTGGGTCGGTCGCACAAATTCGCACGTCAACCTGGGGGCACTTCTCCCGTACAGCATCGGCCAGCATACGGAAATCGAGGGACCCCCTTTTACCCTGGCGCGAGAAAAAAGTTATGCGATTACGCTTGGGGAACAGGCGACAGAGCGCATAGAAGAGCGCCACACATCGGGCGATGATCTTGTACACGATGCCTCCTTGTCGCGCCGGATGTCCGGCTGGTCGAATAACTGATTAATTATATGCCATCGCATACCGTGAAACGACGAAATGCTACAATGCCTTAGCTTTAATAATTTTGACAAAATTTTACACTCGTTGTTCTTGATGCTTATCCCGTCGTGATTTCGTAGAAGCGGCGCTATAGGGCAACCAGTCAATAGGAAAGGAGTGCACATGTCGCTCGGCAGCGTGTACAGAAAATTCCGTAAACCCATCCTGGGCGTCTTGCGCCACCTGCCTGGTGTGCGACAGCGTTCGCGTGCCGTGTATTATCGCAAGCGTGGTGAAAGCTATGATGCAATGGGAGCAACCATCCCTACCGACCCCAAAATGGTAGTGTTCCAGTGCTTCGGCGGACGTCAGTTTGGCTGCTCACCCCGTGCAATCTACGAGCGTATGCTTGAAGACCCGCGATTCGACGATTTCACATTCGTCTGGACCTTCAAAGGCAGCAAGATGGAACTGTTCGCCGACGAGCCTCTTCTTCAGCGCGCCCAGTTCGTGAAGGTTGGCACCGACGAGTACCTGGAAACCTGCGCCCGTGCAAAGTATTGGATTTTCAACACGCGTGTCGCTGAGTACATTACGCCCAAGGCCGATCAGGTGTACGTGCAATGCTGGCACGGCACGCCGCTCAAGCGCTTGGGCTACGACGTTACCATCGAAACGCAAAACGCGCTCAACACCACCGATGAGCTGGCGGAACGCTTTGGCATGGACTCCAAGAAGTGGAACTACCTGCTTTCCCCCTCCGCATACACCTCCAAACACCTGGCCGACGCCTTTGGTCTTGAGGAGGAGCGCCGCCCCAGCGTGGTGCTTGAAGAGGGCTACCCGCGCAACGACCGCATTGTGCGCGTATGCGAAGACCCCCAGGCTCTCGACGCATTTACCACGGCATTCCGCGAAGAACTGGGCATTCCCGCTGACAAGAAGATTCTTCTGTACGCCCCCACCTGGCGCGATGATTCGTACGAATCCGGCAAGGGCTACGTAATGGAAGACACGCTGCTCGACTTCCCCGCCCTGCAGGCGGCGCTTGGCGACGAATGGGTGGTGCTGTTCCGCGCGCACTACTACATTGCCAACCATTTCGATTTCAGCGCCTACGAGGGATTCGTGTACGACGTGTCGAAGCAGGCCGATATCAACGACCTGTATATCGTGGCCGACGCGCTTCTGACCGACTACTCCAGCGTGTTCTTCGACTACGCCAACACGGAGCGCCCCATCATGTTCTTCTGGCCCGATTACCAGCACTACGCCAATGACATCCGCGGGTTCTATTTCGGTCTGCACGAGCTGCCGGGGCCGCATTGCCTCACCAACGACGACGTGATTGCCGCCGTGCAGGATCTGCCCAACTACGAGGCCAAATATGGCGAGGGCTACGCGGCATTCCGCGAGAAGTTCTGCCCCAAGGACGACGGCCACGCCGCCGAACGAGTAATTCAAAAGGTGTTCTTCGAATAGGACGAACAGGACGCGGACGAGACCAGAGAGCGCGGGACAAGCCTTGTCCCGCGCTCTTTTTGTTTTCGGATTGAGCCGGCCCCTCTCCCCTTCGTGCCCTTGAGCCAATGCGGCTGTAAGCCCCAATGCCTTCTCAAGACCTACAGCATCTTCGCTATATGGTCGATGCGACGCTGAATGCCTTCGCAAATGAAATCAACGCGCGATTCCAAGGCCGCGTTTTGAGACAGGACCCCCCTCGCCTCTTCGATAAATCCATCCAACGCCGCCGGGTCAAACCACGAATAGTCGTTCACAAGTCGCAGCTGCCTGTTGGCATCTTCGAAAAACGGCTTTGTCCTGAAGGCAAAATTCTTCGTTTTCACAGCGCTTTCTGTCGCTTCGCACCACAAGCTATTCCCTGAGTCGAATATTGGCGCCGGACGGTATTCAAGCGTCTCCACGTTGCGAATTAGTCCGAAATTGCGCCAATGCCTATCGGCGTTTGCAATGATATCGTCGCAAACGATCGTCTTTGAAAGCGCAAGTTCCGCATCTTCCACGCCTAAGGCAGCGCAGCACTCGATATAGTGCTGATAGTCATTTCGATGGTTGGGCTTGCGCATCACGTCGCGTACGTAATACGCAGGGATAAACTCCTCGTCAGAGCGCACAAAACACGCCGATGAGCACACGACCTCTCCGCCCATGCGAGCAAGGCGATACGGAACAAACTCTCCTTGGCCCAGAAGCCTCGAATGCAACGCTGTTGCGATTGCCTCGTTATAAGGCTCCTGCCCCAACACGGTGCCGCCTTTGAGAAGCGTCCGAACCCCGTCAATGCACACCCACCGCTTTGAAAGCATGCCCTCAGACGTGTTGTCGGGCGAATCAAGACCCACCTCTGCCAACCAGTCGGTTGAATTGGTCGAATCGGACAACTCCTCGAAATCGTTTTCGAAATAGTTCACGTCTGACCAGGAGATATCAGGACCGAACGTCGGCTTAATCCAGTATTGGTCGGAGAGCGAAAGCCCCAGACTTTTAAAGGGGATCTGCGACGGCTCGGCGAACCCCAGCTCGCCTAACTTTTTGTCGATGCCGTCTCGATAGTCGGGAATCGAACGATGAGCCCACCAGAACGCCAAAGCGCTCCTGGATACAGACTTGCCCCGCGGCGAGATGAGTCCCAGCGGAGCGCGCGATGCGTCCTGGATGTCACCAGCCTCGACGAAGGTATTCCGCGCTGCATTGTATTTGAACGACAGAATCGGATAATTGCGGTTCATCAGGATGTATTCTTGGATATCAGCCCCCGGCGTCCGTCGCTTCGAAGGACGACCGGCGCGCGGAGCGCTTTGCATGCGGGCGCGAACGCTTGCGTCGTCGACAAGCCAGACGCTACCCACCTTTTCGGCAGCGAGAGCACCCGAATGAATCAACTGATACATTCTGGTGCGACTAACCCCTAAAAGCTTCATCGCCTCTTCGACAGTGAGGTTGAACATTCACGCCACCTCCTTTTGCTACAACGTGTTGCAGCGTTAAACCTGCGAATAAAAACAGTATTTATTATAGTAGCGAAAAATAGAAAACCTGCGATTGAACGCAGGTTTTTCTTTAGCGATTACATTTGATCGGTAAAGTTAGCGGCAGTACGTGGAACCATCTCCTACAAGGCCTCGGCCCCGCAATTACACGGTAGACCGCAACCGCTCGGCAACGCCGAACCGTCAGACAGCCCCGAACCGTCAGATACTCTCAAACGACCAGGCGTCCTTGAAAGAGCCCTGCCTCCGTGCAAACCTTACAGCTCCACGCCCAGCTCGGCCTTCACCAGGTCGAATGCGGCGGCGATAGCCTTGTCCATGTCGTAGTACTTGTAGCCGCCCAGACGCCCCGCGAACACCACGTCGCCTTCCTCGGCGGCAAGCTTGGCGTACTTGGCGTAGAGCGCCTCGTTCTTGGCGTCGTTGAGCGGGTAATACGGCTCGTCGCCCGGCTTCCAGTCGGCGGGATACTCGCGCGTAATCACGGTCTTGGGCAGCGGCTGACCGTCGGCGTCCAGGCCGAACTCGAAGTGTTTGTGCTCGATGATGCGCGTCCAAGGCACCTCGCGCTCGTTGTAGTTCACCACGGCCACGCCCTGGTGGTCGGCCTCGTCCAGAAGCTCGCTTTCGAAGCGCAAGGACCGCCACTCAAGCTCGCCCAGCTTGAAGTCGTAGAACGCATCGATGGGCCCGCAGTAGATGGTGCGCGCCGCGATGCCGGGCTCGCCCGCCACCAGATCCTTGTACTCCACGCCCAGGCGCACCTCCACGCCTTCGAGCATGCGCTCCACCATCTTGGTGTAGCCACCCACGGGAATGCCCTGGTAGCGGTCGTTGAAGTAGTTGTTATCGTAGGTGAAGCGGCACGGCAGGCGCTTGATGATGGACGCCGGCAGCTCCTTGCAGTCGCGGCCCCACTGCTTTTCGGTATAGCCTTTGACCAGCTTCTCAAAGATATCGCGGCCCACGAGCGAGAGCGCCTGCTCTTCCAGGTTGCTCGGCTCGCCGATGCCCTCGGCGGCAATCTGCTCGGCGATCTTGGCGCGCGCATGCTCGGGCGTCACCACGCCGGGCCACATCTTGGCGAAGGTGTTCATGTTGAACGGCATGTTGTACACCTCGCCCTTGTAGTAGGCTATTGGGGAGTTCACGAAGTTGTTGAACTCGGCAAAACCGTTCACGTAATCCCACACGTTTTTGAGCGACGTATGGAAAATGTGCGCCCCGTACTTATGGACGTTGATGCCCTCGACCTCTTGGGTGTAAATATTGCCGGCAATGTGGTCGCGGCGGTCAATGACCAGGCATTTTTTGCCAATCTTGGTAGCCTCGTGCGCAAAGACGGCGCCCGTAAGGCCGGCGCCGACGATCAGATAATCATACTGGGGCATGGTTTCCTCCATATCCAAGAACCCGCGTTCGTCCGTTGCGCGTCTGGCAAACGTTCAGATTTGGCACGTTTGGCGAGCGCCCGAACGCAGCACAACAGATATATCTTAGCGAATTTCGCGGGGCGCTTCCCGCGCGAACGCCAAAGCATGACGCACATTTGGAGGAAACTTTACATGAATTCAGCAGCTGGGGCAGAATACCCTGGTTGAGACGCGGTCAAGATTTCGAGCAGAAAGCCGCTAGAGCCCCAAGACGAAAACTTCCTATTTTCCAGTATACCGCGCCGCGAAAGACGACGCCTGGCCTCGCACGAATGTCCACCTGCTTTCCCTGTAAACGTCTTCAAATGCACACGAACGTGCCCGCCCAAACGCGGTAGAATCTTCTGACGCATTTTTCGCCCGCCTTGCATGCGCCGCGTTCGACCGGCTTCGCCCAACTGGCCCCGGCCGACTTGCGCGCCTCTTGATTGCTTGCCGATGCGCAGCCTCGACAGCTCGACGCCCGCGCATCCGCTTTGCGCAAGGAAAGGCAGCCAGAAGCCGCCCGAAAGATTGGAGCAGCATCGTGACGAATGATTCCCGAATCTACGATTCCGCACATACCAACGCGCTGCATGACCCAAGCGTGCCCTGCGAGGCCAACGCCTCCCAAGGTGTCGAACATGACCCCGTGTTTGACCAGGAGCAGGCGCATCTAGACGAAACCTATGCAGCCCTCGAGGAGCTTGAGCGCACGCTGCTGGCAAAAATAGCCAAAACCCATGCAGCCGTGGCCGCTGACAAAGAGGCCATGGCCGATGAGTTCGGCGTCAACCTTGAAACCGACGACGACGCTTCGGAGACCTACGCCGACATCGCCGCGGCCAATCGCATCATCGATATGTACAACATGTCCGAAAACATCAATTTCCAGCGCCTGAACGACGCGCGCCTCCTGCTGCGCCAACCGTATTTCGCCAAAGTGGTGCTGCAGTTCAAGGAGGGCCAGCCGCCCAAGGAGCTCTACATCGGTGCCGCCGGCGCGTCCGACGAATCGTACAAGCGCCTGGTCGTGGACTGGCGCAGCCCCGTGGCCGAGGTGTATTACAACCAGGAGATGGGGCCCACCAGCTACCGCGCCAACGGCCGCGACATCCATGTGGATATGCAGCTGCGCCGCCAGTTCGACATCGACCACTCCACGCTGAACGCCTATTTCGACACTGACGTGGCGATCCAGGACTCGCTGCTTCTGGCGTCGCTGTCGCGCCAGCGCGACGGGCGCATGCAGGCCATCACCGCCACCATCCAGAAGGAGCAGAACCTGGTGGTGCGTCATGAGGATGTGCCTGTGCTGCTGGTGAGCGGCATTGCAGGCAGCGGCAAGACCAGCGTGCTGCTGCAGCGCATCGCGTACCTGTTCTACCAGCGCCGCGGCGAGCTTGACCCCAGCCAGGTGTTCCTGATCACGCCCAACCCGGTGTTCCGCCGCTACATCGACAACGTGCTGCCCGACATGGGCGAGAAGAATCCCGAGTGCATCACCTGGGACGAATTCGCCGCGACCCTCATGCCCAAGGGACGCGCCGGCGGCGAGCTCAACGTGCCCATCGAGGAGCTGCTGCGCATCGACAAGCTCGTGGACGGCGTGGAGTTCGAGCAGCACGACTTCAAGGACATCGAAAGCCGCGGCGTGCGCCTGATCCCTGCGGCGCAAATCGCGCAGATCGCCGCCAAGTACAGCCGCATTCCCGCAGGCCCGCGCCTTGTCGCGCTTGTACGCGAAGAGCTCGAGGTTCGCCTGGAGGCGCGCCTGAAGCAGATGGCCGCCACCGACGCCGTGCAGATGGAAATCGAGGAGCTGACCATTCCTGAGCAGGTGGAAATTTTCCACGAAACCATTGCGCCGCAGACCGACGCCGAGGTGCGCGCCTATGCGCTCGCCTATCTGCATCAGAAGCACGCGGATGCCTACGACATGGTCGCACGCGACGAATGGCTGCGCGTGGACCGCATCGGCATGCGCCTGACCGGCCAAAAGAGCATCGAAACCGTCACGTGGCTGTACCTGAAGATGACACTCACCGGCATGGGCAACGCCGACGCCAAGTACGTGATGATCGACGAGGTCCAGGACTACACCTGCGCCCAGCTTGCCGTGCTGGCGCGCTTCTTCCGCCGTGCCCATTTCCTACTGCTGGGTGACGAGAACCAGGCCATCAAACCCAACACGGCATCGTTCGCCGAGGTGCGCGCCGCCTTTGAGGCGATGCGCGGACCCGTGGAGGAATGCCGCCTCATGACCAGCTACCGATCGGCGCCTGGCATCACGGCGCTGTTCACGCGCCTCATGCCGCCCGACGACCGCGTGCGCGTGCACTCCATCCAGCGCGCCGAAGAGGAGCCGGAGCTCATCGAATGCCCTGATGAGCAGACGCTTCTGGACGCGCTGCGCAGCGCGATAGAACGCGCGCGCCACAACGAAGGGCTCACCGCGGTCATCGTGCCGTGGAAGCACGAGGCCCGCAAGCTGATCGCCGCCCTGGGCGACGACGCGCCGATGTTCGTGGACGGCAGGCGCTCGATGCCCGATGAGGGCGTGTTCGTGATTACGCTCCCACTTGCCAAGGGCTTGGAATTCGACCACGTGATCATCCCCGACGCCAGCGCGAAGGTGTTCGGCGACGGCGACCTGGCCAGGCGCCGCCTGTACACCACCATCTCGCGCGCCACGCAGAAGATCACCATCCTCGCCCAAGGCCAGATAACGCCCCTGCTCAAGGGGTAGCCAGGACCACGCACGACCTTCGTCGCATAGCACCGACCCAAGAGAACGGGGGTCGTGCGTCTGGTTGCCCGCAATTCGATATCTTTTCCAAGCATCCAAGGCCCCCATACGGCAAAACTCATCTTCATGCTGCAGTTTTGTGGTCATGCCCCAAATAGAGGCATGACCACAACATCATTTCCCCAGGTCAATCATCCCATCCATTTTTTATACTTCCGACTCGCAAGAAAAACTGCAGCATGAAGCATGCCCGCTATGCTCGCTAGTCCAAAATTTCGAATTTCGCTACCTTCATAGCCAAATCCCGCATCCACATTCAGTCATTTTCCGCAATTGCACGCATTTTGTTTGCGGTGGACGATAGCCCCACACCTCTAGCTCAAACCACATCATCCTCGGCATTGCGGCACACTCATGGCGGGGAGCTACGAATCCCAACGCCATTGCGCATAAAGCATGAAGTGTGAACCGCAACGAAAAACGGATCTATTGCTCTATCGCGATAAGGACTACGATGATTGTTATATGCGGCATGTCGGCCTGGGAGTACTACTGCACCCCTCCTGCTGTTCGAGATATCGAACTTCCAGAGAAAATCGCTACCGTCTCACCACCCATTGGCGCAGGACTACCACATTCGTTGCTTTTCCCGCGAAAGAACGCCTGCGAAGCGTCCGCCCTCATATCGAAGCGTCTACTATTTGACCTGAAAGGCTTATCGCTTCCCATAAACGTCTTTGCGGAGGAAGGCTCAAATTACAGAGCAAATAAGCTCATCGCCCCTCACAGAAAACCTTCTTGGCTACCATACGATGAACTGATTAAGCTCGGGAGCGATCTCTATATCACCTCCCCGCAGCTCACGCTTCTGCATCTCGCCCGAACGGTTTCCTGGCAGCAGCTGTCTCTGTTAATGCTAGAAGCATGTGGGTTATTCGCCATATTTCGTGGAACCCTACGTTCTGCTGCGATTCTCAACGGAATCAAAGAGCATTACGGGGCCAGAAGCCAATCCCTCCCTTTTATCCCGGCTATCGCAGAGTTCTGCGACGAGAACGGCAACCTGCTCCATCAAACAAATCCATGCTCTCCAGTTGAGACTTGGACCCCTTGCTTCGACAGGTTCGGAAAGATGACAGAGATATGGAAGCGTCCGCCCCTCTGTTCAACAAAAGACCTAGAAGACATTATCCGATCCGCAAGCAGAATGAATGGCCTACAAAACGCGCGCACGGCTCTCGCCCAAACAGCAGACGGATGCGGGTCGCCCCTGGAGGCCCGGTTATTCCTACTGCTTTGCGCATCGACAACCTACGGTGGAGAACACTGGGAACGTCCTTCGCTGAATCGCCGCGTTGTATTTACGAAAAACGCGCAGAAGCTTTCGGGGCAGTCTCATTGCGCATGCGACTTACTATGGGTCGATAAGAAAGTCGCTATCGAAGCAAAAGGAAAGGCTTTCCATGCCGATCAGAATGGGTTCGAAATAGAACATGGAAGAAGGGCGGCCCTGGAATCCATGGGGTATACCGAGTTCGACGTGATTTACAGGCAAATTGCCGACTGCAATCAGTTCGACGCCCTGCTTCATACCTTCTCGAAGAGGCTAGGCTTCGCCCTCCAGGAAAGAACGCCGTTGTTTTTGAGACGGCGAAAGCAATTGCATGATGCGTTGTTTCCGTACAAATGGGTGCAAGAAAGAAACGTATAGGCAAAGCAGAGGGTAAAAATGGACGGCACGCCGAACTCGCAACGAGTAAAGCCCCTTCATGCTGCAGTTTCACGACGAGACGGGAAATAGCCGATTGGTCATTTTTACGTTTTACCTGTTCAAGGCCTCCCGCCAACATGCTCTACTCGAGCCCACCATCAAAAACTGCAGCATGAAGGTTACCCGACCTTCTGTGCGAACCATAAAGAGTGAAAAAGCAGCGTCCGGAGGCAAAACCCGTGCATATCGGCCAGAACAACACTGCGAATACGTTACTCCTTGGCGGCAGCCGCGAGCATCTCTCGGGCGTGAGTGAGAGATGCTTCGCTTGCGTCGCCGGAAAGCATGCGGGCCACCTCGGCCACGCGCGCTTCGTCTGCGATGGGCGCGAGCACCGTTTCGGGGATGCCGTCAGCGGCGTCGCTCTGCTTGCGTACCAGGTAATGGACATCACCGCGCACCGCCACCTGGGCAAGATGCGTCACCACGATGACCTGGTGGGTCTGTGCCAAATCTGCCAGCACGTTCGCAAGAGCAACGGCGACCGAGCCGCCGACCCCCGCATCCACCTCGTCGAACACGAGCGTCTCGCGCTCGTCGGCCGCGCCCAGCACGACCTTGCATGCGAGCATCACGCGACTCACTTCGCCGCCCGATGCGATGCGCGCCAGAGGCCGCGCGGTCATTCCGAAGGACGCACAATAGAGGAACTCGACCTTCGATGCACCGCTGCGCGTCCATTGATCGCGAGCCAGCGCCTCGATGTTGCACACCAGCTCGGCAGACCCCATCTCCAGGCGTGCCATCTGGGCGTTCACGCGCTTCACAAATTCGGGCGCCGCCTTCGACCGCGCCTCATCAAGCTCCTGGGCAGCCGCCACAAGCGCACGTTCCGCCTCGTCGCACGCCGCCTGGGCGCTAGCAACCAAACGGTCGGCGTCGTCGACCGCGGCGACGGCGCGGGCCGCCTCGTCACGCTTGGCGAGCACGTCCTGCATCCGGGGACCGTAGGACCGCATGAGCCCCTGCAGCGCACTCGCGCGTTCCTGCATGCGCTCCAGCTCCGCCGGGTCGTGGTCGATACCGTCGCGATACACGCGCACCTCGCGCTCGGCATCTTCAAGCGCATAGGACGCGTCGGTGAGCGTTTCAACCAGCGACGACAGAGACGAATCCATCTCGCAGGCTGACTCCAGATGGCGAAGCGCCGAGCGCACGGCATCCACCGCGCCCTCCTCATGCGAGAGTTCCCAATATGCGGCATCCGCCGCCTGGGCCAGCGCCTCGGCGTTTTCGATGCGCGGAAGCTCGCGCATGATGTCGTCGTATTCCTCAAGCGTTGGCGCCACCTCGTCGATGCGCGCCAGAACGAATCGAGCCTGGTCAAGCTGGTCGGAAGACATGCGCGCAGCCTCTTGGATGCGCTCAAGCTCACGCCCGGCATCCGCGCGCGCATCGAACGCCGCGCGATACGCGTCAAGGGCGGGTGCCACAACCTCGCTTGCCCACGCGTCCAGCATGCCCACATGATTCGCCGGCTTCAAAAGATGCTGGTGCTCGTGCTGCCCGCACAAATCCACGCTCATGCCCACCGTCGAGGCAAGCTGCCCCACCGTTGCCATGGAGCCGTCCATCGACACGCGGCTGCGCCCGTCGGAGCTCACCTTGCGCGTCACCACATGGCCGCCGTCTTCGCCCGCATCCACGCCTTCGCCGTCGGCAGAGCCAAGGAAAAACCTGCCTTCCACCAGTGCCGACGACGCGCCCTCGCGCACGGTGGCCGCATCGGCGCGCTCGCCGATAAGCAGCTTGATCGCCGAAAGCAACGCCGTCTTGCCCGCACCGGTCTCGCCCGTAACAACGGTAAGGCCGGGCGCCGGCGAAAACACGGCGTCGCGGATGAGCGCGACATTCTGTACATGGAGTTCATCGAGCATGGTGCACCTCTTCGATAGCTTTTGAGGCATTATCGCGCACCTTGCCCCGCGTCGCGAGGGGAATCGGCCGCGATGATAAAACTTCCGCGAAGCGAAAAGACGTTAAAAAGCGTAGTGCCGAAAGACGAGCGTATTGGTAGAATGCCCACAACCGACGACGGAAACCATCCCTTGCCCCCGAGAACCCCGACAGGAGTCCTCATGCTTAACCCTATCCTTTTCGTATGCGCCTGGATCGTTTTGGGCCTCGGCGCAGTGGGAGTCTTCATCCCCGTGCTGCCCACCACGCCGCTCGTGCTCTTGGCGGCGTTCCTGTTCGCCAAGAGTTCTCCGCGCTGCCACGCCTGGCTGTGCAAGACCCGCATCTATCGTGCCTACGTTCTGCCGTTTTTGGAGCAAGGCGGCATCCCGTTCAAACGCAAGCTGCACATTCTGGGGCTCTCCTGCACGGTCATGGGCATAAGCGCCGTCCTGGTGCAGAAACCCCTGGTGTGGGCAATCCTCGGAGCCGTCGCGCTGTTCCTGCTGTGGCTTATGTGCGTGCGCATTCCCACCGTGGGCGACGTTCCCGTGATTCCGAAGACGGAAGCGGCGACCGAAGAAGATTAGCCCGCCGCAATCGCGGCAGAGCATGATTGAAGGTGCATGATGGAATACGGCCACGTTGACCACGCCATAGACCCGGTATTCGACGAGCGCTCGCGCGTGCTCATGCTGGGAACCATGCCCTCGCCCGCTTCGCGCGAAGCCGGGTTTTTCTACGGACATCCCCAAAATCGCTTCTGGCGCGTGCTGGCCGCCATCTTTGATGAGCCCGTGCCCGAAACCATCGAAGACAAACGCGACCTGCTGCTGCGGCGGCGCATCGCGCTGTGGGACGTGCTGGCGTCGTGCGATATCGAGGGCGCCAGCGACGCGAGCATCCGCAATGCGCGCCCCAATGATCTTTCGCGCATTTTTGACGCCGCCGATATCCAAGCCGTGTTCGCCACGGGAACCAAGGCGGGGCAACTTTTTGCGAAATACTGCGAGGCCGACTGCGGCATGCCGTGCGTCACCCTGCCTTCCACCAGCCCCGCGAACGCAAAGATGCGCCTTGAGGATTTGACCGAAGCGTACCGCGCGGCGCTTGCACCCCATCTGCCGGAGGACGCGCCCGCCACGCTGAGCGTGCCGCAGGTTATCGCCCTTGAACAGGCCATCGCCGCTTCAGGCACACCGCTTTCGACGCTGATGCGCCGAGCCGGTCGCGCGCTGGCGAAATACGCCCTTGACGAATACGAAACGCGAATCGGTAAGAAGGCGAAGGCCGCCTCGCCTTGGCGAGAGCCGACCGAAAAAACCGATGAGACGCCCGCCGCGGCGCCCGCTCAGGATAAGCGCCTTGGCGGAAAACAGTCCACCCTTCCTCGCGTGGCAATACTTTGCGGATCGGGAAACAACGGCGGCGATGGATGGGTTGCCGCCGAATACCTCGCTCAGCAGGGATGCGTCGTAAACGTTATCACGCCCTGTGCGCCCGAAGAAATCAAGGCCGAGCCCGCGCATGGCGCAGCGGTGCAGGCGGCGCATGCGCTCTCCCCCGCCGACATCCTGGTGAACCCCGCGCACGGCACCCTTGCGCAGACGCTGGCCGCAGCGGATGCCGTCATCGATGCCATTCTGGGCACCGGGTTCTCGGGCGATGAGGTGCGCGAGCCCTATGCCGCTTGGATCAAAGCGGCGAACGAGCGCAAGACAAAGGGTACCTTCACGGTCGCCGCCGACGTGCCCAGCGGACTTTCGGCGCAAACGGGCAAGGCAGCTAGCCCGTGCATCAAGGCGGATCTCACCGTGACCATGATGACGCTCAAACCCGGCCTGACCACGCCTTTTGCTTTCGCGTTCTGCGGCGACGTCCGCATGGCGCCCATCGCCTACATCGACCCCCACCTCCCGCACGTTCTTGGGGAATGCGATCCGGGCGAGGGACGCGGCAAAAAGGAGGGGCGCCGTGCCCCTGCAAAAACATCCGCATGCAAAAACGCCCATGACCATGCCGTCGCGGAGCACGGAACCCCGGGAGGCAAACGCTCAACAACCCAAGCGGCAAACTCCGAATTCCTGCGCGCCGAGGCGGAGGACGACGACGGCTACGACCCGTATTCCGACCGCCGACCCGAACCCGAGCCGCTGTTCGAGCGCGATCCATGGGCCTAACTTCGCATACAAAAAAGCGAGGCGTCTCTTGACGCCTCGCCATCTAGCCAATCTGTCGCGAACGCTTTACTTCGCTTCCAGCGTCACCGCGGTGCCGCTGGCGGTCACCATGAGCATGCTGCCGTCGGCGCCCAGCGTCTCGTAGTCAAGATCGACGCCCACGATGGCGTGCGCGCCCATCTCGCCCGCGCGCTTCTCCATTTCCTGCAAGGCCTCGCTGCGCGCGGCAAGCAACTCATTCTCGTAGCCCGCCGAGCGACCGCCGATGAAGTTGCGGATGCCCGCACCGATATCGCGCAGAAAATTCACACCGGTGATGACCTCGCCGAACACGATGCCGTAATAACCCGTGATGCGATAGCCCGCGACTTCCTGAGTGGTGGTAACAATCATGGCTCTTCCTTTCGTCCGATTGCCGTTGATACCGCCATGATACGGGTGAAACGACAAGAAAG
>NZ_CALUMA010000080.1 GCF_944321625.1 uncultured Slackia sp.
CTGTGATTCCACCAGGTGTTCGCGAGCGCCGCGCTCAGTACGTGGCGTGCGGGTTAATGCCGAAGGCCGCGCCCGCCGCCGCGCCGGCAGCCGAGGCGGGTTCGTGGTTGCCGCTCGACGTCCTCGAAACCACGCAGCGCGCCGTCGACGCCGGCAAGCTCACCTACAACCAAGCGGTCGCGCACCTTTACACGGGGAGCTCCGCGTGGTGCCAGGCAGCGAAGTGGCAACGCGCTACGCTGGCCGACCTCGAGCGCGAGCACGCGCGCAACGAGCGGGCGCGGCATCGCGTGGTGGGGCTCGTGGTCGAGACGCGGCCGGACGCCATCACGCCCGAGGCGCTCGTCCACATCCGTCGGCTCGGCGCCACGAAGATCCAGATGGGCGTGCAAAGCGTCGACCAGCATATTCTCGATAAGAACGGCCGCAATACCACGGTTGGGCAGATCGAGCAGGCGTTCAGCCTGCTGAGGCTCTTCGGCTTCAAGATTCACGCGCACGCCATGGTGAACCTGCTCGGCGCCACGCCCCAGAGCGACCGCGCGGATTACCGGCGCTTCGTGACCGACCCCGCGTTCCAGCCGGACGAGGTCAAGCTCTACCCCTGCGCGCTTATCGAGAGCGCGCGGCTGCGCGAGCGCTACGAGGCGGGGGAGTGGGTGCCCTACACGGAGGACGAGCTCGTGGGCGTGCTCGCAGACGACGTCCTCGCCACGCCGGCGTTCTGCCGCGTGTCGCGCATGATCCGTGACTTCTCGTCCGGCGACATCATGGCGGGCAACAAGAAGCCGAACCTGCGGCAGATGGTGGAGAAACGGCTTGCGCGCGCCTCTGCTGCCGGGGGCGAACCGGTCCGCGAGATCCGCTATCGCGAGATCGCGACGAGCGAGGTGGATGTGGACACGCTTGCGCTCAACGTTGTGCCCTACGAGACGAGCGCTACGGACGAGCGCTTCTTGCAGTGGGTGACACCAGAAGGTCGCATCGCCGGTTTTCTCCGCCTCTCCCTGCCAAAACGCGAGGCAGTTGCCGACCTCGCCGCCGAGTTGTTCGACTCGAGCGCGCCGTCGACGCCTGTTCCCATTATCAATGCAGACGAAGCGATGATTCGCGAGGTCCACGTTTACGGAATGGCGACGCGCGTGGGCGAGGACGGCGCGGCGGCGCAGCACCACGGGCTCGGTCGTCGGCTTATCGAGCGCGCCTGCGAGCTTGCGCGCGAGGCCGGCTACAAGCGCATCAACGTCATCAGCGCCGTGGGGACAAGGGAGTACTATAGAATGCTAGGGTTCCACGACCATGGACTGTACCAGCAGAGGAGTCTCGATGAACGAGGATAGGCAGACCGAGGGCAAGCCCGCGGGCGCGACGGTACAAGAACCGGCGGCGGCATCGCGTGGAGCGGAGGAGCGCAGGGTTCCGAGTGATATCGAGACGAAGCTTCTGGGCGACGCCCCGGCCGATACGCCGGAAGAGCTTGAGGCAAAGGTCGCCGGCAAGGTGCTTGCGGGCACGCGCGGCGCGAGCGCACCCGTGAAGCAGGCGGCGGTGACGGTGGGCATCGTGGCGCTCGTGCTGGTGCTCGTGTTCGTCTTTCAGCTGGCGCAGTTCCCCGCTCCGGTAATCGGCGTCATCGTGGTCGTCGCGATCGTGATGTTCGCGCTCGTGCTGGTGAACCCGCATGTCGTGCGCACGCAAGCCGGTCGCGCGCTCGTGTACACGCGGCTCGCGAAGGGGCAGCCCGTGCGCGTCATGCGCCTGGGCGGCGTGTACCAGTCTGCGACGTATCTGGGCTTTCAGAGTTGCGAGCCGGTGTTCAAGTACATCAAAGCCTTCGATGTGGTATTCGATGCCGAAGATGCCGTCCGCGCGGCGACCGGACATGGCGTGGAGCGCGTGCTCGCGCTGGGCGGCGGCGGGTTCTCATGGCCGAAGCATGCGATTCTCGACCATGACTGTCTGCATGTGGACGTGGCCGAGATCGATCCGGCAATCATTCAGGCGGCGCGGCGTTGGTTCTATCTGGACATGATTGAGCGCTACGCTGGGCGGCGCCTGCGCGTGCACGAGGGCGATGGCCGGGCGGTGCTGGACAAGCGAGCTCGTAGGCTGGAAGCGGGAGAGCCCAAGGCTCAGCGCTACGATGCGATTGTGAACGACACGTTTTCCGGCGGAGAGCCCGTGCGCGAGCTTGCCACCGTCGAGGCAGCGCAGGCAGTGCGCACGTGTCTCAACCCCGGTGGCGTGTACGCGACGAACGTGGTCGCGCGTGACGGCGACACCAGCGTGCTGCGCAGCACCGTCGCGACGCTTTCGCAGGTCTTCGCCCACGTGTGCGTGATCCCCGTGGAGGAGGACGCCTGGGCGAGCGACGACAACTACATCGTCGTGGCTACGGACGGGGATGCGACGTTCCCCGGTGCCGTGCCGTTTGACGAGGAGTTTCTGGGCGAAGTGGTGCGAGATACACAGAGACAAGCGAAATAACCAGTTGCTCGATGGCCAATTACGCTACTCCGAAATCCGCCCGTTAAAAGATGTGTATAGTGGCGGGCGCAAAGACGTCGTTAGGTGATTTGGGATGAGTTGACCTCAATCCTCCAACTGTCTTAGTAGTGATTCCGCGGAGGACTTTTCAGCTTCTAGGCGACGAAGCTCCCTCTTTTGTTTAAGGTAGTAAATAGGTATCCAAATGAATAGACCAATGCCAATCAACGCGGCAGTTTCTTTTCCCCCAACATGTTCTGGTTTCAAGACTGGTTTATCCCAGTAATAGATTGCGATTGACCAGCAAAAAACATACGCCAGAGCCAAGTATAGTAAATTATTACGCAGATTCTGCCGGGCATTGTCTATGCGTTCGGAAAGGGCTTCCCTTTCGTTGCGCAGTCTTTTTATTTCGGCATTCGCTTTCTTTGCGTTGCTGTTTTCC
The DNA here is from genome assembly GCF_944321625.1 of uncultured Slackia sp. Classification (GTDB taxonomy): domain Bacteria; phylum Actinomycetota; class Coriobacteriia; order Coriobacteriales; family Eggerthellaceae; genus Slackia. Next base: position 2,933 of record NZ_CALUMA010000080.1, read on the forward strand.
ATGTTTAAGTTCCTCAGCTTTGCCGCTGGCACTTACTACGTTTACGTTTTTGCGTTCGTTTACTTTCTCCTGTATGTGATAAGAGAGCTATCGAACAATCATCAAATGTTTTCGTATTTGCTATCAGCTCAAGTGTGGCACGTAGGCCAGTTTGCATATCGCGTCTGTTAAGTTCTCTGGAAGATTTCAGCAGTTTAAGACACGCCGGCGCGAGTTGATTGTCAGCTTTCCGGTAAAGTGCTGCCTCTGGGCCATCAGACATGAGAATGAAGCCCGTGATAACCGCCGGTCGCTGCTCATCGAGGGTGCCAGTATAAATTCTTACATGTTCGGCTGCTCTGTTTGATGTGATGAAGTATGTTTCATTTGAATGCTCGCCGTTGTCTGGAGAGCTCAACGTTTTTAGCTCTGTAGTACTGTCAGAGTTGGTTAATTCAATCCCAATGGCGCCGTCCCCAAGATGAATTGCAATATAGCGATTTCGTTTCACGCCAACTGCCAGGGCAGTTGCAGCCAGATCGGTTGTTATCGAATTCAGGTCGTGTGCTTTGTCTTCTACTTGTCGGCAAAGCTCTTGAGTAACGCTAAGCTTCGCATCAATGTTGTTCATGCGCCATATTTCGTCGAAGCGTCGACAAAGAACATTGCAAAGTGTTTGAGCACATTCTTTTGAGCCAAAATGAGAAAGACTCGCCGATCCGGCACCATCAGATAGTGCAATTACGTTAACGTTACGACGATATGCTGTTGCGACGCTGTCTTGGCAGGGCGTTTGATCACTTAGATGCGATCTTCCCTGAACTGCAAAGCAGGCTCGCTTCCAGATGACTCGTTTCATTGCACTCCAATTGAAATATGTGACGTTATAGCTCTGCCCAGCCGCGAATACCGTCTACGTCTAGCGTTACCTTATCGCCGGGCGTGGATTGCGAGACCCGTGATACTGACTTGCTTAGCCATGAGAAGAAATCTGAAAACTTGAGCCCTTGGAGTCGGAGGGGCGAACGGCCGGGAGAGAATTTGGCAAGAACGTTCATATCAGCATCCGATCCGATACCGATGGGAAAGACAGTTAGCTTCTTTCTTTCAACCATATCTGCGACTCGGGTAATTTGTTGCTGGAGTACAAAGTTATTACCATTCGGCTTTCCGTCGGTCATCAACACAAGCCAAGGCTGATAGTAGTCGACGCCACTTGCTCTGTAGGCAGCCTTCCGTTCCTCAAGGCTATCAAGAGCGAGCTGAACCGCTTCCCCCATGGGGGTATTGCCAGAAGCCGTTAGTACGGGAGGTTGCGGGCGAGTATCTAGCGTCGCAAAATCCGCTTCAAGTGATGCCGGCCCGAAGGTTACGATGCAGATTTCTGCGGAGAATCGAGCAATTTCATCGTCGTTGATAGCTTGATAGAAGGTTTTTACCCCCTCGTTTAACTCTCGGATGGGCTCTCCCATCATTGAGCCCGAGCAATCAAGGCAGAGTGCCACGGGGACACGCGGGGTGGGGTTTTCAAATAAGTCTTCCATTTCCACTAAAGCGAGCTCGTTCATACAATACTCCAATCTCTTGAATTGAAATTAACTACAGCTGTTGAGAAGGTTGGATAGAATGCTGAGGATGATGAACAGGACAATATAGCCAAGGCATCCCTCAAAGCATCCCTCAAAACATCCTTCTTCTTTCTTAGGGGTCGTGTTGTTTGTCTTGGAAGCCGTGTTACTTGATGGGGCGGTTTTGGCTGTTTTGCTTGCAACGGTGTTTTGGAGCTTTGAGTGCTGGAGCCCCCGCTCTTTCTCGTAGCATCTCTCGCAAAGCCCGTCATGTTCGTCATACATCCATTTTGTAACGATGGCTCCGCATTTTTTGCAAGGGCTGCCTTTCCAGCAATCATTGCAATATTCAGGGAGATGCCTATTTCGATATATTGATTGATCGCGGTTGAAGAGTGTAATTACGTTGGGACATTTTGGATTCTTACAAGGATAGCGCTTCCAAATGTCATTCAGCCATTTCTGATGCGCGGCGCTTCGTTGCCGTGCCGCCTCTTTGTACGTTTCCTGCTGCTGCTTTTTCGTTTCATCAAGTAGCTCTTGCCTTCTTCTGCGCTCGGCGCGCAGCGCGTTTCGTTCGGCGGTTAACTGTATCTCTCGAGGAGTGAGATAGGGCGCTCTCTCTTTTGCCTCACACTCGGGGCATACTGGCTTGTAGCGATTCGGATCCGGCACATACATCTTTCCGCAACTCTTGCATTCACGCATTTTTGGACGTGTTGGGAAAATGTCCATTGCCATGGGATCACGATCGAGCATGTGGTCAATTCCGTGCTGATATGCAATGAAAACCTTTAGCCACTGTCCAGCATCCATGCGCTTTTCCGGCGTGAAGCATTCTCCTCCCTTGCGGAAGGTTTCAACGAACGCGCGTCTTGTGTTAAATGACATGTGGCTCCAGATATAGCCCCATTTTCCAGGAGGAATTCTAGAGATATCGTTGCTTTCATAGGCAAATGTACCATTGCGAATGTTTTCTGCTGGATCCGCTCCACCCACAACAGCATATGGCGCCTTACCAGGAAGCATAATCATGAAGAGCAGCGTTGCGATGGCAAAGTTTTCCATTGCCTGCGTACGTAGGAAAGTGTTGTAGTCTTTTCCCTGCGCTTCAGGTGGAGTGAAGTGTGCTGTACCAGCTGGGCAGGGATACTTGCCGATTTGATAGCTGTCACAGTCGACGAAATAAACCTCCGTCGGAGAGACGATGAGAATATTCTGCCCATTGATGTCGCCAAGGATAACGCCTCGGTCATTCAGATACTTGATTTTGTCGAGGATAGTTATACATAGTTGGATGGTGTCGCGCCTTGTCCATGAGGGGAACTTTTGTTGTAGCAGCTTCGGCATGAATACTGATTTGCCCAGCTCCACACCTTCTGCTCGCGGCATGAGGAAACCGACGCATTCATTCTGTTCGTTTTTTATCAAAGCAACAGGAAAGCAGACGCCTGGAAGTTTGATTGACTTGGTTAGCATGAGTTTGAGCTTTTCGATTTTTGTATCGACGAGCTTGCTCCGTGCGTAGATCTTGGCGACGTAATCGGAATTAGCGCCGAGGTTCGTTTCGAAGACGGAACCTTCCCCGCCCTCGCCAATTTTCTTGGTCAACTCGACTTGCTTTTGATGCACACCATCATCGGCGGTTACACATATCGATATCGCTTGTCCTTTTCTTGTTCCCTCGCCGGGCAAAGAGCCCTTGAGAATAATGGGTTTTTTCGTTGATTCAATTTGAAATGGTTCCGTCAAAGTTATCGCCACCATTCTGGCATAGGGGTATAGCCGGAATTAAGTGTCGTTGCATTATCAGGAGAGGTCCTGCTTGCTCCTGGCTTAGAGTTCGCTTGCATTTTTCTCCGCTGGTCATCCGCCGAGTCATCAAGGTGCCAGCGTTCAATGGAGCCCTTGGAGTTGAGACGATAAACCTTGAGCTCGCATTTATTTCTTGGGCGAACGGATATAAAGTTAGAAATGGCTACGAGATCGGTGGCAAGAGCCCTATCTTGGGTGAGAAAGAGAAGGTTCTTTTGAGTCCTAAATTTGAGCGCAACGGATAAAAGGACCGCATCGGCGAAGGGGTCGTTCGGATCTCCCACGATTGATAGAATTCCTTTTTTAATAAGTGGATGCACTCGCTCAAGAACTGCGACGCATCGTTTGCCTAGTTCGGGACGATTGGGGTCGTTCCGAATGTTTGTGAGCTTAACGAGCTCGTCATAGTTTCGTTTAGTGAGGATAATGGAACCCGCACGCGATAGCGCGGGGATTTCTTTATGCCAAAACCGAGCGTCTTTTTCCGCATTGTAGACGATCGTATTGTTACGGTAGATGTTCCAGCATGATACGAGAAGCGAGCATGTGTCTAAAAAAAATGAGCGTATCTGAAGAAGGCATTGTATCCGCCACGTTCCTATTTCGCTGCAATGGAGTCGATGAAATCAATGAGGTCATTTAGATTTGGTGACTTTACGTCTTCCCCTCGCTCGGCTGCGACTTCGCCTTGTTCGCTTACGATTTCCTGCAGCGCTTCTAAGATGCCAAAGAAGTCGAGCTCTTCCGGATCCGCTAGGTTAATCAGAGCGCGAATTGCCTTTCCAGAGGTCTCGGTTATGTCACAATAGGTGCAATATGAGCCAATTCCGAATTGTCGCTCGCTGCATGAAAGCTTCAGCTTAGAAATGGCCAGACAGATTCGCTGAGTTTTGCTTTCGCCCTGATTAGGCTCTTTTTTTGGCTACTTGTATTTCTGCCGAATCTACCTCTAAGGCTGAGTCTGCTTCACTGAACACATCATTCTCTGTATCTGCTTCTGAATCGAACTGTGCATCGCGATTTCTGATCAATTGCTCGTAAGCCTTCTCTGGATCTGACTCCGTTGGCGCTTCCTCAGAAATACCGCTTTTGTTGCTATGAGCGCTGGAGAGCGAATTGTATTCTGCAAAGCTTGGATTATCAGGTTCAATTACAGGGTAGGCAACATCTTCGATTTCGTACGTGATGGCGTCTGTTTCTGATGATACGTGCAGAGGATTATTAATGGCTGGCTCATTGGCAAGATACAAGCTTTTTGCATCGGCTGAGCTGTCAACAGACCCCCATCCTACAATCTTTCCCATGGCGTTACCCTTCACTTGGTTTAGTGCTTACACAGCGGTTGCAACGTTTGGGTGTTGCCGCGCCCATGTTTCTCCGAAGGTGCCGGGCGAGGCACATATCTCGACGGGCTTGAAATTAGAGAAAGGGAGCAGAACGGAATCGAAGGCGTTATCGGCTATGGATGTCACACTTGACGGAATGCAGATCCTCAAGGGTCTTCCACAGTCTGCGAATGCTTGTGATGAGATTGAGCGGATGCCACATTCAAGTGTTATTTGATTTAACGAGGTGCAGTAGCTGAATGCGTTAGGCGGAATCACGGCAAGGCTTCCGGGAATAAATAGCTCCTTTATATTGCAGGATGAAAAGGCGTATTCGCCCATTGTTTCTAAGGATGCGGGTAAATCAATGCGCTCGAGGTTGCTGCAGCAAGAAAAAGCCTCGCTTCCGATTTGGCTAATTGGGCCAAGAAAAGTAATCGATCGAATATGACAATTTGCCCTACCAGCGCAATCGGCGATGGTAGTAAATTGTGTGGGGATAGTTAGGCAACCATTGTCGCTTAAGCAACGTTCGATATCTTCGGCAGTAAAAGCGTTCATAGCTAGAACCTCCCCTGACAATCAGCATAATACCATACATATATGGTGGTACATGTATGGTACTTCCTAGATAGTTGTTACATGGATGATTTGCCGACATGTTGCGACTATTCTGGCTTCGCGATGAGGCTCGCAATGAAGCTTCGCGCTTTGCGTAGGGCTCGTGGGTTTACTCAAGAATACGTCGCATATGCTTCCGGTATTTCCACCTACACGTACCAGAAGTTCGAAAAAGGCGAGTCGAAACCAGGTACTCCACTCAATCCAAGACTCAGTACGTTATTGGCGCTTGCGAATACGTTTGGAGTGGATGTAAGGGAACTTCTTACATTTGATTAGCGGTGAGCCTGTTGATATCTTGCGAACGCTAATCATTCTTTGTATTGATGGTAATTAATTACAAGGTGATCTCGCCGTGGGCTAATTTGAGGCAAAGTTTGACGATTGTTTCGATAAGCTCGATGAAGCGATTCGTCTTTCCTGTTTAGAAGCGAATCGGTATCCCTGCTTTTGACAGCTCGATGTTTGTAAAAGTGCGAATAAAAGGGCTTGCTCGATGCACGGCTGTTTCCGTATCCCTCACAAGGGAGTTAAAGCTCATCCGTTGCTGATTATTCCGAGCGCGTTCTTTCGATAGTATACTGTATACGTGTCTACAAGGAGGTGCATATGGCTACGGCGGTGGTATCTGGCAGGGTTGACGCGCAGGTCAAGGCGCGTGCCGAGGCGTTCATTCGTGCGGCGGGGCTCTCGTCGGGCGACGTGATCCGCGTGGTGTGGGAGCGCATCGCGCGAACAGGCGAGATTCCCGACGCGGGCGATGGTGCTGAGCGACTCGACGCCGCGCCCGATCCCTTGGAGCGGCTCGGCGAGCTCCGGGTTTCTTTCGGTTCTTGCGAAGACCTCATCAGCCTCGATGACGACTAGATGAGGGACATGATTGCGAGCCGCTATGCGTAACTTCAACGATCGGAGGCTGCTTTTCGACACGAACGTTCTGCTCGACGCGCTCGTCGAGGGCAGGCCGCAGTCTCAGGAGGCTTGGGAGGTTCTGCGGCGCTGCAACGGCGGCGGCGACATGGGGCTCGTTACCTCGGGTTCGCTCAGGGACGTGTACTACGTGCTCGGCCGCGCTGGAAGGGAAGCCGCCGCGCGCGAGGCCATCGGCTTGCTGATGGATTTGCTCGTTATTGCGCCCGTGGGCGCGGAGGAATGCGAGCTGTCGCTCCATGCGGGGGAGCCGGATTTTGAGGACGGGCTTGTGCGTGCTGTCGCCGAGCTCAACGACGTCGATTTCATCCTCACGCGCAATGCCCGCGCGTTCAGACGGTCGCGTGTGCGGGCGGTGACCTGTGCGGAGTATCTCGAGATTGCTGGAGGAAAAGCCGTATAGCGCACCCTGTTCATGAGCGCGTTTCGGCATGACCTTCCGCGTTGCAACGGGTCACGCATCGAGTTAGCAGTTGACGTCTAGGAGGGGTTCACCCCGTGTGGGCTACGCGGTCAGGCAGGTAAGCGGAATCGCGTAGATCCCCTCGTCGACCTCACGCGCATATTCCGAGACGCCGGTGATTACCGCCATGAACTCTGGCGGCCGCGTTCGGCTTACGGGGTTTGCGGTAAGTTTCCGCTTGAGCGCCTTAAGGTGTTCAACCGCTTCATCGATTTTCCGCTCGCTCGTCTTGAATTCGAATGCAGCCCAAGCGCCTCCGGCGAGCTCTATAATCGCATCGGCTTCGAGCCCGGCGTCATCACGGTAGTAGCGAACCGGATTGCCCGTAGCAGTTTCGAGGGCGCTCGCATATACCATGAGGTCACGGATGCAGAGACTCTCGAAGATCGTTCCGAACGTCTGCCAATCTTCGAAGAGACGTTCGGGCGACATGCCGAGCAACGCAATGGCGAGTGACGGGTCGGCGAGATAGCGCTTCGGCTTTGTGCGAACTCGCTTGGGTGAGCGGGCTGGCGGCATCCAGCCGAGGATCTCGTCGAGAAGGTACATGTTTTTCAGTACGCCCAGGTAAGACGTAAGCGTTACCTCGGAAGTTTTGCCTGAAGCAGAGGCGTCTTCCATATCAGCTATGAGCGTTTTGTACGTAGCTGCTTGCCCAAGATTGCGCGCAATCGCGAAGAGGAGTCTGCCGGTCGTATCACCGCTTTTTCCTAGGCGGGGTATGCTCTCGTTTTGGAGCAGGTGTAGGTACTCGCGGGCGACGATTTGGGCATCGAGGGGTTCAAGGTCTATCGCTTCTGGCCAGCCTCCCCGACATGCAAGGCGAACAAGATCCTCCGCCCTCGTTTCCTTCTTAACGGGTGCGAACTTCCCATGGAACAGTCCCTCAAGGGACACGCTTTGATCAGAATCGCCGCTCTCTGCAAGGCTCATGGGCCACATACGTATGCGCGCGATGCGTCCCGCGCCACTGTGGCTGGGCAAATCGTCTTCGGAATCGGCGTCTTTGCGCAGCGGCGTGGAGGAGCCGGTAAGGATCCATGCGCCGCGTTGTCCACGTGTGCGGTCGCATTCGTGTCTCACATAGTCCCAGATCGCGGGTGCGCGCTGCCACTCATCGATGACATGGGGCTGCTCGCCGATAAGCATTGCGGACGGGTCGTCGCGAGCGAGGGCGAGGGTGCGGTCAACATAGCTTACGCTTTTCGCATGGGCGAGCGCGGTCCAGGTTTTGCCGCACCACTTGGTTCCGGCGATCTCGATGGCTCCGAATATCTTCAGGTAGCGTTCGACCTTCTTGTCAACGATCCTGGGGAGATACCCTTCAGGGTAGACGTGTTCGCTCATGTGCCCTCCTTTACTCGGAGTATATCGGAATATCACAGGTATGACGGTAGATATTAGAAAAAACGAGGAAGAGATATAAGAAATTCCGCTTGAATGACTTTAGAAAATCCGTTCTTTTTACTTTAGTTTTCCCGTTAACTCGCTTTGGATTTTCCGTATGAGTAACAGGGCTTCGAGACGCACGCGCTTGCGCAGTATCGCCGGAGGGTCAAATCCCCGAGACGACCTAAGTACGCCGCCCACGGACGTTGAAGCTCCTGGGCAAGCGGGTCAAGATCTTCAGCCCAATATGAGACAAAGTCTCTGTCTTATTGTCTCAGTGCGCACCACTGGCGGACGCGGGCGCGCATGCCCTCGATGTCGAGCACGCCCTCGGCGAAGCCTTTGCGCACGAGCTCTGCCGGTAGCAGCTCGTCGTATTTGTCGAAGTAGGGCACCTCGCCGGGGTAGACGAGGTCGAGGGGGTCGAAGTCCTTCTCCGCTTCCGCCTCGAGCACGCTCCAGAACGTGTCCTCGTCTGCGCGCATGCGGAACTGGATGAAGTACGGCCGCGACGGGTCGAGGCCGCGCAGCCCAATCTCGCCCGCGCACTTGATCTTCAGCAGCCGCTCGAGCGCGAGGAACGCATAGCTCCCGAGCCAGGGGAAGAGCACCCAGGTGTCGCCGCCCAGATTGATGAGGGGGCGCTTAGCCGCGCCGCTCTGTTCGGCTGTCCACCGTGCTTGGCGCAGGCGCGCCCGTGCGTTGTCGA
>NZ_CALUMA010000081.1 GCF_944321625.1 uncultured Slackia sp.
ATTCCGAACTCGGCAGTTAAGCCCGCCATCGCCGGATGTACTGGGGCGCCAGGCCCCGGGAGATAAGGGCGCCGCGCTCGCGAGGGGCGCTCCCCGACGGGGGGCGCAGGGGCCGCCTTCGGGCGGCTCTTTTTGTTTTTAATAGGCTCAGCCACTGTCTCGCGTCTTTTTCTAGGCTTGTTTGACGCACTGTTTGCATCTCCTATTCATAAACGCATGCATATACATAAAAAGGCTCCAGCTTTCTGGAGCCTTTTGCTTTTGCTGCGCCATGTTGTTCTGTTGAGTGCCGCGATTCGTTGATCGAGGCTGTGTCGTATGGCACTTGCTTTGACGACAGCTCTTAGTTTGCGAATACGTTTTCGGTCCATGCATCGATGTTTTCGATGCGGATGATGCTTGCTACTTCGCGGATAAGATCGAGAGATTCGAGCTGCGTTTTCGCCTTTTCCATGTCGCCTTCGCGCGTCTGATGGGTCATGTAAATGAGCGTTTTCGCATCGCTGTCGCCGGTGTCGTACTGACTGATGTACGAAATCGAAATCTCGTTATCTGCGAAGATCTTTGTTGCCTGGGCTAGTACGCCAAGTTTGTCTTCCACCGTGAGACGAATGTAGAACTTCGATTTGAGGTCGGAAATATTGCGAATGGCGAGGTTATGCCCAAAGGGCTCGCTTTCGGGCAGCGGAGAGCGGCCCTGGGAAATGGGCGTGGCAAGCGCCATGACATCTCCCACGACGGCGCTTGCGGTGGGGAATGATCCTGCGCCGGCTCCGTAGAACATGGTTTCGCCAACGGCGTCGCCCACCACGTACACTGCGTTCATGGCACCGGATACGCTGGCCAGAAGATGGTTGCGAGGAATCATCGTGGGATGCACACGTACGTCGACGCCCTCATCGGTGTTGCGCGCGATGGCGAGCAGCTTGATGGCATAGCCGAACTCTTTCGCCATTTCCATATCGATGCTGGATATGGCACGGATTCCCTGCATGTACACGTCGTCGGTGGTGATGCGGGTTCGGAATCCGATAGAGGCAAGAATGGCGATTTTCGAAGCCGCGTCAAAGCCATCGACGTCGGCCGTGGGGTCGGCTTCCGCGTAACCGGCAGCCTGTGCGTCGGCCAAAACGTCTTCGAAGGAGGAACCTTCGGCCTCCATGCGGGAAAGGATGTAGTTGGTAGTGCCGTTCATGATGCCGGCGATAGTGAGCGTCTCGTTCGCTATCAGGTTGTGTTCGAGGGCATTCACCACAGGGATGCCGCCGGCGGCTGCAGCTTCGCACTTAATGGCCACGCCGCGTTCTGCGGCAGCGCTGGCAAGGTGCTCCATTTTACGGCCAAGCAGCGCCTTATTGGCAGATACGACATGCTTGCCCGCCTTGAAAGACTCCTCGAAAATCTCGGTAGCAGGATGCTCGCCGCCGATAAGCTCAATGACGATATCAATATCAGGGTCGGAAACGACGTCGTGCCAATCGGTGGTGAACGTGTCGATAACGCCGAGGCGCTGAGCCTCTGCATCGTTTCGGCTGCACGTGCGTTTCAGGCAAAGATCGACGCCGTAATGTTCCACGTATTCGTCGTGATGCTTCTGAATCAGGCGCACCACGCCGCTCCCCACGGTTCCAAGGCCGATGAGGCCGATATTGACTGCTCGCATGTGCTTCCTCTCTTTCTTTGGTCGATAAGGAGGCGGACAGATCTCGTAATGATTACGGGTTTCATACGGTCCCGTTGTGCTTGTACAGCAGAATTGTACAGAAAACGCAGCAGGACGGACCCCGTTGTTCGCTTCCTTACGAAAGAAGGGCGTCTTGCATGGGTGGGTGGTGCATAGAGGCTTCTCACTATGGCCCAAATGGGCGAGACGGAGCGACGTGCGTTTCTGTCGCGCGATTGATCGCACGATACGTTCTAAAGAGCGCTTGAAAGAAACTTTTTTCGGAAGAACGCATTTTTTACTTGCGTTTGGGGAAGATGACGAGTAATATAACAACTCGCTTCTTAAGAAGCAGGCTGCAAAGCCACGCGGGCGTGGCGGAATTGGCAGACGCGTACGGTTCAGGTCCGTATGGGGGCAACCCCATGGAGGTTCAAGTCCTCTCGCCCGCACCACTTCGAATCGAGACCCGGCTTCGACCGGGTTTTTTATTTCTCTGATTCGCTTCGTACCTTGCGCGCAAATTCGATTGCAGGAGCCGAGAACACTTTGCCAATGACCTGAAGGCGCGCATCGAAATGCTCGTCGCATGGCTTGCCCGCTTGTTCTCCGAGTATGCCGACGATGCCTGATGCCATAAAGGATGCAACGATTCGCACATCTTCTTGGTCAAGGGCAACTCCGAATCTTTCCGCCCATGTCTTCATGAGCGCTTGCTTGAAGCGCTCGACGAGGCGCGCTGATCCATTCTCTCCGATAAGCAAGCATGTCCGCTCTACGGCATGGCGTTCGCTTTCCCCGAGCGCAAGGGATTCTGCTTCTCCAAAGAGAAACGCTTCGACGAGTTTGACGATGCCGGAGGGGACGGTGGCATCGACCGCGCGTTCTGCGAGGTCATCTATCGAGTCGAAATAGTAGTAAAAAGTCGCGCGGTTGCACTTTGCCTGCCGCGCGATCGATGCAGCGGTTATCTCCTGATAGGGCGTATGGGAAAGCTGGCTCCAGAAAACTTCGACCATACGTTTCTCGGCGCTTTTCTCTCCGGAATCCTTTCGTGGCCTTGGCATGGCGTCCTCCTGGCGGTTCTTTTCGCAAATAACGAACTCGACGTTTCCGTATGGATCGTTGGTTTTATTCCCTGGGCTGCCTTGGGATAATCAAATTATCCAACATATGTTGGGTTTTGTGTATCGAGAAAGGGGTCGCCATGGGAAAGGGGAGCGTTATTGCCCTCGATGCCGTGACAAAAGTCCTTGGAAAGAAAGCGCGCATCGAGAATCTTTCATTCTTTTGCGAACCCGGAAAGGTGTACGGGCTCCTTGGTCCAAACGGGGCGGGCAAGACGACTCTGATGAATCTCATAACCGGGCTTTATCGTCCGACATCCGGAATGGTTAGAGTATTGGAGTTGGATCCGGTGCGTGATGCGAGGAAAGTGCGACGCGAGATCGGACTGGTGCCGCAGGAAACGTCGCTTTATCCGGAGCTCTCGGCGTTGGAGAATTTGCGCTTCCATGCCGCGCTCTACTTGAATGATTCTCGTGCGGCAGCGCGGCGTATCGAAGAAGTGCTCGAGCTTGTTGACCTGTCCGACCGCGCGAAAGACCCGGTAGGCGCTTATTCGGGCGGCATGAAACGGCGACTCGCGCTTGGCCGCGCGATGCTCGCCAACCCGCGTATCTTGCTGCTCGATGAGCCAACGCTTGGCGTTGACGTGCAGGGCACTCACCGTATTTGGGACTACGTGCGGCGTTTCAAGGACGAGGGGCGTACGGTTCTCATCTCCACCAATGTGATGGCGGAGGCCGATGCGCTTGCCGATGAGATTCTGCTGCTTGACCATGGTAGGAAGGTGCGTTTCGGCACGCCCGAGACACTTAAGGCCGAGGCGGGGACGACCGTGGTGAGGATATTCCCTGCGCCTGATTCTCGTTTTGACGAGAGCGCGCTGCGTGAGCGCTTGGGCGATTTCTCTTTCGACGGCGAAGTCATCGTGGTCGAGGCTCCTGGAGGCGAAGCAGATTTGGCGCGCATCCTTGGACTCGCCGAGGGCGTGGTCAGGCTTGCGGGTGTGGAATTGCGTCGTCCGACGCTCGACGATGCTTTTCTTGCGTTTACAGGCCGATCGCTGAGGGATTAGGGGTGCGCCATGAGTATTCCGAGAATAATTGGCAAGGAGCTAGCGAGCGTCAAAGAGAACATCCCGTTCAATCTTGCCACTGTCATATCGCCGCTACTTTTCCTGGGCGCTTTTGCTGTGATGGTATCAGGAGGCATTACTATCCCCGTAGAGACACAGCCCGCGGCATCCGGGTCGGCGTTTCTGCAGGCGACCGAGGAATATCGGGCTCCTGATGGGACACCTTATCTCGAGCTAGAGGCCGCGCCTGCGGAGGGCGTCCCTGACGGGCGTAGTGCCGACCGCTACATCGTTGAGGATGAACCCATTGTAGGGGAGAAGGGCGCTACGGGCACGATCGTGCACCTCGTCAACGATGTGAATTCGAACATGACCAAGAACTATGCCAATCGTTTGACCGGCGCGCTTGTTGACTATATTGACGCAAACCGGAATGTGGGCACCATCGAGGTAGTTGAGCAGACGCGGTACGAGGAGGATATCCCCTGGGATGAGAGCTTTGCCGTGAGTGCGCTTGTGTTCGGCGCGATGCTCGCAGGGCTTTTGTTCGGGCAGCTCTCAATGACGAGCGAATGGGAGAATGCGACGGCGAAACTGCTCGTGCTTTCCCCGTGCCCTGCCATGTATATTGTGGCGGGAAAGGTTGTCGCCGCATTCCTCAAGGCGCTTGTTGCCGGCGTGGTTCTCGTTGGAGTGGTGGCGCTCATGTATGGTCGAACGCTTGCGAGTGCCCCATGGCTCGTCGCATCGCTCTGCTTGATGTATGTTGCGTTTGCGAGTTTGGGGCTCGCTTTGGGCATCGCGGTGCGCTCCGCTATGACTGCGTTTCTTGTGTCGCTCGTAGCATCGCTGTGCCTGTGGGTCGCGGGCGGTGGTTTTGGCGATTTATCCTACTTCGGCCAAGCGGCACAGGTGCTAGGCATGGTGAATCCTGCCACCTATGCTCTCGACGCGGTGCGTTACGCGTACTTTGGTGGCGTGGCGAGTCCGACACCGCTTATCGTGCTCGCAGCCGGCGCGACATTAACGGTCGCGGCGGTGTGCGCTCTCTATGCACGGTGGACGAGAAGCGAAAGGGCGGTATCATGAGCCTCTTTATCCAAGAGTTAAAGAAACTACTCGTGCTCACGAAGGCTGATCCGAAGTCGCTTGCGGCGGGCATCATCGCACCAACTATCATCCTCGTTATTTTCGCGCTTACGTTTGGCAACTTCGTTGCGCTCAAGCTTGCGGTTGTGGACGATGACGCGGGCGATCTTGGGACGGCGTTTCAAGAGGCGGTGTTTTCGCAGACTTCGCCATTATCCGGAGAGCCCTATTTTGAGGCGATTGAGGCGGACGCCGATGAGGCGGCGAGGCTGTACGAGCAGGGGCGTGTTAATGGCATTCTGACGATTCCCGAGGACTTTTCGGAACGTCTTACGTCGGGCGCATCTGCTCAAATTTTCTATGCGTTCGATAACTACAATACCGACATGGCGAAGAACTTACGCTTATACCTCGACGAAGGCATTTTCACGTTCTATCAGAGCCATATGTCCGGCATGGAGATCGAGGTTCAACGGGAGTACGCCGTGGGCGCGCAGCTTGACTGGTTCGCCATCATCGCGGCAGGTGTTTTCATGCTAGCGTTTCTCATGGGGTCGATGTTCAACTTCCTCTATCTGCTCAACAAGGAGCGCGTGTACGCGACGCTCTCCGAATATCGACTCGCACCGGTGTCGCTTCTGCCTACGTTCGCGGCGCGTATTGTGGTCGCCTTGCTTGCCGGGGCGCTTGGGGCGGGGGTGAACGCGCTGCTTATTCTGCTTCTTACGGGTGTGAACCTTGCGAATCGCTTGTTGGCGATTCTGCCTGTCCTTTTGGTATTGGGCGTCGCATTCATATCGTTCGCCGCTATCGTTTCGCTTACCGTGCGCAAGTTCAGCGGAGCCGCGATGCTGTCGATGGTGACCGCTGTAGTGGCGTGGTTTCTCTCTGGTGCCACGACTTCGGTGAAATACGCCACGGGCGTGTTACTTGATGTGGCGCTTGCCTTGCCTTCGAGTTACGGCCTTTCGCAGATTCGCGCGGCGGTATTCGGCGTTGACCAGAGCGTCGGCGGCTTGCTCGCTGCGGGCAAGGGGTGGTTGGTGATGGGGACGTATGCCATCGTCTTGGCGACGGTTGCGTGGTTTGTCTACCGAAAACGCTTGGGCGGAGGCGCACCAATGCGGTATGCGCTATTGCGGCGGTTGCGGACGCGGGCCTAAGTCGGATTTGATTTTCTGATTGCATTTTTCCTACTGTATGGCATAAAGGGCAAAGAGGCACATGGCTGCGCTATGATTGCGTTCGAACCATGACGATGTCAGCATGTGGCTGGCGCGCATGAAGGAGGCGCGCCAGTTCACGTGCTTTTGAGCGCTTCTGTCGCTTGCAAATAAAGCGCTGCCGACGTTTACGAAAGAGGGTTTCGATGCCTCGTTTTATGCCTGATGCTACCTTGGTGTTTTCCGGCCTGGGATACGACGCCCAGGGGCCGTACATCCAGGTGAACAATCTGCAGAAAAAGGTGCAGATGCGTCTGCCCGTGCTGGGGCGCACGTTCACCATCCGCAAGCTTGAGCAGCGCTACTGCATTGGTGCATTCGACCTCAAGACCTATGAATCGCGCGCGTGCGATCTTATGGCTGAGCTTCCGCCGTTTTCTGACTATAAAGACGATATGTGCCCCGCCTGTCGCGAAGCCACCGGTTTCAATCCGGCGTTCTACAACGCCGATGCCATTTCGCCCCAGCAACGCGAATACAACAAGACACCGCACTTCGTGTACATGGCGTATTTCTCGCCGGCGCATCTCAAGGTGGGCATCTCGTCCGAAACGCGCGGCATCGAGCGCCTGCTTGAACAGGGCGCTCGCGTGGCGGGCATTCTCAAACGCTATCCCAACGCCGATGAGGCGCGTGGTCTCGAAGCGCATCTGTGCGCCCAAGAGGGCATCCTGGAAACCATGCGCGTTTCGACGAAGAACCGCCTTTTGAGCGAGTCGTTCAATGCGCAGGAGGCAATTGAGTGCGTGATGCGCACTGCGCGCGAACACGGAGTCGAGCCCGAGTGCGGCTGCCTTGACCTGACGCCCTATTACTTCGGCGAAGGAGCGAGCGTTCCCCCGATGATTCAACCGCCCGATACCGCTCCTGCCGATATGTGCGCAGGACGCTGCGTGGGCATGATCGGCGGCACACTGGCGCTCGAGCAGGATGGCAACGTTTTCGTGGTGCCTATCAAAGAATGGGAGTCACATGCCTTGGAGATCACCGTCGGCGAGGTGTTGTGCGAATACGACTACGAACCGCAGCAAATGGGACTATGGTAGGGGCAAAGGGGATTTTCGAGCATGTCCAATAGGCAAGATGACCTGCAAATTGATATGAGTGCCGGGTGCTCGGGCTGCCCGGGGTGTACGGCGGGGTCGCATGCTGTGTGCCCCGAGACGCTTGACAAGCTGCCGGTGGGCAAAGACGCCATAATCGATTCGGTTCGGTGCGCCGAAACGTCTTTGCGCAAGCATATTCTGGATATGGGGCTGACGCCTGGCACCGAGGTGACGCTGGTCAAATGCGCGCCGATGGGGGATCCGCTGGAGCTTCGGTTGCGCGGCTATGAGCTCACGCTTCGCAAGGCCGACGCGGCGCATATCTATCTTCGGGGCGTGCACGATGCGCACAACACGCCTCGCCCCAATCCCCATGCTGCCGCTACGCCCCATCCCGGCAAAGGCGAATCGGGTGCGTATCGCCCGCGCGGCGAAGAGCGTCCGCTGGCTGCCGACGCTGCCATCAATTTTGCGCTGGCGGGTAACCAGAACTGCGGCAAGACCACGTTGTTCAACCAGCTCACCGGCTCGAATCAGCACGTGGGTAATTTCCCGGGCGTCACCGTGGGACGCAAAGACGGCGTGATTCGCGGGCATGACAACGCCACGGTGACCGACCTGCCGGGCATCTACTCGCTTTCGCCCTATACCGGCGAAGAAGTGGTGACGCGTGAGTTCTTGCTCGGGGACAAGCCGGAGGGCATCATCAATATCGTGGATGCCACCAACATCGAGCGTAACTTGTACCTGACGCTCCAGCTTATGGAATTGGATATTCCCATGGTGCTCGCGCTCAATATGATGGACGAGGTAACCGCAAACGGCGGCTCGATCGATATCAATGCGCTTGAGGCGCAGCTGGGCATACCCGTGGTGCCTATTTCCGCCGCAAAAAACGAGGGTATCGATGAGCTGGTCGATCATGCGATTCACGTGGCGCGTTATCGCGAACGTCCGGGTCGCTTCGACTTCTGTCATCCCGACGGTCCCGACGGAGGCGCGCTGCACCGCTGTATCCATGGCATATCGGAGCTGGTGGAAGACCACGCGACGCGTGCGGGAATCCCTCTGAGGTTCGCCGCCACCAAGCTCGTGGAGGATGATAGCCTGGTGTTCGACGCGCTGGACCTGGATGCCAACGAGCGCGACGCCATCGAGCATGTGGTTTCTCAGATGGAAGAGGAAAGCGGCAAAGATCGCATGGCGGCGCTTGCTGACATGCGTTTCGGCTTCATCGACGAGGTGTGCGCCGCGACGGTGACCAAGCCGCGCGAAAGCCGTGAGCATAAGCGCTCCGTGGCCGCCGACCGCATCCTTACAGGCAAATACACCGCGTTGCCGGTCTTTCTTTTGATTATGGGTGTGGTGTTTTGGCTCACCTTCGGCGTGATAGGCGAGTGGCTTTCGGGGCTCATGGACTTGGCGGTGGGCTGGATCACCGATATCGTTGACGCGGGCCTGACGCTGTGGGGCGTGAACCCCGTGGTGCACTCGCTGGTCATCGACGGCGCGTTCGCCGGCGTGGGCAGCGTGCTGAGCTTTCTGCCTATCATCGTGGTGCTGTTCTTCTTCCTATCGCTGTTGGAAGATTCCGGCTATATGGCGCGCGTGGCGTTCGTCATGGACAAGCTGCTGCGCAAGCTGGGTCTGTCCGGTCGCAGCTTCGTGCCCATGCTTATCGGCTTCGGCTGCAGCGTGCCCGCCATCATGGCCACGCGTACGCTTCCGTCCGAGCGCGACCGTCGCATGACGGTGATGCTCACGCCCTTTATGAGCTGCTCTGCCAAGCTGCCTATCTACGCGTTGTTCACGGCGGCGTTTTTCCCGCAGTACGGCGCTTTGGTGATGATTTGTCTGTATGTACTGGGCATCGTGGTGGGCATTGTGGTGGCGCTCGTCCTGAAGGGGACGGCGTTCAGGGGCGAACCGGTGCCGTTTGTCATGGAGCTGCCCAATTATCGCCTGCCCTCGTTTGCCAATATGGGGCGTCTGGTATGGGAGAAGGCCAAGGACTTTCTGACGCGTGCGTTCACCATTATCTTCTTGGCGAGTGTCGTTATCTGGTTCTTGCAGACGTTCGATGTGCGGCTGAATGTGGTGGAGGATTCCGCGCAAAGCCTGCTTGCGCTGCTGGGCGGCGTGCTTGCCCCGCTCTTCGCGCCTTTGGGATTCGGCGATTGGCAGGCATCTACGGCGCTCGTGACGGGCTTTGTGGCCAAGGAAAGCGTGGTGAGCACGTTGACCGTGTTGGTAGGCGGCGGTGCGGAGGCGCTTTCGACCATGTTTACGCCGCTGACCGCGTTCACGTTCTTGGTGTTCGCGCTGTTGTACACGCCATGCGTGGCTGCCATTGCGGCGGTGCGCAACGAACTCGGCGCGAAAAGCGCGATTGGCGTCGTGCTCATGCAATGCGGCGTCGCCTGGATTGTGGCGTTCATCGTGCATTCGATAGGAATGCTGTTCGTGTAGATACAAACATACCGTGCGACTTTTGCTCTGGATGAGAGGTAGGAAGGTTCCGGCAAGAAACCGGCAAGATTTCGGCAAGGATTTATCGAGGGTTCGACGGGAAAGCATCAGGCGCTTTGTGTCATCGCAGATCCAAAATACGCAAGATTTGCGAGCAAGGACGGTCAGCTATCGCATAATCTGCGCCGCAAAAACCGAATGCACGGGAAAGGGTTTGGCAAGGTTTTCAAGCTATGCTGGAATTCGTCAGGTTACGAATCGGGCGATTTCCACGAGGAAGAATGCACGCTTGGCGAACGTGGAGTCAGCATGCTGGCGGGCGGGCCGCGAAAGATGTTTTTGGCGCATGGTATACTCCGGGGCAAATGAGGAAATTGTTCGGTTCATGAGATGAGGAGGTGAAACGATGGCAACCGAATCGTTCTTCAAAACATTCAGATCGACTCCGGAAGGCTGGCTGCAAGTAGCCAAAGATATGCTGAGCGACGAGCCCAGCAAAATCCAGCAGGAAATTCTCGCGATGCCGCATAACACTGTGCGGGCCGGTGTGGATATCTCTTTTGAAGAGCTTTTTAATGAATTCGGGAGTGAGGCGATATCGCATGCGTCTCAATAATATCCTTCTTTTTTCTGTCAGGGAATTAGCAGAGAGGTTCTCTCGAAGAGCGCTAGAGAAAATGATGGATGATTTCTCATACTCGAGGGATAGATCCATTGAGCATTTCATTCATGATGAGGCTCTTGAATTCTCGGAAGAGATGTACGGCACAACGTATGTTTTTCTCGAACGTGATTCCTGGATGCGGGGAAGGCTTCGCGTGATGGGAATATTTACACTTGCGATAGCGGCAACGGATTTCAGTGGACTTTCGAAATCACAAATGAAGAAAGTATTCGGCCATAAGACACGAGGTAAAGTTGGCCCTCATCGAGGAGCTTGGCTGCTTGGCCAATTTGCGCGAGCAGACGGGGTTGCACCGTATGAGTTGTCAAGCAAGGAGATGTATCGATGCGTATTGGAGGTTTTGCGCAGCTTGCGTGAGGCTTCCTCAGGACGCGTGTTGGTGCTGTAATGCGCGCCAGAGCTGGTCTCTGTTTATGAATCGTATGATTTCAAAATACTCCCTCAGCCCTCTGATGTCTCTTCGCGCGGTCTTGTGACAATGTATGCCATCCCGGAGCCCAAACGTTCACCACTTTATGCGGCTTAAGAGAAATATCCGATAACCGTGCGCAGGCCCGCCATGACGGCGGGCCTGCTTATAGGAAAGACGAGGGTGTGCAATCCGGGGAGACTAAGGTTTAGCTTACTGCGCAGCGCGGAGGACCTTTTGCATGATGAGTTGGATGAGCTCGTCGATGGGCATGTTGGCGTCGTCTTCGAGCCAAGCGGTAATGACGGCGAGCAGGCCTGAAAGGTAGAACTCTTTTACGAAGCGTTCTTCCGTCGAAGAAAACGAGCCGGCGGGACTTAGATACACTTCGACAAGCGGCCAGATGAGTTCTTTGAAGCGCGCCTTGAACCGAGGGTCGCCGTCGTCGCCTAGGAGCCTGGCGATGACGCGCCCGCGTTCGTAGGATTTGGCCAGCCCGATGATGAACCCCATGTTGCCCTGGATATCGAGGATGCCGTCTTTGATAAGTCGCTTCTGAATGAGGGCATCGATGGTATCGAGGATTTCCTGCTCCATCTGCTCGAGGATGTCGTAGACGTCCCTGTAATACAGATAGAACGTGCCCCGGTTGTATCCGGCGCGATCGGTGATTTCTTTGATGGATATCTTCGTGATGGGGCGCTCGGAATAGAGGCTCCAGAACGCTTGCTGCAGATTGCGCCGCGTTTGGGCGGTGACTTCCGGCTGCTTGTTCGCCATCATTCCTCCTGACGGCCGCCCCTGGCGGCACAGGAAGCTTTCAGAACCTGGATTCCTTCAGTCATGACCGCAAGGCCATTCCTGTCAGGAATCCAGAACCTTCAAGCCTCCTGCACTCGCCAGTGACGTCCTGGCTTTTACCCGTTTGCGGCTGTTCGTATCGGTATGTCGCTGCACCTCGCGTCGCCTGCTCAACAAACGGGTGACGATTGTTCATTGATGCGCGGTTTGCGCCTCCCGTATACTCATCATAATACAACAGGTTGTTCAGTGATGCTTTGCGTCGCTTAGGTACGTCGACGCAGGCTTAGCGAGGTTGATATGGCGTTCGTAGAGTTTCGCGATGTGCGCAAGATTTATCAGATGGGCGAGGTTCAGGTTGCCGCCGTCGACGGCATGAGTTTCGATATCGAGCAGGGCGAGCTGGTAGTGGTCGTGGGTCCTTCCGGCTCCGGCAAAACCACGTTGCTGAATATGCTCGGCGGTATGGATTCGTGCACGTCGGGCATCATTCGTCTTGATGGGCGCGTCGTAAGCGAATTCGGCCCCAAGGAGCTCACGGATTATCGTCGCTACGATATCGGATTCGTCTTCCAGTTCTACAACCTGGTTCAAAACCTTACGGCGCTGGAAAACGTAGAGCTGGCGGCTCAGATTTGCCGCGATCCGCTGCCGGCGGCAGAAGTGCTCGAACAGGTGGGCCTGGGGCATAGGCTGAACAACTTCCCCGCGCAGCTTTCCGGTGGCGAGCAGCAGCGCGTCGCCATTGCGCGCGCGCTTGCGAAGAACCCCAAGCTTCTACTGTGCGACGAGCCCACCGGCGCGCTTGACTACAAAACGGGTAAGTCGATTCTCAAGCTGCTGCAGGACACGTGCAACAATACCGGGCGTACCGTGATTCTGATCACGCATAACTCCGCATTCACGGCCATTGCCGACCGCGTCATCCATATCAAGGAGGGCAAGGTCGAATCGTGGGAGCTGAACGCTCATCCCGCACCCGCCGAGACGGTGGAATGGTAGCCGGGGCGGAGGCTGCATCATGAAAAGCGCATTCAACAAAGGCGTGCTGCGCTCCATCACCCATTCGCTGGGGCGCTTTTTGGCCATCGCTGTCATCGCGGCGTTGGGAACCGGCTTCTACGCCGGTTTGCGCATGACCGCGCCCGACATGAAGCTTGCAGGCGACATGTATTACGACGGTTCCAACCTGTGCGACCTGCGCGTTATGTCCACTCTGGGTCTTTCTGACGAAAATATCGAAGAGTTGCGCCAGGTGGAAGGTGTGGAAGGCGTCGAGGGGGCATGGGAGGTCGATGCGCTCGCCCTGGTGGAAAGCACGCAGTACACGGTGCGTATCCATTCGCTCGATGTTGACGCAGCGCAGGCAAGCGACACGTCCGACGGCGTGAACGCTGTGTCAGATGATGCCGACTACATCAATCGTCCGTTGTTGATTGAAGGCGAATGGCCCGATGAGCCCGGTGAGTGCGTGGTGTCTGCCGACGCCGTGACCGATAGCACAATCGAAATCGGCGATACGGTTCAACTGCTCGAGGGTACGCAGGACCTTGGCGATACGTTGGATGCTGATCAGTTCACCGTCGTGGGCTTCGTTCGCTCGTCGTACTATGCGTCGAGCACAAGTATGGGTTCTACTTCGCTGGGCAGCGGTGCGCTCGATCAGTTCATGTTTATCAACGAAGAGGATTTTGCCGACGATCTGCCGTACACAGAGGCGTTCATCACCGTGGCGGGCGCAAAGGATTTGCATGCTTCGAGCGCGGCGTACGACGATGCGGTGGCTGCGGTGGCGAAGCGCATCGAGGACTTGGGGCCGGAACTGTGCGCACAGCGGCTGGATGAAGTGAAGGGCGACGCTCAGGCGACGCTCGATGAGAGCCGCGCGGAATACGAGGCAGAGAAGGCGGATGCCGAGGCTCAGATCGCTGACGGCCAGAAAGAGCTCGATGACGCGAAAGCCCAGCTCGATGATGCAGCCAAGGAGATAGAGGACGGCCAGGCGCAAATCGATGACGGTTGGGCGCAGCTGAACGAAGGTGCGGCCCAGCTGCCAAGCGCCAAGGAGCAGCTGGATGCGAGCGCGGCAACCATCGCCGACTCTGAAGCGCAGTTGAACGTCGGTCAGAAGGAATACGAGGACGGCCTGGCTCAGTTCGAGCAGCAGAAGGCGGACGCGTATGCGCAGCTCGATGCGGGGCAGGCCGAAATCGACAAGAATCGCGAGACGGCCCAGGCGACGATTGACGACCTGCAAAGCAAACTCGATGCGGCGCAGTCGGGGCTGGCGGCGATTGACGCCCAGGTCCCCGATATGGACGGAGCCATTTCTCAGGCGCAAGCCGGAGTCGATACGGCGCAAGGTTATGTTGAGCAGGCACAAGCCGCCTTTAATGCTGCGCAGGCAGCTGTGGATGCCGCGGATCCCGAATCAGAAGAATACGCCGGTTTGGTGGCGGCGCGGGACGAGGCCCAGGGTGCACTCAGTGCTGCCAATACGGGCCTTCAAACAGCCCAAGGCGCTCTCCAGCAACTCCAGGGTTTGAAGACGCAGCGAGAGGAGCTGGCCGCTGCGATTTCTCAGCTTCAGGGCGGCATCGTGCAAGCCCAGGCGGGTCTCGACCAGATTGACGCCGCCCAGGCTGAGCTTGATTCTCAGCGTGCTGCGGCTGACGAGCAGTTCGCCCAGGCGCAGGAGACGCTCGATGCCTCCAAGGCGCAGCTCGATGACGGCTGGGCCCAGCTGGAATCCGGCAAGCAGGCGTACGCCGATGGCCTTGCGCAGTACCAGGATGGCGTGGCGCAGTACGAGTCCGGCAAGGTCACGCTCGAAGCGTCCGAGGAAGAGCTCGCTCAAGGCCGTGCCGAATACGAGGACGGCCTAGCGGAATACAAGGACGGCGTAAAAGAGTTTGAAGAGCAAAAGGCCCAGGCCGACGAGGAATTCGCCGACGCGGAGGCTCAGCTGGCAGACGCCCAGGCCGAAATCGACGATATCGAATCGCCCGAATGGTACGTGCTCGATCGCTCGAAGATCATGGGCGCCGAAAGCTTCGAATCCGATGCCAACCGCATCGACCAAATCGCCCAGGTGTTCCCGTTCATCTTCTTCCTGGTAGCAGCGCTGGTTTCGCTTACCACCATGACGCGTATGGTGGAAGAGGAGCGCGTGCTTATCGGCACGTACAAGGCGCTCGGCTATTCCAACGCGCGTATCACGTCGAAATACCTGCTGTACGCATTCGTGGCCAGCGGCGTGGGAAGCCTCATCGGCATCGTCGCGCTGTCCATGTTCCTGCCGTATTTCATCATGGAGGCCTATGCCATCGTGTATGCGGTGCCGCCGCGTCCCGTGCCGATCGATCCCGCTATAGCGCTTTCTGCCGCCGGGCTGGGCATCGGCATCACGTTGGTCGCAACCTGGGCGGCCGCCGCCTCGACGCTGCGCGAAACGCCTGCTGCGCTTATGCTCCCCCGCGCTCCCAAGGCTGGCAAGCGTATTCTGCTTGAGCGCATCAAGCCGCTGTGGAGCCGCATGTCGTTCTCGTGGAAGGTCACGGCGCGCAATATCTTCCGGTACAAGCGCCGCTTCTTCATGGCGATTATCGGCATCGCTGGTTGCACGGCGTTGCTGCTCACGGGTTTGGGCTTGCAGAATGCGATCAACGACATCATCGACAAGCAGTTCGGCGAGATTTATCACTACAACATGACCGTGCGTCTGGACGACGGCGTTTCTGACGAGGACGCTCGGGCGGTGTCTGACGTGCTGGATGACACGAGCCAGGTGAGCGAGCATACGTCTGCGAGGACCGCCAACATGATTGCGCGCTCCGATAGCCAGGACGAAGGTGCTGCCGACCAGCGGTTCGAGCTGGTGGTTCCGGAAGATGCCCAGAAGATGAGCGAGTATGTAACCATGCGTGAGCGCGTGGGGCATGCGGCGCTGACGCTTTCCGAAGACGGCGTTATTGTGAGCGAGAAACTCGCGACCGAGCTGGGCGTTTCTGCGGGCGACACCATTCGCATCTACGAGGAAGACTCTATCGGCAACGCCGAGGGCGACGGCTTTGAGGTGTCGGTGGCCGGCATCATGGAGAACTACGTGAGCCAATACGTGTTCATGTCGTCGGAACTGTACGAGAAGACGTTCGGCGAGACGCCGGAATTCTCTACGGTCTATGCCGTCGCAACCGACGATTTGAGCGTGCGCGAACAGATGAGCGACGACCTGCTTGCTATCGACAGCGTGAAAACGGTCGGCTACAACGACGAGACTATCGATTCGTATCGCACCATGCTCAAGAGTGTGGACTCGGTTGTCGTGGTGCTGATCATCGCCGCCGCCGCGCTGGCGTTCGTGGTGCTGTACAACCTTACTAATATCAACATCACCGAGCGCGCCCGCGAGATCGCTACGCTCAAAGTGCTTGGCTTCACGCCGCACGAGGTGAACGCGTACATCTATCGCGAAACCATCTTGCTCTCAATCATCGGAGCCCTTGTGGGCTGTGTGCTGGGCATCTGGATGGAGGGCTTCGTCGTGGTGACGGCCGAGGTCGACCAGGTGATGTTCGGGCGCGAGATTCATGCCTTGAGCTTCGTGATTGCCTTTGCGCTCACCATGGTGTTCTCGGTAATCGTGACCATCGCCATGCGCCGCAAGCTCGCCAAGATCGATATGGTGGAAAGCCTGAAATCCGTCGAGTAGCGGGCGGGCGAGTGCGACGGTTGTGCCTCGGCCGATTTCGGGAGTGAAAGCGCCTCGACCATTGCGAGGTGCTTCTCATTCTTGAGGAATACAGGAAGATCTAGGGGAACCAATACCCTACGAAATCGTGTTTGAAGGCGCGGTAGCCCTGGAGGTCGCACTCGTAGGAGAACTCCTTGATCAGATTGCCCTCGGCATCGTATTCGCCGAACACCATCGAGATGCCGCTGTTCACCACGTAGTTGTCTGATTCGGGCGCGTGCGACACGTTGGACACGATGCTCGAGTATGGCACGTCGAACGATGCGACCAGCTCGTACGTGCCCGCTGCCTCGTCGACCAGGTAACGGTACGCGTGGCTCGCTTCGCCGTTGTACATATCGGTGCTCACATCGGTGCCGTCAATGTCGGGCGTATAGCCGTCGCGCGTGGAAAGCGCCCAATAGTTGTTATCGAACATCAGCAGGTAATAGCTGTCCTCTGTGGGGCCTTCGCCATCGTATTCCACGCTGTGCTGGCCGTACTGCGGCGTGAAGTCGCCAATCTGGGTCAGATTGAGGCCCTCGTACGGCGTGTCCTCCCAGAAGGACTCTTCGCCGATGAAGTATGCGATTTCGGGCGTGCCGTGGACGGTGTCCACCTTGATGATGGTGGACGTCTCGCGCGACGACACGATGATGCTGTCGTCCTCCTCGAGGTATTCCACGGTGTTCAGGTGAATCCAATCGAGTTCGCCCGCCTGCCAGAAAAACGTGCTCGTAGCAGTGATGGGGTGCGTGAATTCTTCGACGTAATCGCTCATGAACTCGGTGAAGTCGATAAGCTCGGTTACCTCCCCGGTGGCAAGGTCGATATCGACGACCAAATCTTCCACCGGTTCGCTATCGGCGTGTTCGACCAAGGCTACGATGTGGCCGTCTTGGGCGTAGTTGATGTCGTGATGCAATACGTAATCGCCCAGGTCATAGGTCTGCAGCACGCGGCCCAGGCCGTCGATGCGCGCCAGCTTGCTCGCCGATGCGCACACCACGATCTGGTCGTCGTATTCGAGGATGCGATCGAGTCCCAGGCCTTCGGTCACCATCTCGTAGCGCATGGTGCCCTGATTGTCGTAGAAGAAGCCGTATCCCAGATACCCGTTCTGGCGCACGAGCGCGAACAGACCATCGGAGAGCTGTTGGGTCGATTCGCCTTCGGTCGATTCGAGCTGGGTGGCATAGCCTGACGCGGTTTCAGGCATATCGATGGAGAACGTAACTTCTTGGCGCACGTTGCCCCATTCGCCCGTGATGGTTATGGTCACCTGATTGGTGGCGCCGGGAACCAATCCGATGAGTTGGAATTCGTGCACGGTGGAGTATTCAGACTCCTGCTCTGCCTGCACGTCATCTTGGTCGAGGAAACAATTGCGCGCCGTAGCGGTCCACTCTTGGGCATCCGCATTGGACGTGGTCACGGTGTAGGTTACCTGCGTGGGCAGGTCGGTTTCGAAATACAAGTAGAGTCCGTTGCTTCCGGTGCCAGAGGGATTGAGCACGGCAAGCGGATTGGATGCCGTCCACTTGATGTCGAGGTTCTTAAGACCGTCAAGCGTATCGGCGATGCGCTGCTGGACGTCTTCGTCGTAATAGGTGAAGCCTTCGTCATCGACTTCGGCGGGAATGAGCTGTGCTACGCGCAGGTCTGAGTTCACGGCGGCTTCGTATAGCTCGATGTCGTCCTCGGTGCTGGCCAAGAGGTCGCCCGTTTCGGTGGTCCAATCCGAACGAACGGCCTGCTCCTGGGCGGTAAACGCCTTGCCTACGGCCACGGTGACGCCCCATGCTACAGCAGCAAGAACCACAAGCGCACACATGGCGATGACGACGCGCTTTTTCGTCATGCGTTTACGGCGTTTCGTCTGCGTGGGTGCGGCGGACGGTTCGGGCGTGGGCACGGGCTCGGTGGGCATGGACGTCGCTTTCTTGACAAGGTATTAAACGGATGAATGAAACAGTGCAAATAGTACGCCTGTTTAAAGCGCCTTACCATGCGCATCATATTTTGCGAACATTTTGCAAGCCTTAAGAGAAATGCAGGGTGGGGCAAGGGTGCATATAATCTATACGTGAGCAAATCTATACGCGAGCAGAGTTTATACGCGTGCGCGCTTGCGCGGTGCATGCGCTGCATTGGAAGTGGGGGGCAACATGGGCGAGCATTCCGCATATTGTTCGATGACGGGCGAAGAGGCGGGACGGGTGTACTTGCGGCGCGTGCGCACAGCCCGGGTGGTTTTCGGCATTGCCGCCGCGGTGTTTCTTTCGCTGGCTTTTTCTCGCGTGATATGGGGGCAGAGCATATTCGATATCTGGTATTGGCTTGCTCTCGCCGCCGTTTTCGTCATGGTGTTCGTATTTCGCATGCGGATGTCACAGCTGTTCAAGGGGCTGGTAGATATTGTCGAGCAGGACGGCGACCCAACGAAATACCGTGCGGCGGTTGAGGAAATCGGGCGCCGAAGCAAGTTGGAAATGTCGTCCGCCAGCCATTCGGTGGAGCTTGCTTATGCCGACCTCAATGACGCGAAGCCCTACGAAGCGCTGGAGTGCTTGGCGAGAACGCCTCTCAAGCGAGCGCGGAAAGTCGTTGCGTTTCGCGCGTTCAACGTGGAGATATTGGCTCGGATTGAAGTAGGCGACGAACAAGGGGCAAGGCTGGCTGCACAGCGGCTCAGCGAAATCAGCAAGCGCTTCAGGGGCGGTTCGCGCAATCGGCGTATCACCAGCGATCTCGTGGAAAACGCGGAGTTATGGCTGCGTCCCCATGAAGAATGGACTGCTGCAGACGGCGAATTCATCCGCAATCGTATGGCGCAGGTGCCGCCATCGCAATCGCGCGTGAGCTGGCAGCTGTATGCCGCGGAATACGAACTGCTCCACGGAAGCCGCGAGGAGGCGAAGCGTCTGCTTGACGAGCTCACGGCTGGCACCCTCACGCCCCGCAATCGCGCCCGCCTCGAACGCCTGCGCGATAGATAGGATGCATGAAAATTTGCCCGTATGGCTGGAGAAGGCAAAAAAGAAAAGCGCCCGTCGGACGAAAAACCGACGGGCGCTTCTTAGGAGGCTCTTTTACTTCTTGATCCAGGTGAACATGGAGCGAATCTTCTCGCCCGTCTTCTCGATCTCGTGCTCGTTGATGGCCTCGCGCTGCTCGAGCAGCCACTTGTGGCCGTTGTTGCAGTCGTCGACGAACTCCTGAGCGAACTCGCCGTTCTGGATGCGCTTCAGGATGAGCTTCATGGCCTCGCGGCTCTGCTCGTTGATGACCTTGGGGCCGGCGTAGTACTCGCCGTACTCGGCGGTGTTGGAGATGGAGTAGTTCATGAAATGGATGCCGCTCTCGTACATGAGGTCGACGATCATCTTCATCTCGTGGTAGCACTCGAAGTAGGCCAGCTCGGGCGGATAGCCGGCGTCGACCAGCGTCTCGAAACCAGCCTTGACCAGCTCAACCAGACCGCCGCAGAGCACTGCCTGCTCGCCGAACAGGTCTTCCTCGGTCTCCTCCTTGAAGGTGGCCTTGATGATGCCGGAGCGGGCACCGCCCACGCCCCAGCAGTAGGACAGCGCGATGTCCCAGGCGTCGCCGGTGGCATCCTGCTGCACGCA
>NZ_CALUMA010000082.1 GCF_944321625.1 uncultured Slackia sp.
CTTCGCGTCGACGAAACACGGCAAGCTGCTCGTCGCGGCGCGCATAGATGTCTTCGCCATTGAGGTAGACAGTTCCTGAGGTGGGTCTATCGACGCCGTCCAGCAAGTGCAAAAGCGTGCTCTTGCCCGATCCCGACGAGCCCACGATGGCGACGAACTCTCCTTCGGCGATAGTGAGCGAGACGTCGTTGAGCGCGCGGGTCGCGGCATCGCCCGATCCGTAGGTCTTGGTTAGGTGCGACACGGTGAGGATATCCATGGTGCCCTCGTTTCCTCGTAGTGGATGTAATCCGACACCTTTAGTGTCGCGGTTGCGGCTGACACGCGCGTGACGCCAACGTGACTAAACTGTCACTTTGGGAAAAACGATATCGAATTGCGCTCCGCCGCCCGGAGCGTTTGACGCGCGGATCGAGCCGCCCTGGGCGTTGATGAGCGCCTGCGCGAGCGAAAGCCCGATGCCGAATCCCACAGGCTGCATCGCATCGGCAAAGTCTGGATTGGACGAAGGGTCTTCGGGTCCGCGCAATGGAGCCGTATTGCGCGGCTCGCCGCGGTAGAACCGCTCGAAGACATGCGGCAGATCGTCGTCGGAAATGCCGGGCCCCGTATCTTGGATGCGGAAGCGGCATGCCAGCGAATCCTCCGTCGCTTGAATGCGAATGCAGCCTCCTTCGGGTGTGTGCTCCATGCAGTTCTTGAGCACGTTGGACAGCGCCTCTGCCGTCCATGCTGCATCGCCCAAAAAGGCGGCATCCATCTGAACGTCGGTTTCGTACGAAACGCCATGCATGTCCATCGATACCTCAACCGGTTCAAGCGCGGCGTCGATGACGGCTTTGGCGTTTTGCTCCCTCGATGCGAGCGTGATGGCGTTTGCATCGATCCGGGCGATTTTCAGAAGCGAGGTGACCAGCCATGACACGCGGTCAATGAGCGTTTCCAACTCGTGGAGCTTCATCGAGCGAACGTGCGAATCCTGGGCTCGTTCTATCACGGGCACCAAGAGCTCGACCGCGGTGAGCGGCGTGCGAATCTGATGGGAGATGTCCGCCAGGGCGTCTGACAGCGCTCGTTTCTCGGCCGCAAGATCCTCTGCCGTCTTGGTGAGGCGGGCGCACACCTTGTCCACTTCGTTGCGCAGCACGGCGACATCACCCTCGCGATAATCGGAAAACGATAGATTCCGTCCGTCGTGCAGCACCGCGTCGATTTCCGTTGAAAGCCGCGTGATTTCCGTATAGCGCCGGTGGGAGATGAGGCAAAAGGCGAGCGTCGTCGCGATGCCGGCGACAAGTGTGCATACGCCCGAGACGAATGCAGGGGAAACGGGGGAACTGGTCGATTGCGCCGCCCAGCTCGTGGCCAAGAATGCGAGGGCTCCCATGAGCACCGCCAGCGTTAAAAGGCCAAGCGTTTGTCTAAGGAATGAGGGATTTCTGAAGAGCGTATCCACCAGGAGCCCTCTTTCTTTCGGCCGGAGTTTTACTTGCGTATCAGCGGCATGCGTGGACGTTCATTGTCATGCGGTTGCAGCGAGGTTTTTCGCCACAATGCTGCATGGGCTACAATCTAGTCGATGACTACCATAGCAGAAAGGGCGAATGTGCCTTACCGATCAGAGCGGTCGTATCGGCGGTTACATCATGGATTCCGAGACAGGCGCCCTCACGCCGGTCTGCTGAGTATTCGACTGCGTATTCACGCTACAATGCACGGATATGCGTCACCCAACCGAAGGAAGCGTCATGGAAGCACAACAATCTTGCGAACTCACGATAGAACTTGCTTACGACCGTCTTGACGAGGTGCGCCCGCTCATCGTCGAATACATGGATTGGCTGCAGGGAGAACAGGGCGATATGAGCGAATGCCTTGCCTTGCAGGGCTATGACACCGAGCTGGACCATTTGGGTGAGAAGTACGGCATGCCGGAAGGACGTTTATATGTGGCGCATTTCGGAGGGCCTGCCGTGGGCTGCATCGCGTTGCGCCCGATGCACGAGCTTTCCGGCCAGAACGCCTGCGAGATGAAGCGTCTTTATGTGAGGCCGGGCAATCGAGGGGCGCATATCGGTAGGCGTCTTGCCCAGCGTATCGTGGATGACGCCCGCGAGATGGGCTATTCGTGCATGTATCTGGACACGCTTCCTCGTCTTAAGGCTGCTATCGCTCTGTATAAGAGCATGGGTTTCGTTGAGATTCCCCAATACAATGACAATCCCATCGCCGAGACGGTGTATATGAAGCTGGAGCTCTAGCATGCGTATTCTCATCGTGGAGGACGACGCCTCGATTGTGGGCGCTCTTCGGGCGCTGCTGAACTCCGAGGGACATGACTGCCAGGTGGCAACACGTCAGGATGTTGCGGTGGACATGCTGGAGCAGGGTTCGTTCGATCTTGCGCTTTTGGATGTGACGCTCGAGCAGGGCACGGGGTTCGGTGTGTGCGCCGCGGCGCAGCAGATTGCACCCGACATGCCGGTGATTTTTCTTACGGCGTCCGACGACGAATTCAGCACGGTTGCGGGGCTTGACATGGGTGCCGCCGATTATATCGCCAAGCCGTTTCGCGCCCGGGAGCTCTTGGCGCGCATCAACGCTGCGGCGCGCCGGGCGAAGTCTGGGTCGGCTGTAGAGCGGATGTCTTTGGGCAACGTTGAGATCGACCTTGCGGCGGGTGTTGTGCGCAAGCAGGGGCGCGACCTGGTTCTTTCTGCGCTCGAATATCGACTGCTTCTGTTGTTTGCGCAGGCGAAGGGGCGTTTGGTGACGCGCGATGCGATTCGCGATGCCTTGTGGGATGCAGGCGGCGAGTATGTGTCCGACAACGCGATCACCGTGTACATCAAGCGTCTGCGCGAAAAGGTGGAGGACGATCCGTCACATCCCAAGCTCATCGAAACCGTCCGCGGCCTGGGGTATAAGGCGTTGGGGTAATGATTTGTGTTTCTGCTCTTTGTTTGGCGACCTTTGCTGTGGGTTAACACCTTTTGGTGCTAGGTGATTCTGCGCTCCTTCGGCGTTAAGTCGTGCCGACCAGGTGTGGGCTCTGATGGAGATGGCCTGCCCGGGGATGGCGTAGATGCCACGAGTCGCGTGTCCAAACTCGAATAATGCGCATGCGCCGTGCGCAAAAATCGAGTTCGGACACGATAATGCGTCAGTGAGGCCCCTTTTGCGTTCATCGCAAGCGGGACACTGCTTGGAATTACTTAAAATGCCAGCTCGTTGTTAAGCATTGCCGCC
Organism: uncultured Slackia sp.; assembly: GCF_944321625.1. GTDB lineage: Bacteria > Actinomycetota > Coriobacteriia > Coriobacteriales > Eggerthellaceae > Slackia. The sequence goes on from NZ_CALUMA010000082.1 coordinate 3,250, forward strand.
GATGCCGCACTGTCCCATGTCCGAACTCGAAAAACGCGCATGCGCCGTGCGCAAAATCTGAGTTCGGACACGAATCCCGGCTCCTGGAGCACCGTTTTCGGGCGCCGGGGCAGTCTCGTCGGAGCAAAAAGATTAAAACGCCTGTTCGCAGTTAAGTGTTTTGTCGAGTTCTTGTCATCCCATGTCCAAACTCGAAAATCGTGCATGCGCTGTGCACAAAATCTGAGTTCGGACACGGATTATGGCGTTGGGCTCACTGTCGCTTGCCGCCACCCGGGTGCAAGTGTCGAACCGGCGGAGATATTAGGTCGTCGGTTTTCTCATCGCTGGTTTAACAGAGAGTGAACTTTTACCAATGGGAAATCGGGTATCATGGGTTTCGTACTTGTGAAATAGAGGGGTTCCCATCATGGCTCTGCCATCAACGATAGTGCTCGCCGATCTGACTCCAGGCTCCATGCACATGACTTCAATCATGGCTCAAGATTTTGAAGTAGCATACTCGGCTTTCGCTCGTGATTTTGCATCACTCGTGGATGTGGATTCACGGGAGGTCGTACCGACGTTCATTCATCTGATTGGGTACGGCCTTGCGTTAGGCAAGCAAAATGTTCCCGTCCTTGAAAATGGACGTTGCGCGATGGTGGGATTCTTTATCGATCCCGATGGTGAATGGGATGATGTGAATAGGCAAACGTGCCGGAGGGCGTTGCTAAGCGTTCGTTCATTTTTGCCTGATGCACCGATCGACATCCCTTTGTACCTCGTGAACATTTCCCAGGAATATGAGGCGGTGCCTTCGCTTTCAGCTGCGGTTGACGCCATTCTTAATCCCGACTCGACGCAGAATCATGTCGTTAATGGTGCAGACGACAATCTTCATTTCTCCTTTAAGGGAGGCCTGATGCTGGGCGGGGGACACCTGTACGATCGATGGTCTAACGCACCGCGTATGGGTACGGTACGCCATCGAGTGTCTGAGGCTATGGATGAGCTTGTTCACGCTGTTATGGGCGGCGAGTACCTTGCCCCAAAAAGCGCTCGTTTATGCATGCCCCGCTTGGTTTACCAGAGGTTGTCGAAGGCAGCAAGCGCCATCTCGGATGAAATTCAGCGGATTGATTCATAACCAATCGTGCCCAGGTTGGCGATTGTTCCCAAAAATGGGAGTTCAGAAGGGTTCTCAACCACGTGTCCACCCAGCACGAAAATGCCTTCCCTCGTATCGACATGCATGGTGAACACCGCGGAATCAAACCCGCTCATCACAAAGCCGACTCCCATGAGCACGATTCCCAATGCTGCCATTCCCGCCGCTACAGCGAGCAGGACTTTCTTTCCTGTTGTCATGAGTAATCCTTTCTCTGCGCTTATGCTATCGCATGTGAAGTCGTGACGCCGGGTTTTGTGTCGTGGTCATTGCGTGATTTGACAAAGGGGGATGCCATTTTGCGCACCCATGCGCGCGACAGGCGTGCGAGTTGCTTGGTTGCGCCGATGGATACCGCTATCATCGCAAGCCCGATGCCTGCGCATACAAGGCCGACTCCTGCTTCTGCGATTGCGAATGGAATGACGCCAGCAGAGACACCCATGAACGCTATGGCGCAGGAGGCGGGGAATGCTGCCACGAAGGCAATCGATACAATCCAGAGGCATGCGACCAGAATCCAGATGCAGGCGTATACGCACAGGGCAACTGCCAAAAATGCAATGAGCAGCGGGACCCACACCACCGCTCCTACGATGAGGAGCGTCCAGAGCAGCGCCTTGCTTTTGCGTCGCGTTTTCGCCATGGCGCGGGGGACTGCGGGTAAATCATCGAGGATCGCCTCGGCGGCGGCACCTGGCGTTTCAAGGGCGGCAACGGCCTCTTCCTCCGTGAGCCCTTCCTCCATGCGGTCATCGATCATTTCGGCATAGAAGGCAATCGATTCGGCGCGCATCTCCTGAGGGAGGCACGCCAGCAGGCTTTCGAGACGCGTAAGATACTGTTGTTTGTTCATGGATGCTCCTAACGATTGAGAATGTGAGCGAGCTTGGTAAACGGCGTGTCTTCCATCTTTCGCTCAGACGATTGGACGCATGCTTCCCTGTCTGTTTTGTCAACAATCGGTTCGGCGGGTTGAGCAATTTGCGATTCTTGTAGGGCGGTTTGTTCAATTGCCGTGCGAGTTGCCTGGATACCATTCGGCATGAGATGTTCTGATTCAAGCGATTGCGCTGTAGCGCCTCGTCCCGTTGCGGCCTCCACATAGTCGTAAATCGCCAGAACCTCAGACCGTTCGGCAACGAACTCTGCGATTCGTCGCTTTCCTTCTTCCGTGGTACGGTAATACTTGCGAAGCCTTCCGTTATGCTCTGCTGTGCGCACCGCGATGCAGCCGGCAGCCTCTAGGCGTTTGAGCAGGGGATAGAGCGTCGATTCCGTCAACCCCAAGGCAAGCGGCACGTCTTTGACGATTTGGTATCCGTACGATTCCCGTCGGTCGAGTGTTGCTAAAACGCATGCTTCTAAGAACCCGCGTTTCATTTGTGCATCCACCGCCGCCTCCTTTCAGACGATATCTTGCGTCATGTAATACTATGCAACATATACTATGTGATACATACTATGCGACGTATAGCATGATGTGTCAAGAGGTATCTTTTGAATATGCGGAGTTATGAAGGCAACGGATGGGCGCGCATAGCGAGGCGCAGGGATATGAGCGGGTACGTGTTCTTTTGCGCGATGCGGGATCTTACAGATGAACCTCCAGGAAATCCCGAAATCCCAAGGCCTGACCGACGAGGTGCAAGGTCATTTGCGCGATACGGAATCTAATAGCAACTGCAAAGTTCCCATTCTGCGTGAAGATTCCTGTTAAAGCTTCGTTTACATAGGTCGGAAGGCAGGTGGCATGCGGTCTGCCTGACGCTCTCCCGGACGTTGGCATCTGGGCGGCGCGCAGGACTCCTTTCATGCCCAAGCCGACCGCAGCTGTGCCAACGATGGTTAACCAAAGAGATGTGAATCGCATGCACACCTTGTCGAGTTTTGTACGGTGCGTACATCCAAAATGCCATTTTTTGCACCGATTCGCGACTTTTGTACGGTGCGTACATCGTGCTCTACGATAAAGAAGGCGTTTCGAGGTGGAAAGAGCTGCCGATTGCGAAGATTGGTCATCGGAAAAGTACGTTTTGAGCGGTGGTGTACGATGAAGGGGAGAGGTCGCGGCGGGGAATTCCTCAGCGTGCGACAGAGCGGATGTACGCACCGTGCAAAAGTCGAAATTACGTGCCGAATCGCCTGATTTCGATGTACACGCCGTACACAACCTGAGATTATGTGCGCATTCCTTCGATTTGGATGCACGCGCCATACACAACCCACGATTATGTGCGTACTTTCTAGCTCTCTCTATTGATTCGGCGTTAGCATGACCGGAACCAATCGTCTCCGGCGTGCGCGGCGGCCCCAGAGGGTCGGACGACTACGCATGGCCCGTGTTTCGTGCCCGACTCGTCTCTCGTGCACGGTTCGCGCACGTTATTCAAGACGGGCGCACGTTATCCCGTTCGGATATGGAACTCAGCCTGGGCACCCATGTGTGTCAAAAGTGCTACGTCTCCTTTTGACACACAAATGAGGCCGCAGCGCTCGGGTTGGGCGTCGCGGCCTTGGCGATAGAGGGGTTATGCGCAGGCCTTCCTGCGTATTTGCGTACTAGTTATCCCTGGTCAGCTTCTTGTATAGCACGGCAAACAGGATTGCCCCTACGACGATCCAGGCAGCGGTGACTGCCAGCGGCATCAAGGCCTCGTCAAATGTCACCGACCCGTCGATTGCCATGCCCATCAGCTTGTAGATGCCTCCGCAGGGAGTGTAGACTGAAATCTTGGCAATCGTCTCGTTTGCCAGCTCGAACATGGGAATCATCGCAAGCAGCAGCAGCGGCACGCCGAATACGCCTGCGGTGGTCTGGTCGCGGCTGGCAAGACCCAACACCAGCGACACCAAGATCAAAGGCAACGCGCCCAGCACGCCAAGTGCGAGGTAGGTGCCGAACCACTGCATCTGTCCGCCTGCGGCAAAGAAGCACGCCGCCTCAACCGCAACGATCACCACCAAAGCGAGCAGGGTTTTTGCCGCCAGCACGTTGCCCGCGGTCACGTTGGCAAGCATCAGCGTGCGCAGCGTGTGCTTCTCTTTTTCTTCCGCGATGCCGTAGATGATGGTCATGGAACCCGCCATGCCAACAGTCAGGCACAATGCGGTTCCCAGCATGAATTTCAGGACCTCTTTGTCAGCGAACGCTTGTTGCTCAGGAGTCAAGCCGGCGTCCGCTGTCGCATCGCCTATCATGAAGCGATACAGCAGCATGAACGCGATAGGCATGAGGCTTACCACCAGCATGGTGGGGTTTTTGAAGAAGTCGGCGACGTCTTTCATGAAAAGCGCGCCAGTTTTGCGCAGCGAGGCGTTCATTTAGAATTCCCTTCCGGTCAGCTCGAGGAACACTTCCTCAAGGTTGGGTTCGTCCGAATGCAAAGATTGGATCTCGTTTGCGACCATGAGCTCGTGCACCAGGTCTGCTGATTGTGCATCCTTGGTCGCCTCGATGACGCCGCGTGATTTCGTGACGATGGTCAGCTTGTTGCGCGCGAATCGTAGTTTAAGCGATTCAGGCTCGCCTTCTGCCACGATTCTTCCGTCGTTTAGAATGGCGATGCGGTCGCATACCGTTTCGGCTTCGGCCATGTCGTGCGTGGTGATGAAGATGGTCGCGCCTGCCGTCTTGAGCTCGCGCAGCATCGCATGGACCTCCGCGCGGGCAGCGGGGTCAAGACCGCTGGTGGGTTCGTCCATAAACGGCAAATAGGGCAAAGGACTTTTATAGCCCTTCACCCTATAGCCGATGAGAACACACAAAATATTAGATGCTCTCAAAAAGTTTTTTTATTTTCTTTCTCAGATGCCACATTCGGAAGTTGACCGCTTCTACTGTCAGACCGCATTTCTGCGATATCTGCTGGCTGTTATATCCATCCATTTTCCATAGAACAATCTGCAACGTGAGCTTGTCCACAGTAACCAATGCCTGATGCAAATGCTGATTCTCTATGTTGTCCAGCAATCTCTCTACGGTTCCTATGTACGGCTCCGGTTCTTTTGCCGCAATAAAATCAATCAGATGATCCGACTCCTGAAGTTTTTCGTAAAAGCGCCGTTCTGAATTAAACGCATTCCAATCGTATTCGCGCAGTTTTTGTATCGTTGTTTCATCCACACCGAGGCTGCGCATTTTTTCTTACTCGGCTTTCTTCCATAATTCCCAATCCTTTTGGGCTTTGGCCTTGTTATATGGCATGTCATTTTCCTCCAATCAATCGTTTTTGAACAAATCAAAACGATTGACCAGGGGATCACGGCAGCCCGCAAAAATCCTTTGCCATATACGATAAAAGGCACACAGACAGGCATAGTGAGCTGTTTGTGTGCCTTTTGTTATATATGGATAAGCACGTCGAAAAGGCGAGTCGGAATCAATTGGAACATGATAGCCCCATATATCAAATGCAATCTTTACTGCATAAAAAGCGAGCTGCAACTTATTCCAATGAGCGCAGCCCGACGTTAGAAAATCCGTCTTTATCGCAACGGTTCTTTGTCTTATGACCCCCTTGGGAACGTTTAGATCAAATCTTCCCCCAAATCTTTTCTTTGCTCATTTCCTGTTCCTCTCCGTTCCCGATTATGATTAGAAGCTCATATGATATGATTTATAAGTATATTTATATGAGCGGTAACGCATACTAAAATATACATGAGGTGAGGTACAATGCAGAATCCGCTGGATTCATTTGCCGCTGCTCTCCGTGCCGCAAGAATCAAGCGGAATCTGACACAACGGGAATTGGCGGACAAACTACTCATGAGCGTTCGGACAATCATCGAAATTGAACGATGCAAAAGCAGCCCGAAATTTGAAACAGTCGCCACATTGGCGAGGGGGCTGAATATCAGTTTGGATGCCGCTGTCTTTCAGGACATGAAATCGGATGCTGTTTCAAAAAGCGTAATTGACTTCTTTGCCGGAAAAAGCGAGGACGAAATTCAAAAATATATCACCCTCTGCCAGCAAGCAGATACTTTTAAGGAGCACAAAGGCGACTGAGCGAGAAATCGTGCAGCCGCCTTTGTCTTTTATCCGCTATCCGTTTTTTTGTTTTAATCAATCTCACACAACACTCCCACCAGCACAAACCTTGCACCATCATATTCGTAGGAACAAGTGGAAAAGGTAATCAGCCTGTCCTCATCAGATACAGATATATCCGTGGTAAAAGCGGATTTTTTAAGTGCTGTTTCCAGCAGAGCGTTTCGTTCCTCCTGGGTTTTCTCAAAGCCATAAACTGCCGAATCGGACGGTGTGACATAGGCTGCAATCAATTCCACCTTGTAGTTTTGCTCCGGCGTCAGCAAATACCAAACCGGATGCTGTTCATAATACTCTTGGCTCTGATACTCCGGCAGAGAGCCAAACATTGTATCATTCTTCATATTATGTCCGTAAATCACAGTATGCCGGTCTGAAAAATCTGCGCTGTTGCGGTAGTCCATAAAAATGGTCCCTGCCGTGTTCCAAGAGCCGTCCAGCAGGCGACGAAGGT
>NZ_CALUMA010000083.1 GCF_944321625.1 uncultured Slackia sp.
AGAATGTGGACGCCATGACCACCTCGGCCGCCGGCGCGGCGAACGCGGTGGAAACGGTTGCCAACACGCCCATGAAGCTGGTGAACACCGCCGCCGAGAAGCTGCGCGGCGCGTTCTCGCAGAAGAAGGCATCCGACGCGTCGGTCGCTTTGGGGTCGGCGGCGGAGGAGGCCCAGGCTGCGGCATTGGGCGCCGCCTCTGAGGGAGCGGCTCAGCCGGCTGCGCCCGTGGAGCCCGTCGAAGCCCCTGCCCCTGCTGCGGTCGAGACGGTCGAACAACCCGCCGTCGAGCCCGCCTTGCGGGTCCAGGACGTTCCTGCGGCCGAGCCTTCCGCCCCGAAGGCCGAAGAAGCTTCCAGCGGCTATTTCACGTACAACAAGTAGATTGGGAGATGCGGGTTTGAATCATCCAGCAGAACGCGAAGAGCGTTGCGAATCCCACCATCAATCTTCGACTGACCGAACCGACGCCGCACGGCGTCGGTTCTTCCAAATCTGGGCGATTATCGGCGTCATCGCCATCGTGTACGTGCTGGGCTTCGTGCTCAACGTGCTGGCGACGCCCGTCGCCATCGTGGCGTGGACCGTCATCATCGTGCTGTGCCTGCGCACGCCGGTCGACAAGCTCGAGTCGGTGGGCGTGCCGCGCCCGGTCGGTTCTGCCATCGCCTACGTAGGCATGTTCGCGCTGCTCGCCATTCTGGGCATGGTCATGTTCTCGCCCGCGTTGGGCCTGGGCGACCAGTTCGCCTCCATGTTCGCCGGGCTGCCGGGCTACGTGCAGCAGCTGGTGGACTGGGGCAACCGCCTCTACGTTCAGTACTCCGACGTGCTCCAGAACGACACGGTGCGTAGCTGGATCGATTCGGGCGCCAAATCGCTCACCGACTGGGCTTCCACCGTGGCAAAGGTGTCGGCCGACGGCGTGGTGGGCTTTGGCACGGGCGTGGCCAACTCGGTTATGGTGATCGGCTTTTCGTTGGTGGTGGCGTTCTGGATCCTCATGGAGCTGCCCGCCATCGGCCGCGAGACCATGCGCTTGATTCCGCCGGCGCGCCGCGAAGAGGCCGAGATGATCCATATCACGTTCACGCGCGTGATGGGCGGCTACATCAAGGCAACGCTTTTGCAGTGCCTGCTCATCGGCGTGGCGTGCGGCATCTGCTTCCAGATCGTGGGCATCCCCAACGCCGCCGCACTGGGGCTCATCACCGGCGTGATGAACATCATCCCCGTCGTGGGTCCATGGATCGGCGGCGCGCTGGCGGCGCTCGTCGGGTTCTTCGACAGCCCGCTGGCGGCATTGCTCGCGCTGGCGTTCACCATCGCCATCCAGCAGTTTGTGTACACGTTCGTAAGCCCCAAGATCATGGCGAACTCGGTGGATGTGCATCCGGCGCTCGTAATTATCGCCCTGCTCTGCGGCAGCGCCATCGGCGGCGCGATGCAGGGGCTCGTGGGTAGCGTCGTGGGCATGCTCCTGTCCATCCCCCTGGCGGCAATCGCCAAATCGCTTTTCGTGTTCTATTTCGAGCGGCGCACCGGGCGCCAGGTGGTGTCAGAGGACGGCGTGTTCTTCAAGGGCACCCCGACGCATCTGGACGAAGAGGCCACGCGCCCCGATGCCCTGACCGACGCCGTGGGCGTGCACAGCATGCGCGAGGAAGAGCAGGCGCGCGAGGAATGGCGTCTGCGCGAGGAGGCCAAATCCATGGCCGCAAAGGCGCAGCGCAAGCCGAAATCCGCAGAATCGCAGGATTCGGGGGAGAACAACCCGGAAAAACGGTGACGCGAGGCCGCTGTTTTGGCTATTATGCCTAACCGTATGTTTTTCGGCCGGCAGGCGCCGATTTCGAATCGGTTCGCGCCGGCGACTTTGGATATGTTTGCACGATGAGAGTGAGACGCGTCTGATGAAGTACATGACCACCGCGGAGATCCGCGAGAAGTACCTGAAGTTCTTCGAGGAGAAGGGCTGCAAGCGCATGCCGTCCTCCTCGCTTATCCCCGACGACCCGAGCCTTCTGCTCACCAGTGCCGGCATGGTGCAGTTCAAGCCCTACTTCCTGCATGTGAAGGAGCTCGATCCCGCCTATGTGGGCACCACCACGGTGCAGAAGTGCGTGCGCACTAACGACATCGACATCATCGGCACCACGGGCCGCCACCTGAGCTTCTTCGAGATGCTGGGCAACTTCAGCTTCGGCAAGTACTTCAAGAAGGAGATGTGCGCCTGGGCGCTCGAGTTCTCTACGCAGGTGCTGGAGCTTCCTGCCGAGCGCCTGTACTTCACCGTATTCGAGGACGATGACGAGACCATCGAGATCTGGAAGAACCTGGGCGTGCCCGAGGACCACATCTCCAAGCTCGGCGAGGACGACAACTTCTGGCGCGCTGGCCCCACCGGTCCCTGCGGCCCCTGCTCCGAGATCTATTTCGACCAGGGCCCCGAGGTGGGTTGCGGCAAGCCCGACTGCAAGCCGGGCTGCGACTGCGACCGCTTCCTGGAGTACTGGAACTGCGTGTTCACCCAGTTCGACGGCCAGGAGGATGGCACGCTGGCGCCGCTGAAGACCAAGAACATCGACACCGGCATGGGCCTGGAGCGCATCGCTGCCATCATGCAGGGCGTCACCAACAACTACGACACCGATGTGCTGCGCGGCCTGGTGGCCGTGGGCGAACGTCTTTTCGGCAAAACCTACAAGACCGACGACGCCACCGACCTGTCGCTGCGCATCGTGGCTGACCACAGCCGTTCGGTGACGTTCATGATCGCCGACGGCATCCTGCCCTCCAACGAGGGTCGCGGCTACGTGCTGCGCCGTTTGCTTCGCCGCGCCGTCATGCACGGCCACAAGCTGGGCATCGAGGGCCCGTTCCTGTCGCACTACATCGAGCAGATCGTGAACGAGATGGGCCATGTGTACCCCGAGATCGTGGAGAACCGCGAGCTCGTGGAGCGCGTGGTCGCGTCTGAGGAGGAGCGCTTCGGCGCCACGCTGCGCCAGGGCCAGGCCTTCCTGGACGAGGCGCTGTCCAAGCTCGAGGGCGACACGCTTTCGGGCAAGGAGGCCTTCACGCTGCACGACACCTACGGCTTCCCGGTTGAGGTCACCGAGGAGATCTGCGCCGAGCGCGGCATCAAGGTGGATACCGCCGAGTTCGAGGCATGCATGGAGGAGTAGCGCGAGCGTGCCCGCGCCGCCACCAAGGGCGCTGCCGAGGCTGCGTGGAGCACCTACGGCGGCGTGCATGCCGAGCTGCTCAAGGAGCTGGGCGCTTCCGCATTTGTGGGCTACGACCGCGCGACGGCAACCTCGGGCGTGACCGCCCTGATCAAGGACGGCCAGCGCGTGGATGAGCTCGCCGAAGGCGACGAGGGCGAGGTCGTGCTGGGCATCACCCCCTTCTACGCCGAGATGGGCGGCGAAGTGGGCGACACCGGCACGCTCGAAGGTGCCGACGAGGGCAGCCAGCTTCACATCGAGGTGCTTGACACCAAGGCGCCCGAGAAGGGCCTGGTCTGCCACCAGGTCAAGGTGGTTCGCGGCTCGGTGCGCGTGGGCGATACCGTGCGCGCGGTCATCGACGAGCGCCGCCGCGCCCGCATCGCGCGCAACCACACGGCTACCCACATCCTGCACGCCGCGCTGCGCCAGGTGCTGGGCGATCACGTCAAGCAGGCCGGCAGCTACGTGGGCCCCGACCGTCTGCGCTTCGACTTCACGCACTTCGAGGGCGTGACCTCCGAGCAGATCAAGCAGGTGGAGGACGTGGCCAACGACGTGGTTATGCAGGCCATTGCCATGAACATCTACGAGACCTCTCTCGATGAGGCGCGCGAGGCCGGCGTCACGGCGCTGTTCGGCGAGAAGTACGGCGACACCGTGCGCGTGGTCGAGGCGGGCGACTTCTCCGCCGAGCTGTGCGGCGGCTGCCATGTGGCCAACACCGCCGAGATCGGCTTCATCAAGATCGTGTCCGAGAGCAGCGTGGGCGCCAACCTGCGCCGTATCGAAGCCGTGACCAGCTTCGATGCTCTGGCGTACATGAACCGCGAGGAAGACGAGCTCAAGCGTGCCGCCGGCGTTTTGAAGACGACGCCGTTTGAGGTCGCTGACCGTTGCGCTGCGAACGCCGCTACCATCAAGGAGTTCGAGGCCGAGCGCAAGCGCGCCAAGCAGGCCGAGGCCGAGGGCAGCATGGCCGATTATCTCAAGAACATGGTGGATGTGGGATATCCGCTGGTGGTCGCCCGTATCGACGGCCTGGACACCGGCGCCTTGCGCAATGCGTGGGATATCATCCGCGGCCACATGGATAAGCCGGGCGCCTGCGTGCTGGGCACCGTGAACAATGACAAGCCCGTTATTATGGCCGCCGGCACCGACGAGGCCGTGGCGGCCGGCTTCAACGCCGGCGCGGTCATCAAGGCCATTGCCGGCAACATCAAGGGTGGTGGCGGCGGCAAACCCACCATGGCCCAGGCCGGCGGCAAAGACGCATCCGGCATGGATGCCGCACTGGCCGCAGCACGCGAAATGCTCGGGGCGTAATGCGCACGCTAGCACTAGACATTGGCGAGGCCCGCATCGGCCTCGCCATCAGCGACGCCGCCGGCAAGATCGCCACGCCTCTCAAGGTGCTCCCTGCACAGGAGGTGCTCGCCAACGGCAAAGAGTTCCGCCGCATCATCGAAGACTGGGAGATTGAGCATCTCGTGTGCGGCCTGCCGTATACGCTTGCGGGCGAGGAAGGCCCCCAGGCTGCCAGCATCCGCGAAAAAGCGCAGCGCATCTCGCAGGCCGTCCACCTGCCCCTTTCCTTCACCGACGAGCGCCTGAGCTCGCGTGAAGCTAAACGCATTTTGCGTGAAGAGGGGCTGGACGAGCGCGCGATGCGCGGCAAAGTGGATATGATTGCTGCGAGCCTGTTTCTCCAGGTCTGGCTCGACTCCCAAAAGAATTAGATCGCGCGCGACCCGCTTGCGCGCCCGACGTCTGCAAAGGATTGCCCATGCCGCGTAAGCAG
>NZ_CALUMA010000084.1 GCF_944321625.1 uncultured Slackia sp.
AGACCGCCGGGTTCGTCATCCATGGCCATTGCGCGAGCGCCGCCGATTGTGGGGGGCTCGAGCATGGTTGCGGCGCTCAGGACCGCATCGCTATAGACCGCACGATGGATGAGCATGCCCAGACGCATCTCGGTGAACATATCCGCCGAGTCAGTCGCGGCAGGCGAATCAGTGCCCAAGCCAACGCGGATGCCGGCCTGCAGGAATTTATGCAGCGGCGCCAGGCCCATGCCAAGCTGCGCGTTGCAACGCGTGCATACGGCGATGGCGACGTCATGCTCCTTGAGCTTGGAGATGTCCATATCATCCACATGGACGCAGTGAACGGCAAGGACGTCCTTGCTGTTGAATGCATTCCAGTTGAGAGCGTAGTTGACCGGGGTCACGCCCGTGGGGAGCCACATGGGACGGTCGGTCAGGCTGTCATTTCCACCTGAGATGCCGCGCACCGAAAGCGGCGTGGCGCCGTCGCGAATGTAGCGAAGCTCCTCGTAGCTGCCAGCCACATGCATGGCAACCGGCAGACCCATCTCCTCGGCGATGGCGTTCACCTTCGAAAACACCGTGGGATGGCAGGCATGCAAAGCCTTGGGCGCGATACCGATGGTGACGCGGTCGGCGTCAGACGCCTCACGCCACGAGCGAACGTCGTTCACCGCGGCCTCAATCGCGCTATCCACCTTGGCTTTTTCCGGAGCGCCGACGCTGCGGTAGACGACGGAGCGCAGGCCCATGTCATTCACGGCTTCGCACGAAGCGCCCGTGCTGGTGAAGTCTGCCACGGTGGTAACGCCGCCGGAAAGCATTTCCATGCAGCCGACGAGCGCCGAATCGTAGCGATCGTCACGGCTCATCATGTCAGCCTTGGCGTGCTCCATGGCCAGCCATTCCGCGTACGGAACGTCATGCACGATGCCGCGCAGAACCGTGTACTCGAGGTGAGTGTGGCAGTCCACGAAGCCGGGCATGATGGCGGATTGTCCGAAGTCTCGCACCTCCTCCTGGGGATAGCGTGACTTCATACGTTGGGCACCGCCGATCTCGACGATGCGCCCATCGCGCACCAGAACCGCACCATCATCGATGGGTTCGGACGTGACGGGGATGATATGTTCAGCAAGTAATAGCATGCGGACATAATAGCGCATCCCGTTTAAGCTATACTTGGCAGCCGGGTTAAAACCGTGCGCGGCACGGGTTTATCGCCCAAAAAACCAGAATCACCATCCGAACACACCACGAAAAGGCACCCGATCATGACCACGAGCCTCTCGAACGGCACCGACACTAACGAAACGAACGCACAGCCCAATGCTGCGGCACCCGCCGCAAGCGAGAAGACCTCCGGAGAGTATTTGCGCGAAGCCGCGAAAGCCTCCGTCGCGGGCGATGCGCCCAACGATATTCACGTCGGCCATACGGTGGTCGATACCGCGACCGGGCGGGAGGCCTCTGCCGCCGTGTCCGAAGACCGCGTAAAAGAAATCTTCGGAGCCATCGCCAAGAAATACGACCGCTTCAATGCCGCTTCGAGCTTCGGCCTATACAAGCGCTGGCTGCGGGCGACCGTGGACGCTGCCGCATTGACGCCCGAAAGCGACCTTCTTGACCTTGCGGGAGGCACCGGCGACGTCAGCTACACGGCGGCGAAGCGCACTCCCCCCGCCCACATCCAGCTGACCGATTTCGTCCCCGAAATGCTTGACGTTGCTCGCGACCGCGCACGTCAGGGAGCGGCGTGCGGCGTGCCGGTGGATTTCGACGTGGTGGATGCGCAGAACATTCCCTACGAAGACAATTCATACGATTCCATCACCATGGCATATGGCATCCGCAACATACCCGACCGCGAACAGGCGCTCGCGGAGACGTATCGCGTCCTCAAGCCGGGCGGCACCTTTGCCTGCCTTGAATTCTCCACTCCGCCCAACCCGCTGTGGCGCGGCCTTTACTATATATATCTTAAGACGATGATCCCGTTCTGGGGCAAACTGTTCACGGGCGACGCCAAAGGCTTCGTGTACCTGGCGAACTCCATCCGAGCGTTCCCGGACCAGAAGACGTTTGCGGACATGCTCGAATCGGCGGGGTTCGTCGACGTTTCCTGGAAGAATCTGGCAGGCGGCATCGTCGCCGTACACACCGCGCATAAGCGCGCATAACAAAAGTCGACCGCGACACGCAAAACGCCGCCCGGAAACCCGGACGGCGTTTTTTGATGCATTCCTTGCGAATCGCGCAAGCGAAATGCGATTACTCGGAATCGTCCTCTTCGCCGACGAGCGCCTGGCACGTGGCGAGCGTATCGGCGTAGTCGGCCTTGTACGCTTCCACCTTTTGCTCGAGCGCGGCAAACTCCTCGTCATCAAGCTCGGCCGCATGAGCCTCGTCCAGGTCGGCGAACCCGCCCGATTCGAGCGCTTCTTTTACCTGGTAGGCGGCATTCTGCTCAGCGCCATACCGGATGCTTTTCTGATTACCCAGGTTCAACGCATTGTAACGAGCATTTTCCTCGGCGGCATCGTCGCCCGCTTCTTTCGCGGCACGCTCGATCGCCATCTGCTCGTCGAACTTCTTTTGGAGGAAGCGGAGCTCGTTTTCCTGCCCCTTGCGATACCGCTCAAGGCGTGCCACCTCGCGTGCGGCGCGGGCGCGCACCAGCTTCTCGCCTTCTGCCTCCATGGCAGGCAGAGCATCGACGAGTTCTTTCATGTGGTCGAACAGCGCATCCGCTTCGGAAGAATCGGGGGCTATGTCCTGTGCGGCGGTCGGTTTCATATCGTTCATGAATCGCCTTTCTTGATTGCTGGGCCGCAACAGACGCAAACCCATTTTGTATGCGCCCCAGCATAGCAGAAGGCCCGCCGAAACGGGCCTTCAGAGGGAGGGGAGAAACTTCGGTACAACGACGCTGCAAGATACAGGTCGCTGAAAAGTCAGCGAGGGCGAATCTGGCGAGTCGGGTTGGCCCGCCGCAAGCCCCAAGCGTGCTTCGCACGCGCCGAGGGGAGCACAAGGGCCAAGCCGGCCGCCAGATTCGACCGCAGCGTCGAGTGGTCCGCCGGCTGGCAAGCCGGCGGAACCAATTAAGCCTTGACCTCGTCGTAGACGCCGGCGAGCTGCTCGCCCAGGCACTTGCCCTCAACCAGGCAGCGGCCGTGGCTGTTGCCCTGGATGTTGATCGGGTAGTCGTAGGCGTAGATGTCGCCTGCGCAGTTGCCGATAGCGTACAGACCGGGGATGGGCTCGTTCTCGGCGGTCAGCACCTCGAAGTTGTCGGAGATGTGGATGCCGCCCACGACAGCCAGCAGGCCGGGGCCCAGCTTGACGGCGGTGAAGGGGCCTTCCTCGACCGGGAAGAGGTAGTGGGATTCCTTGTAGAAGTCCACGTCCTCGCCGGCATGGCACAGCTCGTTGTAGCGCTCGATGGTGGCCTTGGCGGTCTCCACGTCGACGTCGAGCTGGGACAGGAGCTCGTCGAGCGTATCGGCGCGCTTGTAGTTGTCGGGGGTGTCGGTCAGGCCGGCCTCGATGGTCTCCTTGTGAGACGCGGTCGCGTCCTCGGGCTTCGTGCCCACGGCGCGGAAGCTATCCCAGAACATGCCGCCGCCGAACTCGAGGGATGCGGTGTTGTCCTTCTCCCAGTTAGCGTCGAAGATGGACCAGCAGTGGTCATAGCCGCCGTTGACCATGGTGCCCACGCACTTGCCCTGAACCCAGGTGGCCTCGTTCATGAAACGCTTGCCGTCGGGGTTGATGAACAGGAACGGGCCGGAGAACATGCCAGCAGCCTGGGGATGCATCATCGTGGGCCACGGGCCGTCCTGGAAGGCGCCGCCCACCCAAGCAGCCATGTTGTGGCCGTCGCCGGTGTTGCCCTGGTCGGAGCAGAGGCGGGTCATAACCTTGTTGGCGATGGGGCAGAACTCGTTGATGTACTCATCGTTGTAGCTCACGTCGCCGGTGGCAAGCACGACGCCCTTGGAGGCGTTGTACTGCACGTAACCGTTCTCGGTCTCGCAGATGGCGCCGGTCACAGCACCGGAGTCGTCCTGCACCAGCTGGACGGCGGGGCTGTTGTACACAATCTGGAAGTTGCCGGTCTCCTCGGCCTTGGCCAGGAACAGGTACTCAACATAGGTGGCGACGGAAACGTTCTCGCCGGTGGTCTGGCCGCCGAAAATCATGTGGTAGCAGTCGACCTCGGGATGCACGACGCTGCTGGAGCCAACCGTGACCATGCAGGACGCGCCGTCGGACTCGGCGACGTCGAGCAGCCAGTTCATGCAGCGCTCGGACTCGCGGAACCACTTGCCCACGAGGGACTCACG
>NZ_CALUMA010000085.1 GCF_944321625.1 uncultured Slackia sp.
TGGGAGCCGTTGTCGCGCAGATGACGCACCAGCGCGCGGGTGTCGATGCCCTCGATAGCCACGACGTTGCGCTCTTCGAGGTATTCGGGAAGCGACATCTCGGAGCGCCAGTTGGAAGGCGTCTCGCACATCTCGTGCACGATGAGGCCGCGCAGCGCGGGGCTAGCGTTGCCGCAATATTCCTGCGGGAACTGCGGCGCCATCTGCGTATCGCCCGTGTTGATGCCGTAGTTGCCGATCTGCGGATACGTCATGGTGACGATCTGGCCGGCATACGAAGGGTCGGTGATGACCTCGAAGTAACCTTCGAGCGAGGTATTGAAGCACACCTCCCCCGTTACCTCTCCGCTTGCTCCGCAGGCGCGACCGTAGAACACGGTCCCGTCTGCGAGCATTAAAATAGCCGCACTCCGAGCCTTTTTGCTCGTGGCGGCTATCAGTTCTTGTGCTAATGAGTTCGGACGCGCGTGCGACGCGACCCGGCACAGCGTGCCGTTGCTGGATGTGCTCATGCGCTTGTCTCCTTTTCGGTCTCTCGGTACCGGATTAAAGGCATTCCACGCTACCCCGCATTCGCCGAATTCCCACTTGCGCACGCTTACGCACACGTCTCAAGACGCGCATGAGCGGTGACACGTAGATTCATCGACTGCTGGATAATGTCGAGGAATGTACAAACAACCCGTTTTTTGCACTTGGTGGATTATAAGGCCAAGTGCATGAATACAAGCGTGAAATTAATATTCTGTTCATAATTGACCACAAATAGTTTTCAAAATGGAAATATATACAATTACGCGGCGTCATAGGGCTGGAGATTACACCAGGATGACATACATCGTGCAAACGCTGCACGTCATGGACCTGGGGAACAGAGCGATGGACGTACGCGCCCTACAGCAGCACGGGGCCGTAAGTAAGCACGGCCAACGACCCGACGCCAACGACGATGCACCACGCCATGGACTTCGTCTTCGCACCGACGATAACAACGAATGCGGCAGCAATCAGAGGCGCAAGCCAGCTCCATACATCGCCGCTCGTCACCTTGGCGGGATCAAACAGGTCGTTCGCTACGAGCGCCGCAAAGGCCGCAGGCGGAATGAAGTTCAGGGCACGTACGACGGTCTCAGGCAGCTGCCTGCCCTTCAGAAGGAAGACGGGAAGCACGCGGCATGCCAGCATGGTGATTGCGACGGCGACGAACACGATGAAGAAATCGTTGACGGACACGCTAATCACCCACCTTGATGGCGGAATCGTCGGATCCGCCCGTCTTGAGGCTGAACAGCAGTGCGCAGCCTACACCCACCAAAGCTCCAATAAGGATCGCGGGCCCAGAAAGGCCCACGCATTTGCAGAGGATGACGCCCAGAATAGCGCCGACAACGGCGACTGCGTTGGCTTTGGACACCTTTTGCATGCACAGAAGGCAGATGAACAGCGACGTCATGGCGAACGAAGCAAGCGCCGTAGGAAGCGAGACGGCAGCGCCGATGAGGGCGCCGGCAATATTGGACAGAATCCATGCACTCTGTGAGAACAGGTTCACGAAGAGCGCCGCGCGCACGGTCCATCCTCCGTTGATGAAGCGTGCGAGGTTCACGCCGAAGCTTTCGTCGGTGACGGTAGCCCCGAAGATGAAGGAAAGGCGCTTGGACACGTTGCCGCAAAACTGCGAAAGCGACGCGCCGTAGAGCATCTGCCGCGTGTTCACCAGCGTGACGCTGAGGATGATAGCCGACAGCGGGTTGCCTGCGAGATACATGTTGGGGATCATGTATTGACCTGCGCCGGAGTAGAACAGGATACTCATGACGGCGGTCATCCACCAGTCCATGCCCGCGGCGGCGCACAGGATGCCGCACGGCAGGCCCAGCACGACGTAGCCCGCCATGATAGGAAACGCCGCGGTAAGCGAATCGCGAATCGTTGGAGTGCCCCCCGCGCTCTGCGAATCGGGTTCGCAAGAGGTGTCAGACTGTTAGATATGTTCGTTATCGGTTGAAAGCATAGCGCGCGGTATTATACGGCATCCGAACGCACCCAGCCAAGCTTTCTTCCGAAGCAAAGAGACCCCTCTTCGGTCATGTCGACGCCGAGACCCGTCCTGCTGCAACGCATCCGATGACCATGGGCATCTGAGGCTCGGTACCTAGCACGACTACGCATACGAACATCGCTGCCGCGAGCAGCCCGAACGCAGCGATGCCATGACGAAACTCAGCGTGCTTCGATTTATTCTCGGACACAAAACAACCTTTCAATCGACAAAGCGCTTAGCGACTTTTGAGCCGCACGCGCAATGTCGCCTTTTCTATCAATCCTCGATATTGCTTGCATATCTAAGCATGAACGTATGAATTGCGTTGAATGAACGCTCTTGCGTGACGCCCACACGCCATGCCTATCACGCCTGTTACAATCGAGGTAAATCCGACCAATAACGTCTCATTTATGTTCGCATGCAAGACGAGGAGACCCGCCTATGCATCATATCCCCCTGCTCATCACCGACCTCGCGCTGATCCTTACCGTGGCCGCGGCGGCCACCATCATCTGCCGCAAGCTCAAGCAGCCGCTCGTTTTAGGCTACGTGGTGGCCGGCTTCCTAATCGGCCCCGCTGTGGACTGGTTCCCCAACGTAGGAGATTCCGAGGGAATTTCGACCTGGTCTGAAATCGGCGTCATCTTTCTGATGTTCGGCCTCGGACTCGAGTTCAGCATCGTGCGACTGCTCAACGTGGGCAGGTCGGCTGTCATCACCGCCGTGACCGAAATGGCGCTCATGATTGCCGCCGGCATGCTGTGCGGAACGGCGCTCGGGTGGTCGTTCTTCTCCAGCCTCTTCCTGGGCGGCATGCTGGCCATCTCGTCTACCACCATCATCATCAAAGCGTTCGACGACCTGGGCCTTAAAGGCAAGAAGTTCACCGAACTCGTATTCGGGTCGCTCGTCGTGGAAGACATCATGGGCATCTTTATGATGGTCGTTCTGTCCACGATGGCAGTGAGCGCCAGCCTCGACAGCGGAGCCGTGGTGGTTGAGCTGGGGCAGATGGCTCTCTACCTGGTCGCCTGGTTCGCCTTAAGCGTCATCTTCGTGCCCTCGCTGATTTCGCGCGTCGTCCATATCGTATCCGACGAAATCCTGCTGGTGGCCTCGCTCGCGCTGTGCCTGTGCATGGTGGCGCTTGCGAACGCCATCGGTTTTTCCTCGGCGCTCGGCGCCTTCCTCGCGGGATCCATCCTTGCAGGAACCGCACAGGTCCATCGCATCGAAAGCCTGTTCAAATCGGTGAAAGACCTGTTCGGAGCCGTGTTCTTCGTCTCAGTAGGCATGTTGCTTTCACCGGATGCCGTCGTCCAGAACGCTCCCGCCATCATTGCCATCACCTTGGTCACGTTGCTCGGCAAGCCAGTATTCACGTTCTTGGGTGCCATGCTATCGGGACAATCGCTGAAAACATCCGTCAAATGTGGCATGAGCCTCTCGCAGATTGGCGAGTTCTCGTTCATCATCGCCGCCCTCGGCGCATCGCTCGGCGTCACGGGCGATTTCCTCTACCCCATTATCGTGGCCGTCTCCGTCATCACCACGCTCACGACGCCCGTATATGTGAAGAATTCCGACAGGCTTTATCGCGCCCTCGCCAAAGTTCTTCCAGGCCGCATCCTCGAACGTATCGATTCCGCCAAGGATGAAACCGACAGCACCGAAGGAGCATCGAACCTGTGGGCCAACCACGCGAAACGCTGGACGCTGAAGGTAGTGCTTGTGGTGCTCTCGGCCACCGCGTCGGTCGAGGTGCTGAAAAAAATCATCGAGCCGCTTCTTGCCACCGCCATTCCCAACGAAGCGCTCAGCTGGACCGTCATGGTGACCTGCGTGGTCATCACCGGCCTGTTCATGTCCAATGTGTTTCACGCCGACCGCACCACCGAGTTCAACGTGCTATGGATGAAGGATAAAAGGAACCATATACCCCTCACCCTGCTTACCATCATTGGAGCCGTTATCTGCGTCGGGATGGTCTTTTTCATCGTGAATGCCTCCGGCGTCGGACAATCGCCTATCCCCTATCTGATCGCCCTCATCGTGACTGGCGCGATGGCGGTATCTAAGCGCATCCATTCCCTGTTCATCAGACTTGAGACGAGTTTTATCGGCAATCTCAATGAGAGCATCATCGCGGAAAGGCGCGATGCGTTAAGCGACGAAGAGCGCGAAGCCTGGGTCAAGCGCAATCTGTATGTGGTGGAGGTAGAAACCACCCGCATGCTCCAGCACCGCGAGGCCATTCCGCCCTTGGGCCTGTCGCCCCTGAAAAGCCTTGCCAATGCCCCGGCCGCAAAGCAGCAGCCGCAGGGCGAGCAGTCCGCCGACTTCATGTATGGGCTCGCGTACGGCCTGGACCTGATAGCAATCCAGCGCGGCGACCGCCGTATCGAATGCGCCACTCTCGCCAGATTGACCAAGTCCGAGCTCGCGCAACGCATCATTGACCCGTCGGACCCGCTTTGCATCCAAGAGGGCGACGTGCTGACGTTCCTGGGAACCGAAGACGAGGCGGATGCCTATTTGCAAAGCCTCGTGGCCGACGGCGTGCTGGACGAGGAACAGGCATGCAGCATTTCGCTCGACGAATACCTGAGCGGCAGGCCCGCCATCCCCGACGCGACGTGCTTCGCGATCGATGTCGACGCGTCTTCGCCCCTTGCCGGAACGACCATCGCCGCATCGCAGCTTAAGGAACGCTACGGCAGCCTTGTGGTGGCGCTGCGCCATAACTGGCTGCTCAAGCTGAGGCCGCAGCATAACATGCGCATCTCTGCGGGCGACCGCATCTGGCTTATGGGCAAGGCAGACCTGGCCGACCCGCTCATCAAGCGTGAAGACGCCACGGTGCTCGAATAGCGATGGCTTAAGGACGAATCGGCGCGTGGTGCCCGTCCCTGGTTCGCATCACGCTTATGTCGTTTTGTGTTCGATTCGCCAAGATTCTTTCAAACAGTGCGCAATTGGAGGAAGATGGGCGGGCTGCTCTCCAGGGCGGCTTGCGTACAAACCTATGACAGTGGCGGAAGGAATCATGGAAGACGCGCTTATCAAAGTGGCGGCGTTCGTCGTCACCATCGTTGTCGGATATATCGCAGGACGAAGCGGAAAGCTGGGAAGTCGTCCCGGTGTGACGGTTTCGACCATCGTATTCAACTTCACGCTGCCCTGTGCGGTCATCCATGCATTCGGCGCTGCTGAGTTCGATACGTCTCTTCTTATCTTGGTGCCCATCGGGTTCGCCTGTGCGGCCGTTCCCTATCTCGTGACCACGCTCATCACGCTTAAGAGGCCGCGCGAGGAACGCGTGTTCTTAATGATGGGCGGCAATTCGTTCAATATCGGGTGCTTCGCACTGCCGTTCATCCAGACCGTATTCCCGGCTCCCATGGCCGTGACTGCCTGCCTGTTTGACGCAGGAAATTCCGTCGTGGGCACGGGCGGCTCGTACGCCGTGACGGGCCTCATCGCCTCGGAGAAGCCCGTCGAGCATCCCGTCAAGTTCCTCGCCAAGCGTCTGTTCGGCTCCGCGGCCTTCGACTGCTATGTGGTGCTGTTGGTGTTGGCCATAGCAGGAATCCGCATCCCCGAGCCCATCGTGACCTTCACCGAGCCCATTGCAGGCGCCAACGCATGCCTCGCCATGCTCATGCTGGGTCTCATGCTCAGCCTGAGGGTGGATTCGCAGAAGCTGAAACTTGTGGCGCAGGATATCGCCCTCCGCGTGGTGTTCAGCGCCATACTCACGGCATTGGTCTGGGCTTTCCTGCCGTTCGACGCCACCACGAAGGCCGTGGTGTCCATCATGCTCTGGGCGCCTGCCACGGCCATCTCCACCACGTTCACGCTCTGGCTTGGCGGCGATGCAGGACTTGCGGGCTTCGCAAACGCCATCACCATCGTGATAGGTGTAGTAGCCGCCGTGGTTATCCTGCTTACCACAGGCGTGATTGCATAAACGCAAATCCTCGTAGAGAGAGCAAGGCGTCGATTGCGCATTCGTGCATCATTATGCGTGGATGCACACGTATTGCCGCATGGAATACGTCATGATACCGTTGCCCCTCAGGTGAGCCACCAGCTTGTTACCCCTAACGGATTCTGCGCCAAGTCGGCAACGATGATGGGCTGAACGAATTCAATCCAATATGCGAAAACTACAGCCATGGCCACAAGCCACAGTGCTGCAACAACCACGCGAACCGCAACGGGAATGGTGAATCCTTGTTTAATACGCTCCTCTAGCTTCAAATTAGGCATCATGAGCGCTGCTAGCACACCGCCGATCAATCCTCCTGCATGCGACGGAATGCCAATATTTGTGCTTTCACCGAATAAGAAGTAAACGGCAATTGGCCCACCGATGCCGAGAAGGAAAGCCAAGAAGGCATAGCCGCAAAGAAAGCCATAGAGGGCTTCAGCATCTGTATTCGAAAGAGCGCGCGGGTTAACCACTCCGATTAGCAACGCCGCACCGGCCATGCCAAACGCCAAATCCGAAGCGCCGCCGCTGGCAAAGCTGAAATCGTTTGTGATAATAACCCCAAGAAGCTGAACGACGGTAGACGTCACGATGGAAACCGCCGTCGTTAAGACGAATCCCACCTTGCCGTACGCATATTCCACGAAGCAGCAAGTCGGGAAGAGCAGCAACAGGTTGACCGCAAGATGCTCAATGTCGGCATGCAGAAGCGATGATAAAAACATCCGGGGCCATTCTTCAGGAAGCAAAAAGGAGAACGGAGCAAACGCGCCCATTTCGTACATAACGGTAATAGAACGGGGGTCGGATGCGCCTGCACCTCCGCCAAGATGCACCTCGAGCGCGAACATGCCGATAAGAATGACGACTGTAGCGATTGAGAACGAAAAGCGCCATAAAAACTTGAGCAAGCTAGTAAGCTCTGGTTCATGTTTCGGCCCCAACGGTTTACACGCGAAATCCCTAAGAGCCTTGAAGAATCCCTTCAAGACACCGCCGACTGCATCGAAAACCGTCCGGAACGACGGCTTAGGCTTATTCTTTTGAAGCCATGCTTCGGCCTTCTCCGCAGCACGCACGGGGCGGTGGTTCAGCTTGATGCTTTTATCCATGAGGTCAAGACCGAGATTCGACGGACTCTTCGTCCCAGGAATGACCTTTTCCGATTCGGGAATCGTATCTACATAATCCTGAAACGATTGGGCCGCTCTGTCCATGAGATCAATCGTGTAGAACAGCATAAGACGCGATTCTTCATATGCCCACTGCGCACCACGGCCTTTACGCATGGTTGAATCAGCGGCTTGAAGCGCAAGCTCGAAGAATGATTCCGATGATTTGTAGTCCAACAAAATATCGTAATTCATCGACAGGTCCTCTTTCGACAACGCTGAAAAGCGGCGACGTTGAACGCGGAAGCCGCATCGGCACGAATATGCCGATGCATATGCCCTCCGCTCGCTTACGCTCCATCATATATCCGCGAAAACATCGGGGCTTTCAAGTAAATCAAATAGCGTGATAACGGGCGGATGCATATCGTCACGTATCGGTTGAACACCCATATACCATGCGAAGAACGCGCCGATTGCCGCCATCCACGCGACGGCCGCTGCGATGCGCAACCAAATGGGCGTCTTCAAATCGCGCTTGGGAACCATGAGCGCCGCAATTGCACCTCCCAGCGCACCGCCAACGTGTGCGGCAATAGACACGTTGCTTTCGACGCCCGCAATCCAGCTCAAAATGGAGCCGTCGCCCACAAATAGGAAGTTCATCGCCGTCCAGAACGCCGCAAGGTAGAACGCTTCAGGCACATAGCCCAGCGACTGCGTTTTCTTAGGATGGATGGCGATCGCCACCAAACCGGCCGCAATCATGCCAAACGCGAGGTCGGATGCACCGACAGAGATAATGTTCACGTTGCCGGTAGCGTTCGCCACACCGAGCGAGACTGCGGTGGACGTGACCATGGAGACAAACGCCACGAGAAGAAATCCGATTTTGCCGTACGCCATCTCAACGGCCATAAGCGCCGGGATAAGGCAGATGAGGTTGTTCGCGATATGCGCCCCGTCCGCATGCAAAAGCGACGGAAGGAAGATGCGCGGCCATTCGCCAGGGAGCGCGAACAACGCCGGATCGAATCCTCCCATGACGTAGAGCACATCCGACGGAACGCTGCCAAGCATATTGGTTTCAGGGAAGGAGCCGCCTCCCTCTAAGTATTTCTCCAGGAGGAACGTCGCCACGATGAGCACCACGGCGATACTTGAGAACGAACAGGGCCAGATGGTAGTCGCGGCATCTCTGATACAGTCGCCAACGAATAGCATGAAGTCTTCGAACGTGGTTCTCTCCTGCGAATAAGAGTGCTCCGAATCAGCAGCCCCCTGCATATTCATGGAAGCCTCGTCGCCTTCGATTGCAGCGCCCGCGAATGACCCATCAGTAGAGTGCCTCGGTTCCTCGGAACGAGATGGCGCATTGTCAGAACGGAATCCCTCATCGTGCGATCCCAACCGAGCATTCCGCCGTCCCAACGCCGCACGAAGCACTTCTCGCGCACGGATATCCGCTTCAGGCGAACCGTTGCCCTCGCGGATAATCCTCTCGGCCTCCTCCTTGGCGCGCTGCATAATCTCATCAGAAGCTTCGTTATGCGACGCCATCGAAACCTCCTCCACCCTGCGCATACACCAAGAAAGGCGACCTTTTCAGATCGCCTTTCAAGAATATCACGTTACGTCGCGCGATTCGCCTTGGTACGCGTTTTGCGCAAGAGCGCGTTACTGCTTGTCGGCAAGCGCCGCCTGCGCCGCAGCCAGACGCGCCAGGGGCACGCGATAGGGGCTGCAGGACACGTAGTCCAGGCCGATCTTATGGAACGTCTTCACGGAGTCGGGATCGCCGCCGTGCTCGCCGCACACGCCGCACACGATGTTCGGATTGCCCTCGTGACCCAGCTCGACGCCCATCTTGACCAGCTTGGCAACGCCGGGGTCAACCGTGGCGAACGGGTTGTAGGGCAGAATCTTCTGCGACAGGTACTGCGGGATGAACTCGGCCTCAACGTCGTCGCGGCTGAAGCCGAACGTGGTCTGGGTGAGGTCGTTGGTGCCGAAGCTGAAGAAGTCGGCCTTGGTGGCGATTTCATCGGCGGTGACGGCCGCACGCGGCAGCTCGATCATGGTGCCGATGGGAATCTCCAACTCGACGCCCTGTTCCTCGGCTACCTCGGCGATGGCCTTCTCGGCATAGCCGCGCATGACCTCGAGCTCCTTCACCGTGGAAACCAGAGGAATCATGATCTCGGGCTTGGGATCGAGGCCCTCTTTCTTGAGCTTGGCCATAGCGGTGGCGATGGCGCGCACCTGCATCTGCGGCAGGATGGGATACACGATACCCAGACGGCAGCCGCGAAGGCCCAGCATCGGGTTGGCTTCGCTCATCGCGTCGATCTGCTCCATGAGCTTGCGCTTGGCAGCGATCTCGGCGTCGTCGGCGCCAGCGGCTTCCATCTTGGCGATCTCAACGTCGAGGGCACGGGGGCTCTCCAGGAACTCATGCAGCGGCGGATCGAGCAGACGCACGATAACCGGCAGGCCGTCCATAGCCTTGAACATGCCGTAGAAGTCGCCGGTCTGAGCCTCGAAGAGGTCGTTGACGGCCTTCTCGCGAATAGCCTCGTCCTCGTTGAGGATGAAGGTCTGGATGATCTGCTTGCGCTCGCCCAGGAACATGTGCTCGGTACGGTCAAGGCCGATGCCCTGCGCGCCGAAGTCACGGGACAGCTGAGCGTCCTCGGGGTTGTCGGCGTTGGCGCGCACGCCCAGCGTGCGGAACTCGTCGGCCCACTCGAGAATGGTATCGAGGTCGCCGGAAAGCTCGGGCATGACCAAGTCGACAGCGCCCAACACCACAATACCGGTGGTACCGTCGAGAGAGATCATGTCGCCCTCATGAATCACGATGTCGGTGCCGGTGACGGCGGCTTCCTTCTTCTCGGCGTCGATCTTGAGCGCCTCAACGCCGCAGACGCAGGGAGCGCCCATGCCGCGAGCGATAACGGCAGCATGGCTGGTCTTGCCGCCATGGGAAGTTAGAATGCCCTCGGCGGCGATCATGCCGGCCAGGTCATCGGGAGTGGTCTCCCAGCACACGAGCACGCACTTGCGGCCCTCTTCGGCGGCCTTCACCGCATCGACGGCGGAGAACACGGCCTCACCCACTGCGGCGCCGGGGCTCGCATTGAGGCCCTTGGCCAGAACGTCGTACTCGGCGTCTTTGTCGAACTGCGGATGCAGCAGCTGGTCAAGCTGCTCGGGGTCGACGCGCATGACGGCCTCTTCCTTGGTGATGAGGCCCTCCTCCACCATGGAGATGGCGATGTGCAGAGCGGCGGCAGCGGTGCGCTTGCCTACGCGGGTCTGAAGCATCCACAGCTTGCCCTGCTCGATGGTGAACTCGATGTCGCACATGTCGCGGTAGTGGTTCTCCAGGATGGTGAACACGCCCTCGAGCTCACGACCGGCCTCCTGCAGGCCGTCCACATGCTTGAGCTCGGCGATGGGGCTGGTGTTGCGGATGCCGGCAACGACGTCTTCGCCCTGGGCGTTCACCAGGTAGTCGCCGTAGAATTCCTTCTCGCCGTTAGCGGGGTTGCGCGTGAAGGCAACGCCGGTAGCAGAGGTCTCGCCCTTATTGCCGAAGACCATGGCCTGCACATTGACGGCGGTGCCCAGGTCGTCGTCGATCTTGTTCTGCTTGCGATAGAGCGTGGCGCGCGGATTGTTCCAGCTGCCGAACACGGCCTCGATGGCGAGTTTCAGCTGCACATCGGGATCCTGGGGGAACTGAACCGTGCCGTCCACGACCAGATTCGGGTACTCCTCGGCAGAAACGTTCTCGGAGAAGATCTGCTTGAATTCGGCCACGAGCTCCTGCAGGTCTTCGGCGGTGAGCTCGGTGTCGCTCTTCACGCCGCGAGAGAGCTTCTTGGCGGTGATGGCGTTCTCGAACAGGTCGCCGTCCAGGCCCATAACCACGTTGGAGAACATCTGGATGAAGCGGCGATAGCTGTCCCACGAGAAACGCGGGTTTTCAGTATGCTTGATCAGGCCGTTGATGGACTGGTCATTGAGGCCAAGGTTCAAAACGGTGTCCATCATGCCAGGCATGGACATGGGGGCGCCAGAACGAACGGACACGAGCAAGGGGTCTTCGGCATCGCCGATCTTCTTGCCGATGCGGCGCTCGAGGTCCAGACGGTACTCCTGGATGGTGTCCAGGGCGCCCTCGGGCCAGGTGTTGTCCGCATTGGCGTACTCCATGCAGGTTTGGCAGCTGATGGTGAATCCCGGAGGCACAGGCAGGCCGATAACGGCCATCTCGGCAAGGTTTGCGCCCTTGCCGCCCAGGATATACTTCATATCCTTGTTGCCCTCGGTAACGTTGTTGCCTTCTGCATCCTTACCGAATGCATAGACACGCTTGACGTCTGCAGCCACTGTCTTCTCCTTACACGCTAGTTCCAACATACTGCACAGTCAGATTTTTCAATCCAAACGGGAATTATCCCTCAATTGCCGATTTCTGTACCGGATGAGCAAGCTCATAGTACCGCAAAATCTCCTGAGCGGTTTCTTCCACGGCTTTGTTTGAAGTGTTTATGACGATACAGCCAATTTTACGCATGAGCGCGCGGGCCTCTTCGAGGTCCCGGTACACCATTTCGGGGTCGGCGTAGCTCGACGCAACCGCCACCGCCTGCCTGCCGGAGCCGCCGAGACGACGCTGGCGGATGCCCACGAGGACATCCGGCGATGTCATAAGTCCGAACACGCGCGTCGGGTCGCAGTCGAAGATCTCGCGCGGAGGCTCGGTGCCCAACGCCAGCGGCACGTTGGCCACCTTATAACCTTCCATGCCCATGTAGATGGAGATAGGAGTCTTCGAAGAACGGGAAACGCCGAGCAATACGATATCGGCCTCAGGAAGGTCCTGGGGGTTGCGCCCGTCGTCGTGCTCGACCGTGAACTCCATCGCGGCGATGCGCTTGAAATAATGCTCGTCGGTGGTTCGAAGCAGGCCCGGGTCGTTAAGGGGGCGCAGTCCGGTGGTCGACTGGATGGCGTGAATGGGCGAGCTCATGATATCCACGGGGTGCATCCCGCGCTCGTAACAGAAGTCGCGCACGCGTGCGCGCAATGCGGAATCGACCAGCGTGAAGAACACGAGCAGATCGCCGGACAGCCCGGAATCGATGTGCTCCTGCTGATGCTTCGTCAGATATGCCGCGATCTCTTCGAAATCGCGCGCCTTGGGAAACACCTCAATATACGGCTCCACTACGCCGAACTGCCCTGCCGCGGCGCGGGCGACGGCCGTTGCAGTGGCGCCCAACGAGTCGCTGATGATATGGATGGTGGGCAGGGGCGAATCGTTGGTCACATGAGCGAAGCCCCTTAGATCTGCTGCTGACATGCATCCTCCTCCTTATAGAAAAAGGCCCGCCGGAAAGCGAGCCTTCACGGTTCAACCGTATTGTACATGGAGTAGGAGCATGCCGCACACGTTGGAGAGCGGCGAAATGACCTACTTCGAAAGCTGTCCGAAATCCGCGACGTTCGCGAACACGCCGACGAAGCGGTTGAGCAGGCTCAAACGGTTCTCACGCAGTTTCTGATCGTCGTCCATGACCTTCACGCGGTCGAAGAACAGGTCGACAGGCTTACGAAGCGAGGCCAGCTCGGCAATCGCAGCGGAGAAGTCGTGCGCGTCCATGGCGCGGGCGACGCGGCCCTCGGCCTGAACCACGGCGCAGAACAGCGCATGCTCGACCTCGTTGATGAGCGACTCGTCAACATCGGCGCCAAGCGAAGCATCGCGCAGGTTGTTGGCGCGCGCGTATGCCGTAGCAAGGTTCTCGAACGTCTCGGCGTCGTTGCTGCGGGCGTCCTCGAGCGCGTGAGCAAGCACAAAGAAGTCGGCGGGTACCGTCACGGAGCCGGCGGAAACGGCTGCAACCGTATCGGCGGAGAGGCCTTCGTCGCGCGCCATCTGCTCCATACGGCCGTGGATGAACGCGCGCACGTTATCGGCGACCTCATCGTGCTCGAAGGAAAGACCCTGGCTGGAGTACGCATCGAGCGCAACGTCGACGATCTTGTCGTACCCGCACTTCAGACGCGTACGAAGGATGTTGAGCACGCCGATGGCGCTACGGCGCAACGCGAAGGGGTCCTTGGAGCCCGTAGGAGGCTCGTCGATGGCGAACATGCCGGCGATGGTATCCAGCTTGTCCGCGACGGCCACGATACAGCCCTCGATTCCCTCGGGAAGCTCATCGCCCGCGAAGCGAGGGCGATAATGGTCGCGAATCGCGGATGCGACGGCATCCGACTCGCCGGCAGCCTTCGCGTAATAGCCGCCCATGACGCCCTGCTGGCTGGTGAACTCGATAACGGCAGAGGACACCAGGTCGGCCTTGCAGAGGTGCGCAGCGCGGCAGGCAGCAGTCGCCGCTTCCCCATCGACGCCTGCTTCTGCGGCGAGCGCAGCGGCGATAGCCTCGATGCGCTCGGACTTCTGCAGTACGCTACCCAGCTTCTCCTGGAAGGCGACGCTCGCAAGGCGGGCGCGGAACTCCTCCATGGGAACCTTCAGGTCCTCGTCGTAGAAGAACTTTGCGTC
This sequence comes from uncultured Slackia sp., assembly GCF_944321625.1. Classification (GTDB taxonomy): domain Bacteria; phylum Actinomycetota; class Coriobacteriia; order Coriobacteriales; family Eggerthellaceae; genus Slackia. The sequence goes on from NZ_CALUMA010000085.1 coordinate 13,737, forward strand.
GTAGAGACGGGCGCGCACCACACGCTCGTTGCCGTCGATGATGGTGTCGGCGCACTCGGGCTTGCCGTTGCCCACCACGACGAACTCGCGGGTCAGGCTGCCGTCCTTGTCGTAGATGGGGAAATAGCGCTGATTGGACAGCATGGACTCGCAGATGATTTCATGCGGAACGCCCAGGAACACCTCGTCGAACGTGCCCACCAGAACCGTAGGCCACTCGCAGAGGTTGACAACCTCGTCGAGCACCTTCTTAGGCGTGTCCACGTGGGCGCCGCCGCGCTCCTCCTCAATGCGCTTGATGCCTTCGGCGATCACCTCGCGGCGACGTTCCTCGGCAAGCACGCCCGCCCCTTCAAGCACCTGCTCATAGACATCGGGGTTAGCGACAACGTGCTCGCCGGCGCCCAGCACGCGATGACCGCGCGTGGTGTTGCCAGACGTGACGTCGGCATACTGGACGGGAATCACTTCCTCGCCCAGGAGCGCGCAAATCCACCTGACGGGACGCACGAACGTGTCATGGGACGAGCCCCAGCGCTGGCTGCGGTAGTTGGGCCACTCAAGCTTGGCGATCACATCGTGGCAGATGGCGGAAAGCAGCGGCACGGCGGGAGCCGCCGGGATGTCTTTCTCGGCGAACACGTACTCGCGGCCGTCGGTGTCCTCACGCCTCACGAGCTCGGTCGCAGCAATGCCGCATTTGCGGGCGAAGCCCTCGGCCGCCTTGGTGGGGTTGCCGTCGGCGTCGAACGCGATGTTCGCGGCCGGGCCGCGCTTCACGTCGTGCACCGCATCAGTCTGGGTGGCCACCGTCGAAAGCATGGCAAGGCGGCGCGGCGTCGAGACGACGCGCACATCGCCGTGCGCAAGGCCGACCGCATCAAGACCGGCGCACATAAGCTTGGGGAGCTGTTTGACAGCATTCATAAGAGGCGCCGCAGGCATTTCCTCGGTGCCGATTTCAAAGAGAAAACTACGGGTATCTGCCATGTTAGGCGACCTCCCCTTCGGAATCGTTCGAACCGGCGACTTCGGCGAGATACGCTTCGCAGCATGCCTTGGCGACGGCACGCACGCGAAGGATATAATTGGCGCGCTCCACGGCGGAAAGGGCTCCGCGCGCGTCGAGGATGTTGAACGCGTGGCTGCACTTCATCACGCAGTCGTACGCCGGAAGCGGCAGCTTGGCCTCGAGGCAGCTGTGGCACTCGCGCTCGTAGTCGTCGAACTTCTGACGCATCATGGGAACATCGGCCACCTCGAAGTTGTAGGCCGAGAACTCGCGCTCGTTCTCCAAGAACACATCGCCGTAGGTCATGGGCGTGCCGTCGGGCAGATAGCTCCACACCAGGTCGTAGACGGAGGTGACGTTCTGCACGTACATGGCAAGACGCTCCAGGCCGTACGTGATTTCAACGGGAACGGGGTCGACCTCGATGCCGCCCACCTGCTGGAAGTAGGTGAACTGGGTGACCTCCATGCCGTCGACCCAGACCTCCCAGCCCAGGCCCCAGGCGCCAAGCGTCGGGCTTTCCCAGTCGTCCTCGACGAAGCGCACGTCGTGGTCGGCCGGATCCAGTCCGATGGCCTTGAGGGAATCAAGATACAGCTCCTGCGAGTTCTCAGGGCTCGGCTTGATGAGCACTTGGAACTGGTAGTAATGCTGCATGCGGTTGGGGTTCTCGCCGTAGCGGCCGTCGGCGGGACGGCGGCAGGGCTGGGCGTAGCATGTGCGCCACGGCTTCGGGCCGAGCGAACGCAGCGTGGTGGCGGTGTGGAACGTGCCTGCGCCGACTTCGGAGTCGTACGGCTGCAGCACAACGCAGCCCTGTTCCGCCCAGTAGCGCTGCAGCGTCAGGATGATGTCCTGGAACGTAGGCGCATCGGGGCTCACGGAATGGCTCATAGCTAAAGCACTCCTATATGATCGAGGGGCCAATAGATCATAGCCGCCCGCCCGGATACGGACGAGACGGGAATGGGACCGAAATAGCGGGAGTCAGCCGAACTGGTGCGGTTGTCCCCCATCACCCAGATGTGACCATCCGGGATGGTATACGGATACGAGATATCCACGTCGACGGCCGTCTTGAGCGGCTCGCTGGGCTTGCCCTGCGTATAGGGCTCGTCAAGCGGCACGCCGTCGACATACACGAGGCCGTCGATGAGGTCGACCGTCTGGCCTTCGGTCGCGATCACGCGTTTGATAAGCGTGCGACCAGCGATTTCAGGGTCGGCGAACGTCACGATGTCGCCCTGCTCGATGTCACGGAAATAGTACGACACCTTCTCGGACCACACGTTGTCGCCCACTTCGATAGTGTCTTCCATCGAACCCGAAGGAATGGTGTACGGGCACACGATAAACGTCTGGACCAGCCACACAATCCCCACGATGACAACGATGTAGAACACCCAGGAAAGCAGCGAACGAAGAGGTCCGCGCGATTCCGAGGAGACATGCTGGCCGTAGCCCATCAAAACAAATCCTTCCATGTATCCCGCGGCGGCACAAGGCCGGCGGGCAAAGCCGGCAGGGCCGGCGAACGTTCAAACAAAGAAGGCGCCCCGCGGCGCCTTAGGCAAGGTCGGTGCTCAATGATAGCAAAAAGTCACGTTCGGCTTGCGTCATATTGGCACACTCCAACAAATCCGGACGCAACCGGGCGGTACGCTCGAGCGACTGCCTCCTTCGCCATTCGTCGATCACCGCGTGATTGCCCGAAAGCAGCACGTCGGGCACGGCCATGCCGCGAAATTCAGCAGGCCTGGTGTACTGAGGGTACTCCAGGAGACCGTCGTAGAAGCTCTCGTCCACGGCGCTCCCCTCGTCTCCGAGCACGCCCGGCAGAAGCCTCACGACCGCATCGATGACCACCATCGAGGCAAGCTCTCCGGACGTAAGCACGTAGTCGCCCAGCGAAATGCAGCGGTCGGCAAGCGTGTAGGCGCGCTCGTCGATGCCCTCGTAATGCCCGCAGATGAAAAGCAGACGGTCTTTGTCCGCCAGCTCGGTCGCAACCCCCTGGTCAAAGGGCTGACCGCAGGGCGTGAGGAAGATGGTGTACGGCTTGACGCCTTGCGCAGCGATTTCATCATACGCCTCGAAGATGGGCTCGCACTTCATGACAAGGCCCTGGCCGCCGCCATACGGAGCGTCGTCGGTGGTGCGATGGCGGTCATGGGTCCAATCACGCAGGTCATGCGCATGAAACTCCAACGCGCCACATGCCTGAGCGCGCTTCATGATGGACTCCCCCATCACCGAGTCATACATATGAGGAAACGTCGAAAGCGTATCGATGCGCATGAAAAGCGCCTTTCTACAGCGAGGAATTCAAGGAAAGGAGGCTCTGCGGCACGCGAAGGCGCACGATGCCCTCATCTTCGTCCACATCGACGACGAACTCGTCGACAAAGGGAATCAGCACTTCCTCGCCCTCACGCTCGACGACCAGCAGGTCCTGCATCGGCATCTCACGCACGTCGACGATAGGGCCCAGCATGCCAAGCTCCTCGTCGACGGCCGTATAGCCGCTGACATGCGTGGCATCCGCCCGAAGCAAGTCGTCGAAATCTTCAGGAAGCTGGTCGCGCGAAAGAAGGCAGTGACTTCCCACGAGCGACTCCGCCATATCGCGATCTTCCACCTGCGAGAAGGCGACAAGGTAGTCATCGGCTCCCGTGTGCTGCACGGAGACGATACGGACATGGCGCGGGCCGTTCAGCGTAGGCGGAACGAAATCCACCTCCATGCCTTCTTCGAGCAAAAAAGGAAGGCCGCGCACGGAACGTGCGACGAACCTTCCCTTCAAACCTTGCGTTGCGATGAGTTCGGCCACGTCGGCCCAACGACGCGTCACGGGCTAGTCCTCGATGAGCTCTACATCGACATCGGTGTAGTCGGCCGCGGCGGCGCGGGCGAGCACGCGAATGGACTTGATGACGCGGCCCTGACGGCCGATGACCTTGCCGGCGTCCTCGGGAGCCACCTTGATTTCGATGAGTTCAAGGCTGTCGTCGGCCACGGTAGAGGTGACCTGCACGGCTTCCTTGTCCTCCACCAGGGGAAGGACGATGCCGCGGACGAGTTCGACGAGGTCGGGCGACGTCTGACCCATGGCTACTGGGCCTTCTTGGCGGTCTCGATCAGACGCTTGACGGTGTCAGTGGGCTGAGCGCCGTTCTTGATCCACTGGTCGAGCTTCTCCATGTCGAAGGAGATCTCAGAGGGATCGGTGTTGGGGTTGTAGCGACCGATCTGCTCGATGAAACGGCCGTCGCGAGGGCTGCGAGCATCGGCGACGACAACGCGATACACGGGGTGCTTCTTGGCGCCATGGCGGGCAAGGCGAATCTTAACTGCCATTGTATGGACTCCTTAATGTAAAACTTGCTTCAAAAAACATGCAAGGGAGCATGATATATCGTGTTCCCCGCATTTTCAAGCGTCCGACGAGGTTTACAGAAATCGCACGTCGGACGCTCGGATGCACTACTGCTCGTCGCGGTGGCGGCGGCGCGGGGTGCGGCCATCGCCGTGTCCGCCGTTGGACTCACGGTTGCTGCGGCCCGGACGACGGTCGCGATGCTCGCTGCGGCCGGGACGGTCCTCGCGCTCGCGACGCGGCGCGGGAGCGGAACCTTCGGGCGCCTCAGGCTTGTCGAGGCGGTCGAGCGAAATCTTACCGGACTTGGGGTCGATCTCGATGACCTGGACCTTGACGACATCGCCCATGTTGAGGACGTCCTCCACCTGGCCCACGCGGCCGTTGGCCATGCGGGAGATGTGCAGCAGGCCGTCCTGGGAGGGCGTCAGTTTGATGAACGCGCCGAAGCTCTGGATGCCCACGACGGGACCCTCGTAGATCTCGCCCACCTCGGGCTCCTTCACGATGGCCTCGATCTGGGCGCGCGCGGCACGGCCGGCATCCTGGTCAACTGCGGCGATGTGCACGGTGCCGTCCTCTTGGATGTCGATGGAAGCGCCGGTAGCGTCCTGAATGCCGCGGATGGTCTCGCCTCCCTTGCCGATGACCTCACGAATCTTGTCCACGGGAATGTGGATGGTGTCGATGCGGGGCGCGGTGTCGCGCAGCTCCTCGCGCGGGGCGGGAATCTGCTCGAGCATGGCGGACAGGATGAAGTGGCGGCCTTCCTTGGCCTGCATCAGGGCGCGACCCAGAATCTCAGTGGACAGGCCCTTGGCCTTGTTGTCCATCTGCAGCGCGGTGATGCCGTGCTCGGTGCCGGTGACCTTGAAGTCCATATCGCCCAGGAAGTCCTCGAGACCCTGGATGTCGGACAGGATCACCACGTCGTCGCCCTCTTTGATGAGGCCCATGGCGATGCCGGAGACGGGAGCCTTGATGGGCACGCCTGCGTCCATGAGCGCCAGGCACGAACCGCAGGTAGATGCCATGGAGGACGAGCCGTTGGACTCGAGCACCTCGGACACCACGCGGATGGCGTAGGGGAACTCGTCCTCAGAGGGAAGCACGGGCAGCAGAGCGCGCTCTGCCAGGGCGCCGTGGCCCACCTCGCGACGCTTGGGAGCGCCCATGCGGCCCACCTCGCCGGTGCAGTACGGCGGGAAGTTGTACTGATGCATGTAGCGGCGGTGGTCCTGAGGATCGATGGTATCAAGACGCTGGGCCTCGTTCAGAAGGCCCAAGGTGCACGTGGAGAGCACCTGGGTCTGGCCGCGCTGGAACAGGCCGGAGCCGTGCACGCGCGGCAGATAGCCGGGACGGATGTAGAGCGGGCGAATCTCGTTGGCCACGCGGCCGTCGGCGCGCTCGCCGGTCTCGATGACCATCTTGCGCATCGCATGCTTCTCAAGCGCCTTGCAGGCGGCGGCGATATCACTCTTCCAAGCGTCGCGCTCCTCCTCGGAGAAGTCATTCTCCTTGATGGCGTCCTTGAGGGCCTCCACCTTGGTCATGCGGGTCTGCTTGTCGGCGTCCTTGAGGGCGGCGCTCATCTCGTCGAAGTGTGCGTTCACGCGCTCGGCGATGCAGGGATCGGGCTCGTGGATGGGATACGCTACAGGCTCGGGAGCAACCTTAGCCAAGAACTCGGCCTGCTTCTCGCAGAACGCGGCGATGGCCTCCTGGCCGAACTCCATGGCGGCCAGCATGTCCTCCTCGGTCACTTCCTCGGCGCCTGCCTCGACCATGGAGATGTAGTCCTTGGTGCCGGCGATGGTGAGCTCCATGTCGGAGATTTCCTGCTCGGCATAGGTGGGGTTCACGATGAACTCGCCGGTCTCCTTGTTGCGGGCGATGCGCACGCAAGCAGCGGGGCCGTCGAAAGGCGTGCCGCCGCACAGAAGCGCAGCGGAGGCACCGCCCACGCAGATGCAGTCAGGCGGGTTCTGGCCGTCGATGGCGAGCGTGGTGGCCACGATGTGGACCTCCTGCTTGAAGCCGTCGGCGAAACCAGGACGAATGGGGCGGTCGATCATACGCGCAGTGAGCGTGCCCTTGTCGGACGCCTTGCCCTCGCGCTTCAGATAGCCGCCGGGAATACGGCCGACAGCGTACATCTTCTCCATGAAGTCAACCGTCAGCGGGAAGAAGTCGTAGTCTTTCTGCTCCTTGGACACCACGGCCGTGACCAGGCAGGTGGTCTCCCCCTGCGTGACCAGCACGGCGCCGGTGGCCTGCTTGGCGAGCTCGCCCGTCTCAAGGCGGTACTGCTTGCCGTAAAGCTCAAAGCTCTCGACGATCTTTTCCATGTGCTTTTCTTTCTCTTTCTCTTCTTCTTCGGGACGCATGCCCTTCACGCGTCCTCGCGAGCAATGCAGGCCCCTGCCCACATCGACCGCACGCGGCCTTTGCCGAAAGGCGCGCGGCCGCATACGCAAAAAGCCCGCTTTGCGCGGGCTTGATGCTGAAACTAGATGTTGTCGCGGATGCCGAGCTTCTTGATGAGAGCGCGGTACTCTTCGATGTCGCGCTTCTTGATGTAGGCCAGCAGACGACGACGCTTACCAACGAGCATCAGCAGACCGCGGCGGGTGTGATGGTCCTTCTTGTGGACCTTCAGGTGCTCGGTCAGGTTCTTGATGCGGACGGTGAGGATGGCAACCTGGACCTCGGCGGAGCCGGAGTCCTGCTCGTTCTTGCCATACTCCTTGATGATCTCTGCGATCTGCTCCTTGGAGATGGAGCGGGTTTCCTGAGACATGAGTCCCACCTTTCTTCGGGCGTGCGCCCTTAGGCGGCCGTTGCGCGCCGCATGTACAGATTCGCCCGGAGCCGCGACGCCATGCAGGTGGTGCGTGGTATCGAAGCCGCGGGTAGCTTTCCGATTCGGCACAACATGCGAACCGGAAAATTTGCAACCGTTGCAGTATACGCACTGAAGCCTTTTGGCGCAATGCTCAAAATACGCATGCGGCAAACTTCACGTTGCGTGCACAACCAGGCACGATTCCCGTGAACGCTCATCCTGGTACAGCAGAGCAACAAGCAAGAGTTGAAAGCAAAGGACACGCCCTCGCCTGAGCGCCGCACGCACGGCGGCGCCAAAGCCTTACTCGCGTTCCTCGAGCCCCGCTATGACCTCCTGCAAATCCGCGGGAAGCGAGTCCTCGAACTCCATGCGCTCCCCCGTCACGGGATGCGTGAACGCAAGCTTATAGGAATGAAGGAACTGGCGCTCAAGGCCGAGATTATCCTTCTTCTGCCAGCCGTACACCGGGTCGCCCACGCAAGGATGCTTGATGTACTCCATGTGAACGCGAATCTGATGCGTGCGTCCCGTGAAGAGCTTGCAATCGATAAGGCTATAGCCGTCGTCGTTTTTGCCCGGCTCGAAGCGACGCAGAACCTTGAACGTGGTGATCGAAGGCCGCGCGTTGTCACGGTCGGAGATCCTCATGCGCATGCGGTCTCGCTCGCCTCGCGCGATGGGCGCATCCACGAGGCCGGTTTCAAGCGAAATCCACCCGTGAACCAGCGCAAGGTAATGACGGTCGACATCGCGCAGGCGAATGTCCTCCATCAAAGCCAGACCCACCTCATTGGTCTTGGCGCACAGCATGAGGCCGCTCGTATCGCGGTCGAGGCGATGCACGATGCCCAAGCGGTCCTGCTCGCCCTGCACGTCGCACAGGTGGTCCTTGCCGCAATGGGCAATCAAGGCGTTCACCAGCGTGTCGCCGTAGTGCCCTTCGGAAGGGTGGCACACCAGGCCCGCCTGCTTGGAGATGACCAGCAGGTAATCGTCCTCATACCTGATGTCGAGAGGAATCTCCACCGCCTCGAGTTCGGGCGCGTGAGGATCTTCGTACACAGCGTATTGGAGCATATCCCCCGCCTGCACGCAGGAGCTTTTGCGCGCTGGCTTGCCATTGAGGATAGCGTTGCCCTCGGCGATGCACTTGGCGGCGGCGGAACGCGTGGGATACAGACCCTCGGCGGCCATGAAGGCGTCAAGACGCATGCCAGAGGCGTTGTCAGGAACGATCGCGATCGACATATCAGCCACGGCGGTCCCCCTCCTCTTCATCGCAGGAAGAAGCAGCTTCGGAGCCAGTGAGCCCCTCGGCGCGCGCTGCCTTTCTGTCCGCGATAAGGAAACCGAGCACTATAAGCACGAACCCGCAGGTCACACCGATATCGGCGATATTGAATACCGGGAAATCCATGAAGGTGAGGTCGATGAAATCCACCACATAGCCCTGGGCGAAGCGATCGATGGCGTTGCCCAACCCTCCGGCGAACACGAGAGAGAGCCCGAGCGTTTCAAGCCATATCAGTCGATGCCCCGAAAAGCGCGGCCAAAGAAGAAAGGCTGCAAGGATGGCGATGCACACCACGCAGGACAGAACACCCAAGGCGAACGTGGAATCGCCGAACATGCCCCACGCCATGCCCGTGTTGTGCACGAGTCGGAATCGGAACAGCCCGAAGTCGCCCGACGAGGTCTGACCAAGCTCGTAGGCTCCCTGGAAGTACGCCTTCGTAATCTGGTCGAACACGAGCCAAGCAAAGGCGACGACGCAAAAGAGAACCATGGCCGTTCGGCCAGGACGCGTCGGAGAAACCTCCGCAGACGCCGCAGGCGTCTGCGGCTGCAAATCGTTCTTTGAAGAGGAAGTTGTCACCTCGTGGAATCTCCTTATATCTCAACATCGCTTCGATGCTACAAGCCTTCCGCAGCGCAGGCAGACGGCTGGACGCAAAGGAGGGCGCCAACCGCAAAGCTGGCGCCCTTGCATAGTAAGGACAAAATGAACGCGACGCTCGATCGCTACGCAAGCTTGTCCAGCACGTCGCCGCAACGCTCGCAGACGTCGGCGTGATTGGGGTTACCTCCGAGGGCGCGATAGTTCCAGCAGCGCGGGCACTTCGGGGCTTCGGTCTTGGTGACGGTCGCGCGAATCTCGTCTCCCTCGGCAACCGCCAGCGTCACCTTGGCTACAATGAACAGCTCCTCGAGGTCCGCCGCATCGAACGTGGACACCACATCGATAACGGAAGCGGGCGCCTCGATGGTGATCTCGGCCTCCTGGCTCTTGTTCATGACCTTGGCGTTGCGAGCCTCCTCGATGGCCTTGGTCACGGAGTCGCGCACCTCGAGCAGCGTCGCGAACCTCTTCATAAGCGCCTCAGCCTCATCGCCCTGCGGCAGCGCGGGCGTGAAGTCGTCGTCGGTCGGCCAGCCGGCAAGCTGAACGCTCATGGGACGGCCCTCGCGATTGCGCTCGGACGTCGGATAATGCTCCCATACCTCGTCGCAGGTGAAGCTCAGGATGGGGCTCAACACGCGCACCATGACTTCGAGGATGTTCATGAGCACGGTCTGAGCGGCGCGGCGCGACGTAGAATCGGGCGCCTCGGCGTACAGGCGGTCCTTGATGACGTCCATGTAGATGGCCGACAGGTCGGTGATCACGTACTCGTAAAGCGAACGGAACACCTGGTGGAACTTGTACTCGTCGTAGCCGCGCTCCACCTCGTGCAGCACCTCGCGCAGGCGCAGCAGGGCCCACACGTCGATAGGCGCAAGATCCTCGAAGGATACGCCGTCGCGCTCCATGTCGAAGTCATCGAGGTTGCCCAGCAGGAAGCGGAATGTATTGCGGAAACGGCGGTACGCATCGGAGGTGCGCTGCAGGATGGTGTCGCCGATGGACACGTCAACGGAGTAGTCGGTGGATGCGACCCACAGACGCAGCACGTCGGCCCCGTACTTGTCGGTCACTTCCTTGGGGTCGATGCCGTTGCCCTTGGACTTGGACATCTTCTCGCCGTTCTCATCCACGGTGAAGCCGCAGCACATAACGCTCTTGTAGGGCGACTGGCCGAATGCGCCCGTGCCCAAAAGCAGCGAGCTCTGGAACCAACCGCGATGCTGGTCGGAACCCTCAAGATACATATCGGCAGGCCAACGCAGATGATCAGCCTCGGCGCGATGCTTGAGCACGCCCACATGGCTCACGCCGCTCTCCCACCACACGTCGAGGATGTCCTTCTCGGGGATGAGCTCGTCGCAGCCGCAGGCCTCGCAATGAGCGTCCGCCGGCAGGTATTCCTTGGGGTCCTTGGTGAACCAAGCGTCGGCGCCTTCGGTGTTGAACAGGTCGATGACCGCGTCGAAGATGGCCTCGTTGGCAACCGTCTCGCCGCACTTGGCGCACTTGAACACGGGGATAGGCACGCCCCAGGAACGCTGGCGCGAGATGCACCAGTCGGGACGATCGGCCACCATGGCGCCGATGCGGTTGGAGCCCCACTCGGGAATGAACTGGATATGGTTGTTGATCTGGTCAAGAGCGGCCTCGCGCAGCCCCGTCTTTTCCATGGACACGAACCACTGGTCGGTCGCGCGGAAGATGACGGGCTGATGGCAGCGCCAGCAGTGAGGATAGCTGTGCGAGATTTCCTTGCCCGCCACCAGCGTGCCGCGCTCACGCAGCCATTCGATGATGTGCGGGTTGGCCTCGTCGGTGTCCATGCCGCCGAAATACGGCACGCTCTCCATGAAACGGCCGTCGTCATCCACGGGCATGAGCGTATCGATGCCGAACTGCTGACCCACCAGGTAGTCCTCGACGCCATGGCCAGGGGCGGTATGAACCGCGCCCGTGCCGGCGTCAAGCGTCACGTGGTCGCCCCAGATGATGCGGCCCGTGCGCTCGAGGATGGGGCACTGGTAGGTGATGCCGTCGAACTGATCGCCCTTCATGAGCACCGGCTCGCCGCCCGCCTCCACGATGCGGTAGCTTTCCCAACCGGCCGCCTCGGCGACAACTTCCACCATCTCGTGGGCGAACAGCATGAACGCGCCGTTAGCCTCGACGAAGCAGTAATCGATGTCGGGGCCGAAGGACACGGCAGTGTTGGCAGGAAGCGTCCACGGCGTGGTGGTCCAGATCAGCACATAGGCGCGCTCGAGCTCGACACCGGCATCGGCGAACTTCTGCGGAATCTCATTGAGCTTGAAGTTCACATAGATGGAGGGCGACGTCTCGTCAGAGTATTCGATCTCGGCCTCGGCCAGAGCGGTATGGCAATGCTTGCACCAGTGGATAGGCTTGCGTCCGCGATACACGGCGCCGTCGAGGTAGAGCTTCTTGAACACCTCGACGTTGGCGGATTCGAAGGAGGGCTGGAAGGTCAGGTACGGATGGTCCCAATCGCCGTTCACGCCCAGGCGCTTGAAGCCGTCGCGCTGGACGTCGATGAACTTCTCCGCCCATTCGCGGCACATGCGGCGAACGGTAGCCTGCGGGAGCTCGCGCATCTTCTCGGTGCCGAGCTTCTTTTCGACCTCATGCTCGATCGGCTGGCCATGGCAGTCCCATCCGGGGATATACGGCGTGAAATAGCCGCGCTGCGCATGGGACTTCACCACGAAGTCCTTCAAGATCTTATTGAACGCGTGACCGATGTGAATCGGGCCGTTCGCATACGGAGGACCGTCATGCAGGATGAACGGCTCGCCGTCTTTGTTCTTCTCCAGGATGCGCCCGTACAGATCCTCTTCTTCCCACTTGGCCAAGCGCTTGGGCTCGTTCTCGGGAAGATTCGCACGCATGGCGAAATCGGTCTTGGGCAGATTCATCGTGTGCTTGTAATCGTTTCCCATCGTGTACTCCGATCCTCGCTTTCTCAACAGGCCGCACACAGGCGGCAAAACCACAAGTTTTGCCATTATAGATAAAAGCTGAACGCGGGGAAGCAAAAATGCCTGAATGAGATGCCATATGCAAGGTTTGACCACGAAAACGGCGGGCTGGGAGCACACGCAGGTGCCAAACGATTATACTTTGCATTTATCAAGCGTCATCGCGCACCACCAGGCAGAGAATAGGAGCAGCAATGGCATTTCAGATCGTTACGGATTCGGCCTGCAACCTCACCGAGGAGATGATCGACCAGTTCGGGCTCGAAGTCCTTCCCCTTACGTTCATGATCGACGGCGTGCAGCACCGCAGCTATCTCAAGGGGCAAAAGACCGACCTCAAGCAGTTTTACACGATGATGCGCGAGGGCAAGGTCATCACCACCTCGCTTCCCAATATGCAGGAGTCGGAAAGCACCCTGCACGCCATCGCCGAATCGGGGAAAGACATCCTGTATCTGGGATTCTCCAGCGCGCTTTCGGGCACATACGAGGCCACTGACTTGCTGCTGAAGCAGATGGCGCCCGACTTCCCCGACAGGACGTTCATCTCCGAAGAGACCTTCGCTGCCTCCGGCGGCCAAGGCATGCTCGTATACCTCGCCTGCAAAAAGGCGCAGGAAGGCGCTAGCATCGAGGAGGTCGCACAGCTGGTGCGCGACACGCGCGACCACCTGTGCCATTGGTTCACCGTCGACGACCTGATGTTCCTGTTCCGCGGCGGTCGCGTGAGCCGCACAAGCGCCTGGGCGGGCACCCTCCTCAACATCAAACCCGTTCTGCACGTCGACAACGCCGGCGCGCTCATTCCCATGGAAAAGGTGCGTGGTCGCAAGAAGTCAATCAAGGCGCTCGTGGACCACATGGAGAAGACCGCGATCGACCCCGAGAATCAGACTATCTTCATCACGCATGGAGACTGCATAGAAGATGTCGAGGCGTTGAAGGCCGAGATCACCGAGCGATTCGGCATCACCGATTTCGTGGTGAACTACGTGGACCCGGTTATCGGCGCCCACTCTGGCCCCGGCACCCTCGCCCTCTTCTTCGTCGGAACGGAGAAATAAAGCTCGGCGATACACGCACATTCGAAATCAAGAAGCGGCTGTTGACCATCTGCCAGCAGCCGCTTCTTCATATGCGGCGCTCTACGACACCGACCAAAACGTTTCTTGCAAAGATCTTCTACTGTACGCCGCTTGAGCCGAAGCCGCCTTGGCCTCGTTCGGTTTCATCAAGGGAATCGACAACGTTCCACACAACGTTCTCTACCTTCTGAATCACAAGCTGAGCGATGCGGTCGCCCGGGTTGACCTCAAACGTGTTGTTCGGGTCAAGGTTGATAAGGGCAACTTTTAACTCGCCGCGGTAGTGGCTGTCAATGAGGCCTGGGGTGTTAAGGACGGTGACACCCTGCTTGATGGCGAGCCCGCTGCGCGGCTGCACAAAGCCTGCATAGCCTTCGGGGATGGCAACGGCCAGACCCGTGGAAACTAAGGCGCGCTCGAACGGAGCGAGCTCCACATGCTCGATAGCACGAAGATCCATGCCCGCATCCCCCGGATAGGCGTACGAAGGAATGGTCACACCGTCCGTGAGACGGGTGATGTCGATGGAAAGCTGCTGGGTCAAAGAAATCTACCGCCTTTCATAAGGTGGAGCAAAACAATATGCGGTGCTCTTGGGTAAATCCAATAATCATCTTTCGAATAGCCTCAAAAAGAATCCATTGTCATCCATGAAGCCAATTGCCGAGGCGTCAAGGCCGTGGAGATGCTATTCCTCAAGGCCCTTCAGTGCTTCCTGAAATTCCTCAAGCGTCTGGAAATCCTTATAGACGCTAGCAAAGCGGATGTACGCCACGTCATCAAGACCCTTGAGATGCTCAAGAACGATATCGCCGAGATCCTTGGAGCGAATTTCCATACGACCTGAATTGCGGAGCTCAGACTCAATGGCATCGATAATCTCGGTCTTCTTCTCATTGGGGATGTTCGGTCGTTTGGCACAGGCGATGGAGATACCGCGGTACAGCTTTTCACGATCGAACACCTGGCTCGAACCGTCAGCTTTGATAACGATGATGGGGTTATCACCCAAGCGCTCATACGTAGTAAAGCGATTGCCGCATTTAAGGCATTCGCGGCGACGCCTAATGGAATTAAACTCGTCGGAAGGACGAGAGTCGACTACCTTGGATTCAGGATGGCCGCATACGGGACAGCGCATTCGATCCTCCATTCGCTCAAGAGAGCATAGGGTTCAGTGCGTGCCTATCATACACGCTGAACGGCAAAGTGGGGACCGAATGAGAAAAAACATGCGACACACAAGAGGCTTTAAATGCACTCAATAAAGCGAAGTTGAGAACAAGCCGTCAAGATTAGAGAACGAGAAGCATCCCAAAAACGAACGTTGCAATGCAGGAGCCCAGTACAGCGGGGATAGACGGGCAAATGCGACTTGCGCCAGATGCAGAGCCCTGCCCCATCGAAGAAGCGAAATCATCGATGCCAGAGGCATTGCAAAGAATTCGAAGATCATCGGAGAAATAGGACTGGCGCGCAGGCTGAGGGCGACGTCCGCCGGGAAGAACGGTAAAGCGGTCTTGGCCGTCATCAATCTTGAGGGCAGAGGTTCCGTCGATATACCTATTCATTTCACGAGCAGCCATTTTGTTGCCTCCGAACTCTTGCAACGAACCTTTGTTCGGATATATAATAAATCGCACAAAAGTTCGTGTCAATGATTTTCTCAAACATTTGTTCGTCTCATTGACATGAAAGGCAGTAGGGCTGACGTCGCCCCGACGGGCCCGTCCACATTCGTGGGCGCGGGGCGTATGAACCTGCTGCATCGGCAGAACATGCCGGCGGCCTGACAAAGATAGCCGCATGAAAGGATTGGAGAACCATGAACCAGCCCGAGGTCAAGAACACGAAAAAGATTACAAAGAAGCAGAAGGCCGTGCTTGATTTCATCGAGAAGACCATTGATGAAACCGGTATAGCTCCTACCGTGCGCGACATTTGCGAGGGTCTTGGACTCTCCTCCCCCTCAACCGTGCACGTACACCTCAAAACCCTTGAGGACAAGGGGCTCATCCACCGTGATCCGCTCAAGTCACGCTGCATCACCATCGTTGGCCATGACAGAAAGCCCGCGCCGGAGCCCGAGCCCGAAGATGCAATCGGCGTGGGGAGCTTCTCCAACGTGGTCAGCCTACCCGTTGTAGGCAACGTCGCCGCCGGCATCCCCATCCTTGCCGAGCAGAACATCACCGAAACCATTCCGCTCCCGACCGATATCGTGGGCGATGCTAGTTCGTTCCTGCTCAAGGTGCGAGGCGATTCCATGATTGAAATCGGCATCAACGACGGCGATTTCGTGGCAGTCAAGCAGCAGCCCACCGCCAACAACGGTGACATCGTGGTCGCCATGGTTGAAGACGGCGCAACGGTAAAGAGGTTCTTCAAGGAAAACGGCTATATTCGCCTTCAGCCTGAGAATTCTTCGATGGAGCCCATCATTGTGACCGAGAACGTCTCTATCGTCGGCAAGGTCACGGCGGTGTTCCGTCGCCTGTAGTTCATCGCTTATTAAGGCGCATAATCGTAGCGGGGCATCAAATGATGCCCCGCTTTCGTATCCGGCTCCATTCAACTGGATACAACTATATAGCAGCCGGATAGGCTTTATTCAACGTCAGTGCGAAACTCCTCGAATGCTTTCGCGAAGCTCGGGGGCACGCGAAGCGTCATGACAGTCCCCTGCTCCTCATAAGACTCAGCAACCACCGTGCATTTACCGTGTGCGAGCGACGCGAGATCGCCCCGGGAATACGGAATCAAGACCTCCATCGTTGATTCGCTTGCCGTAGCGGCGCGCTCGATCGCCTTGATCAGCGCATCGGTCCCCTCACCCGTTTGGGCGGAAACCAGTACCGATTCCGGGTACCGCGCGGCAAGCACCTGCTTTTCGATGTCGTCAATCAAATCGCATTTATTGAACACGATGATGCGCGGAATCTCATGGGCGCCGATCTGCTCTAGCGTCTCGTCGACGGCAGCCATCTGGCGATCGCGTTCCGGCGACGACGCATCGACCACATGCAGGATGAGATCCGCGCCGCGAATCTCATCAAGCGTGCTGTTGAACGCCTCAACAAGCGTGGTGGGAAGCTTCTGGATGAAACCGACGGTATCGGTGAGCGTGACCTCTCTGCCCTCGGGAAGCACAAGCTTGCGCGTGGTTGAATCGAGCGTGGCAAACAGCTTGTCATAGCTCAGCACATCGGCGTCAGCAAGGCGATTGATAAGGCTCGATTTGCCTGCATTCGTATACCCCGCCTCTGCAACCTTATAAATTCCCGAGGCATAACGAGCCGCACGCTGGGTCGAACGCATCTTGGACACCTGCTGAAGCTCGCGCCGAATGGAGGTAATACGCTTGCGCACCATACGGCGGTCAACCTCAAGCTGGCTTTCGCCCTCACCGAAGCGCGAACCCACGCCGCCACCCATGCGGTTGCTTGCAAGGTGAGCCCACATGCCGCGCAGACGCGGATACAGATATTGGTTCTGGGCAAGACGAACCTGGAGCCTACCTTCTTTGGTAGTCGCATGAAGCGCAAAGATATCAAGAATCAAAGCGGTGCGGTCGATGACCTTCACATCTTTGGGAACAACCTTCTCAAGGTTGCTCTGCTGGGAAGGCGTGAGTTCCTCGTCGAAAATAACCACGTCGGCGGCAAGTGAGCGACACATATCGGCAATCTCTTCGGCTTTGCCGCTGCCGACGAAGGTGCGAGGGTTGGGCGCATCCAGGCGCTGCGTCGTGGTGGCGACCACCTCGGCGCCAGCGGTATCAGCAAGCCTCGCAAGCTCTTCAAGCGACGACTCTGCCGAAGCCGAGTCCAAAACGTTCTTGTATTCAATGCCCACCAGAATGGCGCGTTCGAGCCCTTCGGTCAGACTGTTTACCGATGTATCGGAAAATGACATGCATACCTCCGAATCACGCATCGAGCGATTGAAGGATCTTATCCGCGATGCGGTTCGCATCCCCATCGTCGGCATCGATCCAATGAATTCGCGCGTCGCCGCGCCACCAGGTGCGTTGGCGCTTCGCATACCGGCGCGTAGCAAGCTTTATCGCATCGATGGCGTCCCCCATCGAACACTCGCCTCGGAGCGCGGCGACAACCTCTTTATAGCCGATAGCGTCCCGTGCCGTACAGGCGCGTTCGAACCCTGCGTCAAGCAGTCCTTGAACCTCATCTATCAGACCGCTTTCCACCATGCGATCGACTCGTTTGTCTATGCGTGCCTTCAAGATTTCAGGGACTACCGCAAGACCAAAGAACACGGCAGGCACCAGCTGGCGAAGCGCCGCAAGGCCCTCATGCTGACGGGCATAGCTCATCCCTTCGAGCTCGATCATCTCGAGCGCCCTGATGACTCGCTTCGAGTTGTTGGGGTGAATGATGGCGGCGCTTTCCGGATCGCGCTCATTGAGCCTATCCCACAGCGCAGAAGCGCCGTTGGCCGCAAGGTAGGAATTCCATTTATCCCTAACGGGATTGTCCACCTGCTCGCCTTGGGGGAAGTTATAGTCATCTATCGCGGCACGAACATAGAAGCCCGTCCCGCCTGCGAGAACCGAACGAGCCCCTCGCGCGTCGATGTCCTTAAAGCATGCGCGCGCATATTCCTGGAACAGCGATGCCGAATACGGCTCGCCGGGATCAACCAGGTCGAATCCGTGATGAGGCACGATGCGCTCCTGCGGCAGAAGCTTTCCCGTTCCTATATCCATCCCGCGATACACCTGCATCGAATCGGCGGAAACAACCTCCCCGCCCAGACGCTGCGCCACAAGCTGCGCCACGTCGGTTTTGCCCGATGCAGTAGGCCCTACGACGCATATGACGGGATGCGTCAAAGAAAACTCGGTGGAATGGCCGCTACCCACGAACGATCTCTCCCGAAAGGTACCAGGTCTTTGCCTCATCGATTCTCACGGGAACGATGGAGCCCTGAAGCTCTTCGATCGAAACGCCTGCGGGAAGCTTAGCATGAACCGTTACATTATGGGGGCTATGCCCGGTGCACATCGATTCGTCACGCTTCGATGTGCCCTCGATGAGCACGTCGACAACGCGGCCGGCAAAGCGCTGATTTTGCTCGTGGGCGGAATCCTGAACCAGGTCGACCAGCGATTGGAAGCGGTTCTGAATCACCTCGCGGGGCGTCGCATCCTCCATCTTTGCAGCGGGCGTTCCCTCACGACGCGAATAGATGAACGTGAACACCTGAGAATACCCGATGGATTTCACCAGGTCGTAGGTCGCCTGAAAGTCCTCTTCGGTTTCACCGGGGAAGCCCACGATGATGTCGGTAGAAAGCGAGATATCGGGGCACACGGCACGAACTTTGTCGACAAGCCCACGATAATGCTGAGAGGTGTAGCGACGGTTCATCGCTTTGAGAATGCGGTCGCTTCCCGACTGCACGGGAAGATGAAGCGCAGGCATGAGGTTGGGCAATTCCCCGAACAGGCCGATAACCTCATCCGTCAGATCCTTGGGATGCGATGTGGCAAATCGGATGCGCTCAACGCCCGTCTCGGAAACAGCACGCAGCACATCGGCAAAACGCGGCTCGCCATAGAGGTCGCGCCCATAGGAATTCACGTTCTGGCCCAGAAGGGTAATCTCGCGCACGCCGTCGGCGACAAGCGAACGCGCTTCGGCGGCAACATCCTCAAGCGTGCGAGAGCGTTCCCTGCCGCGCACATAAGGAACAATGCAGTACGTGCAGAAATTATTGCACCCCACCGTGATGGGAAGCCACGCCGCCCAAGGATGCACGCGCTTCGCAGGCAGGTCCGTCGAGAACGTGGTCGAAGAGTCGAGCGTTTCCACGCGATTGGTGCCGCCGTCGATCGCCTCTTCGAGAAGAAGCGGAAGGTGCTCGATGTTCTGCGTACCGAACACCACATCGACATGCGGGAGAGCATCGATGAGCTTCTGGCCATCGCGCTGACCGATGCAGCCGCCGATGCAGATCATGCGCTTATTGAAATCGCTTCCCTCGGGAAGCGGGATGTTCTTGATGGAAGCCACCTGCCCCATCAGGCGCACATCGGCAGCCTCGCGGATGCAGCAGGTGACGAATACGGCGATTTCGGCATCTTCGACCGCATCAACCTGGACGGCACCCAAAGATTCAAGCATGCCGGCGATGCGCTCGGAGTCATGCTCGTTCATCTGGCAACCGTATGTATAGAGGCAGAATGTGCGTTCCGACAAAGAGGACATGGAACCTCGCTTTCGGCGATGAAGGAATGGATGCGCCCGGCGTCAGACCGACGCATACGTATGAAAGTGATGGCTGGGCGGGCGTTTACTGCGCGAACGATTCCGTCGAGTCAACGGATGAGGCGCTGCGCGCATGCCTGGGTTCGACATCGAACCTGATGGCCGTACGGTATTCGCCATCGATGACGATATCCGCGAAAGACGGAATGCATACGATTTCGATACCGATAGGCGAAAGGAATCCGCGCGAGATGGCGATGGCCTTGACCGCCTGATTGACGGCACCGGCTCCCACGGATTGGATCTCCACGCACGAGCCGTCTTTGATCATGCCGGCAATGGCGCCGGCGACCGACGCGGGAGATGATTTCGATGAGACTTTCAGACAGCTAACCTGCGGCCTGCGTTCGACGTCGTTGGACATAGGGTTCCTTACGGTGTTTGAACTGCGTTTAGTGGTACATAGTGCTTTGCGCGGCACAGGCATCGCAAATGCCGCAAGTCATTATTCTACTACAGCTGCTTGCGCACGGGAAACGTGACGTGCACGCTGTCATGCGAAATCCGAATAGAAGGCTCGATATCCTGCTCGAGGAAATACCGGTCGGCAAGTTCGCGCCACGCCCTCAGAAGGCCACGCGAGAAATCGTCCACATCCTCAGAGGCGACCTTCAGGCCGCGATAGTCACGCCCCGCATTCTGCTTCGTCTGACGGCGCGGAGCGTCGCCCTCACGTCGACGGTCCAGCATCTCGAGGAACGGCGGTAGCGGTTTCACCTGCCCCTGAAGTATGCGATGAGCGCTGCGAGAAGACATTTCAAGCCCCATCTTCGAAGCGATGGCCGCGAATTCAAGGGAATCGGACGCAAGGGCAAGTCGCTTGACAACGGGAATCAGCGCAGGGTCAGACCCATAAGACGAATGCTGCGAGGAACGTGCGAATGCAAGCAGGGTTGCTGCTATTTCCACAGGGCTGCCGAAATACACGGTGCATGAATGTCTGTTCGCAAGCGCGAATTCGGCGGTAGTTCGTGCGATATTGTGGGGACTCGGCCCCACAGACCACGTGCCGTCGGCGCACTTCACAAGATCCGGAAGCGTGCTTTGGTCGCGCCGTTCAGTAATCTTGGAGGTATCGAACTCGATAACGAACGAACTGCCTTTGCCTGAATCCGAAGCAGCGATAAAGGCGTCCTCGGCGTTGGCCTTGATCGAATACAGCGCCATGCCCCTGCCATGCACGCCCCAATCGTCCATGGTCATCGAGTCAAGCTTGGATGTGACGCGAGGCTCGAACACAGCTTCATGAAGGTAGCCAGGGATGCCGTCCCCGTCATCCAGCATCGTGAAACGACGGATATCGCCCGATTTGGACACGGCGAAGAAGATAGAGCGCGCATGGGCGTCGCGGGCGTTGCGGAGCATCTCGATTGCAGCATCTTCGACGCAACGAATATCCTGCTTAGCCTGGCGCCTCTCCGCCTCGGATACCCTGAGACGGACAAAGCCGTCCCCGAGGTCGCTCTCAACCCGAAGACGGCTCTCATGCGTAGCCTGATCTATGAATTGCGAAAGACTCGATACATCAGCCACAGCTCAACTCCAAGTAGAAGACGTTCTCAGGAATGAAGGCTACAAATAAAGGCCATGCGCAGAAGCCATTCAAACCATGCGGAATCGGAACGAAACAGCGAAACGCGCCCTCGTGCCGGAGATTCGTGGGGTTTCGCTGGCGTAGCGTACGTTGTACGTGAGCCTGCGAAAGCACGCGAAGATTCGGTGCGAGGGCGCGTTGCAGCGTCGCAGCGCCTCATCGAGTAGTTACGACGGCCGTAGGCCGCCATAACTATTTAGCGTAGTCGACGGCGCGGCTCTCGCGGATGACGACGACCTTGACCTGGCCGGGATACTGCATCTCGTCCTCGATCTGCTTCGCGATGTCGTGAGCGAGCACTACGGCGGCAGCCTCGTCCACCAGCTCGGGGACCACCATGACGCGGACCTCACGGCCAGCCTGCATGGCATAGGTGCGCTCAACGCCCTTGTGAGCGTTCGCGATCTCCTCGAACTTCTCGAGGCGCTTCACATAGCTCTCGAGGCTTTCCTTACGAGCGCCGGGACGGGCGGCAGAGACGGCGTCAGCGGCCTGAACCAGCACGTCGAGCACGCTGTTAGGCTCAACATCGGCATGATGCGCCTCGATGGCGTGAACGATCTCGGGCTTCTCGCCGAAACGACGGGCGAGATCGGCGCCGATGACGGCATGGGGGCCCTCGACCTCATGGTCAACGGCCTTGCCAAGGTCGTGAAGAAGGCCGGCGCGCTTCGCAGGAACAG
This sequence comes from uncultured Slackia sp., assembly GCF_944321625.1. Taxonomy (GTDB): domain Bacteria; phylum Actinomycetota; class Coriobacteriia; order Coriobacteriales; family Eggerthellaceae; genus Slackia. The sequence goes on from NZ_CALUMA010000085.1 coordinate 35,533, forward strand.
GATCAAGACCCAGCTCGGAAGCCATGACGCCGCACAGGTATGCGACCTCGAGGGAGTGGTTCAGCACGTTCTGACCGAAGGAGGTGCGGAAGCGCAGGCGTCCAAGGGTGCGGACCAGCTCGGGATGCAGGTCATGAATCCCCACATCAAACGTGGCCTGCTCGCCTGCCTCCTGGACCTGCTGGTTGACCAGCTTCTCGGCCTTGGCGTACATCTCCTCGATGCGAGCGGGATGAATACGGCCGTCAGCGATGAGGTTTTCCATCGTGACGCGGCCAATCTCGCGGCGCACGGGATCGAAACAGGAGATGGTGACGCACTCAGGGGTGTCGTCAATCAGAAGATTGACGCCCGTGAGTTGCTCGAAGGAACGAATGTTGCGACCCTCGCGACCGATGATGCGGCCCTTGAGGTCGTCGGAGGGAATATGGATGGTCTTGACGGTGGTCTCGGCCGCGTGATCGGCGGCGACGCGCTGGATGGCAAGGCTCAGAATCTCACGCGACTTCTTGTCCGCCTCGGCGCGGGTGCGCTGCTCGGCCTCACGAATGATTGCGGCGCTTTCGTGCGTGACCTCATCCTTAAGGGTGTCGAGGAGCTCCTTCTTGGCCTCTTCGGGGGTCATGCCGGCAACGTGCTCCAGACGAGCATTCACCTCCTGCATGGCCTCCTTCAGGTCGCGTTCGCGACGCTCGACCTGGCCTTGCATGGAGGAAAGCTGGTGCTCGCGCGCATCGAGGCTCTCGACGCGGCGGTCAAGCGACTCCTCGCGCTGGTTAAGGCGATTCTCGGCGGCGCGAACTTCGCGCATACGCTCCTTGTTCTCAGCCTGGGCCTCCTGCTTCATCTTGAAGACCTCGTCCTTGGCCTCGACGATCGCCTCGCGGCGCATCGTCTCAGCCTGACGCTCGGCGTCGGACACGAGCTGACGAGCCTCCTCAGCGGCGCGCTTGGTGGACGAATTTGCAAGGTAGCGGGTGATTACGAAACCGACGGCAACGCCGACGATGATACATACAACGCCGACGATGACAGGAAGCAAATCTGGCATCGGCCTCCCCTTTCTTTCATCTAAATCAAACGGTCTAGGTGTACCGGAAATAAAAAATGCCGGGCATAGAACACCTGGCATGAGCGAAGCGCACGAAAGACAAGCATGCGATATGCGATTGTTTATCGAAAAGCACCAAATACATTCGGCGCGAATACACTCAAGCTTGATTATGATACACCGACTTGCGGCGAATGGCACCGCCGTTCGTTAAAAATACTCAGAGTGCTCGGCTACTTCCTCGGCATAGAGACGCGCGGCATCGTAAGCGACCTGCTGGCTATACCCTTTGCCCACAAGGCGGCGAAACGCCGCCCCGCGCACGTCTTTGGCTCGCGGGGGCTTGCGGCGCAAAAGCCCCAAAGCCCGCTCAAGCTCTGAAGGCGTATCCTCATGGAAGAAATCTTCAGGCCATCCAGGTACCATCGTCGCGTCGATGCCTGCGCGTTCGAGCTCAGAGACGATGCCCGACTTGCCCCTACCCTGCGAGATGCGCGAGCGAATGAGGACGCCCGCATACCGCATGTCATCCACCAGGCCGCAGGCAACGGCACGGCGCACCGCGGCGTCGGCGTCTTGCGCCGTGAATCCGTCGCGAGCGAGCCGCGCACGCAGTTCGCTCTCGCACCGTTTGCGCACGCAGGCCAGACGCTGCACCTTCGCGAAGGCTTTCTGCTCGCCCTCCGGGATCTCACGCACCACCGGCTCAAGCTCGACGGCGGCAAGCTTTGCGAGAAATTCTTCATCGATGACGGGCATTACTGCTCCTTACCGCTATGTCGTTACGGCGCACGCGCAACAGAAGATCCCATACGAAGCACCCAGGGCGCACGGTAACGCACGGCAAATCGAAAGTGCCTCGCAACGGTTCGACCGAACGTATTGCGAGGCGCAAGAGAAACGCTTTACGCATCAGGCACAGTCGAGAATAGAACCGGCCCGATGCGGCAGCCGCATTAGTTCTCGGACTGTTCAGGAGTGGCAACAGGGATATCGAAATGCTCGCGAACCTTTGCCTCAATCTCATCGCGCACATCGGGGTTGGTGCGCAGCATTTCCTTCGCGGCCTCGCGACCCTGCCCCAGGCGCTGTTCGCCATAGGTGTACCAGGCCCCGCTCTTCTTTACCACGCCGGCCTCAACGCCCATATCGACGATGCACCCTTCGCGAGAGATGCCCGTACCGTACATGAGGTCGAACTCGGCCTGGCGGAACGGAGGCGCAACCTTGTTCTTGACCACCTTCGCGCGAACGCGATTGCCTACGGGCTCGCCGCTCTTGCTCTTCAGCGTTTCGATGCGACGAATGTCGATGCGGACGCTGGAGAAGAACTTGAGGGCACGGCCGCCCGTGGTGGTTTCGGGGCTGCCGAACATCACGCCGATCTTCTCGCGGAGCTGATTGATGAAGATGCAGGTGGTGTTGGATTTGGAAAGCGAGCCGGCGAGCTTGCGCAACGCCTGGGACATGAGGCGCGCCTGCAGACCGACGCTGCTATCGCCGATTTCGCCTTCGATTTCCGCCTTAGGCACCAAAGCGGCCACCGAGTCGATGACGATGGCGTCAATGGCGTTGGAGCGAACGAGCATATCGCAGATCTCAAGCGCCTGTTCGCCCGTGTCGGGCTGAGAGATAAGCACCTCGTCGATATCGACGCCGAGGCGAGCGGCATAGGTGGGATCGAGCGCATGCTCGGCGTCAATGAACGCCACGATGCCGCCCAGCGCCTGAGCCTCCGCGAGAATCTGCAGGGCAAGCGTGGTCTTGCCGCTGGATTCAGGACCGTAGATTTCTACGATACGCCCGCGCGGCACTCCCCCGATACCCAAGGCGGCATCCAGCGGAAGAGCACCGGTGGGGATGACGCCCACCTCCAGGCTGTTGCCCTGGCCCAGCTTCATGATGGAGCCCTGACCGAACTTGCGCTCAATCTGTTCGGTGGTGAGCTCGAGAATCTTATCTTTATCTTGAGTCATATACGCTCCTTGCAGCAGACGATGCGTTGCGATGCGACGGGATTCCCCGCAAATCTTGCATAGCCCTATTATTACGAACGGATGTTCTCATGTCAAGAAATTATCGCCTGGCCGCCATGCCGGCATCAGCGACCATGCGGTTTTCTTGGCTGGCTTTATGAAACCATACAAACCTTGCCAAACCATTGCGGATTTCTGACCGAAACCTTGCCGAATTCTTGCCGAAAACCCCTCAAGCTCTCGAACGAATCTTGCGCAAATCCCCTTGGCGCCTCCAATGAAAGAAGGTTAGATTTTTTCGATTTCTTCCAGCATCACGCCAAGAGCCGCCTCGACGGTCTGACGACGAACGGCATCGCGGTCGCCGTCGAAATGGTGAAGCCGCGCGGAGGTTCCCAAATGCGAAGAAACGCCGATCCACACGGTTCCCACGGGTTTGCCGGGAACGGCACCGCCCGGCCCCGCGATGCCCGTGACCGACACGGCCACATCGACCGAAAGCTCCCTGCGGGCACCTGACGCCATCTGGCACGCCACTTCCTCGCTTACCGCGCCCTTGTCCTCAAGGGTCTGAGCGTCGACGCCAAGACGATCGCGCTTGACCTCGTTGGCATAGCTCACGATGCCGCCGGCAAGCGCCGCGGAAGCGCCGGGAACATCGGTAAGCGTGGCAGCGATAAGACCGCCCGTGCAGCTTTCCGCCGTGCCCAGAGTGACGCCCTTTGCGGATGCCTTCTGGATGACGCGCTCTTCGACGGCCGACTCCTGGGCCTTCGCGGCAGCCTGCTCCGTGGCAGAGCCCTTACGCGGCTTGAACCCGATGAGATGGCGTGCCTTGGAAATGTAATCGAGCATGGAGACGATGGTCAGCACGAGCGCGATTGCCATGATCAGCCAGCTCAGGGCATACAGAGCGCCATACGCCGATGAGGACCACTCCAAGATTACGGTGTTCTCCTTGACCACGAACAGCACGATGGCGATCATCTGGAACACGGTCTTGAACTTGCCGTACCACGACGCAGCGATGACCTCGCCCTTGTTGGCCGCCACCATGCGAACGCCCGAAACGATGAATTCGCGCGCGACGATGATCAGCACCACCCAGCTGGGAAGCGCTCGCAGTTCGACAAGCACCAAGAGCGCCGCTATGACCAGAATCTTATCGGCCAGCGGATCCATGAACTTGCCGAAGTCGGTCACCTCGTTGCGCTTGCGCGCGAGATAGCCGTCCAGCCAGTCGGTGCAGGAGATGATTACGAACACCGCGGCGGCGATCCAGCTTTTCCACTGGTCAAGCCAATCGTAGCCGATCCACTCGGGCCAGGGGCTGATGAGCACGGCGACGAACACCGGCACCAGGCAGATGCGCACGAGCGTCACGATGTTCGCAGGAGTGAGAATGGCGTCAGAGCCTTTGGGGCGGGAATCAGTCATAGATGATATCGCCTTCCATCTCATACACGAGGGTGTCGGTAATCTTCACGCGCACGATGTCGCCCGGCTCTCCTTCCTCGAGGTAGACCACGCCGTCCACCTCGGGGGCCTGACACATGGCGCGGCCATACAGCTGGCCGTCCTCTTCGCGGCCAAGCACAAGCACGTCCATTTCCTGCCCGATCCGCTGGGACACATGCGCCTCGCCAATGGAGTCGGCAAGGTCGCGCACCTCTTGGGCGCGGGCGATCTTGACGTCCTCGTCCACCTGGTCGGGAAGCGTGGCGGCACGGGTCCCCTCTTCGGCCGAATAAGGGAACACGCCGGCGTAGTCGAACTCGGCCTCTTCGAGGAACGAGATCAGCTCTTCGAAATCCTCGTCGGTCTCGCCCGGGAAGCCGGCGATGAGCGTGGTGCGCAACGTGATGCCCGGCACGCGCTCGCGCATGCGGGCAACCAGGTCAAGATGCTTCTGGGCATCGCCCCTGCGATTCATGGAACGCAGAATCTTCTTGGAGGCATGCTGCAGGGGCACATCAAGGTAGGAGCAGATGTTGGGACGGGCGGCTATGACATCAAGCAGCTCGTCGGTCACGCCCTGCGGCTCTATATACATAAGCCTGAACCACGTATCGGAAAATTCATCGGCAAGGCGGTCAAGCAGATGGGCGGTGGTGTCGGCATCATCGAAGTCCTCCCCCCACCTGCCGGTATCCTGGGCGATAAGCGTGATCTCGCGCACGCCCGCCGCCACGCGCTCGGCCACCGCCGCCCTCACGTCCTCATAAGGGAAGCTGTGATAGGCGCCGCGGATGTAGGGAATGGCGCAGAACGAGCAGAATCGGTCGCACCCGTCGCTTATCTTCACGTACGAGGCGGGGCTTGCAGCGTACGGCGATACGGCCCTGGTCGCCGAAGATGCCCCCTTGAAGCCAAGCAGTTCGCGCAAGACGTCTGCGATATCGTCCTCTTTGGAGCAGGGCACGAACGCGCTGGCCTCGGCCAACTCTCCTTCGAGGTCAGTTCCGTAGCGAGCCGGCATGCAACCCGCGACAACGAGCTTCGCACGCCCGCTCTCAAAGTTCTCGAGCCCGCAGATGTCGAAGATGCATTCGATGCTTTCCTCGGTCGCAGCCTGGATGAACGAGCAGGTATTCACCACCACGGCATCAGCAGCCCCAGGATCGTCGACCACGGAGAATCCTGCCGCCGTAACGCGCTTGGTCATCTCAGCGGTGTCGACTTCGTTCTTGGCGCACCCAAGCGTCACAAAGCACACCGAGGGTGCCGAAGACACGCAATGGGCTGTGGTTACGTCGATATTGCTCACGAATGCATCATCCTCATCAGAATAAAAGCGCCCGCAGGCGCAGCAAGGCGCATCCCCAACAAAGGGATGCGCCCAAAACGATTGAACCTAGCGATAGTTGACGTACTGAAGCGGCTGGCCGTAATCCTTGCTCTTGAGGAAGGCGATAACGTCCTGGAGCGCGTCCTTGGAAGCGGAGCTCACGCGAAGCTTGTCGCCCTCGATGGTGACCTTCACCTTGAGCTTCTGGGCCTTGATGTCCTTGTTGATGGCCGATGCGGTTTCTTTGTCGATGCCCTCGATGATGTCCGCCACCTGGCGAACGCTCTGGCCGGCGGCGGGGACAGGGTCGCCCCACTTCACGGATGCCAGGTCAATGCCGCGGCGGATGAGCTTGCTCGACATTACGTCGATGACCTGCTTGGCAACGAAGTCGCTGGGAGCACTCACCGTGATCTTGCGCGAGCCCTTGTCGAACGAGACCTCGGCACCGGAATCCTTGAGGTCGTAGCGCTGTGCGAGCTCGCGCTTGGTCTGCTGGAATGCGTTATCGAGCTCCTGCATGTCAACCGTGGACACGACGTCGAAGCTGGAATCTTTAGCCATGGGTTTCCCTTTCTGTCCAAAATGATGTCGGTCGGAAGTTATTCGGCCGCGTCCGTCGAGCCATCGAATGAGGCATCGCCGGACGAAGCATCATCGGAGGCCCCGTCTTCGTCGGACGCGGAAGACGCATCGCCCTCGTCCGCAGGCGTCGAACCATGCTCCTTGTTCCACGCGTCGAGAACCTCCTGGAAATCGACGCTATAGCGGAAGATGCCGCTGGACACGTTGTCGTCGATGTTGACCTTCTCGCCGTCCTGCGTCACCGTAAGGCCGTCGTAGGGACTTGCAACGATCTCGAACGTGCCCGTGACGTCGAAGCTCTCGGTGGCGGGACCGGTGACATCGCTCGCAAACGTGCAGTTGTCGCCCTCCCAGATCTCGATATACGGAGTCTCACCGTCGGCAACTTCATAGGAAATCGTGGTCTTGGTGGGAGCGACTTCCTTGGGCTCGGTCTCCTTGGCCTGCTGAGAGGCCTCATCGGTCGCGGCCTCGCCGTCGGACGCGGTATCGTCCTGCTGGACGTTCTCGGAGCCGGGCATGCCCGTCACGTTCATAGGCTGGCTTGCGGGCTCGGAGGTGGCCGCCCTGTTCATGCCGTTAACCATGACCACGATGACCACAACCAGCAGCAAGATGACGATGCCCGCGATGAAGAACGGGAGCTTCTCGCGCAATCCGGACCCATGGTTATGCACGCCCAGATTGGAAGGCGCAGCATACAGGTTGCCGTAGTGTTCCTCGGAAAGCGCCGAGCGGCGCGCGCGATGCGTTGAATGATGGCGGTCGTCGATGGGGTCCATCACACGCGTCTCGCCCGCCGAACGGGCGGCGGCACGCTGCGAGAGCCCTTGCCCGTAGGCGTTATAGGAGCCCACGTGGACCGCGCCGATCCTACGTGTGGTGGCCGCAGGCGGAATGGAAGTGGGAGCGGGCCCGTTGAAGAACTCATCGTCGGAAGCGGGCAGGCCGCGGCTGTACGAGGAGCCCGCAGAGCTCGAAAGATGGGCGCGCGTCTCCGACGAGGAAACGGTTTCGCGGTTGTGACCCCGACGCCTGCCGGCGGACATGTCGAATCCGGTAGGACGGATGTTCTCGCGCGCTTTTTCGACCTGGTTGCGGTACTGAGCATCCAGATACATCTTCACCACTTCAGTGGGATTAAGCCCCAGGTAGCGTGCATAGGCGTTGATCATGTTGCGCGAATAGCCGCGAGGCGGCATGCCGTCGAGGTCGGATGCCTCGATGCGCTCCAGGATGTCGGGGCGGATGCGAATGCGGCGGGCGACGGAGACGATATCCTCGCCGCTGCGCTCGCGCGCCTGGCGAAGAACGTCGCCGAAATTCATGGCATCCACGCGTGGTACCTCCTTATATTCGTGCGGCCAAGGGGCCGCTCAAAAAACGCGACAAGCCGGACGGTGCCTCCGCCCGGCAATCATTAGTATACAGAATCCTCGGCGTCATGCGCCTCGAACGCCTTGAGGCTCTCCAGCTCCATGGCGTCCACCAGGACTTCGCGGGGCTTGCTGCCGTTCGGCGGACCCACGATGCCCTTTTCTTCGAGCATATCCATGATACGCCCTGCTCGCGAATAGCCTACACTCAAACGGCGCTGGATATTCGACGTCGAGCCCAATCCACTCGAAACCACTATATCGGCCGCCTCCCAGATCAGCGGATCGTCCGAGCTTGAACCTCCACCGCTGCCGTCAGGCATGGAGGACCCGATGCCTATCACGTTGGTCTGCAGAATCTCGTTGTGATATTCTGGCTCGCCTTGCGACTTAAGATGCTCGACCACCGCTTCAATCTCGTCCTCGGAGACGAAGCAGCCCTGCAAACGCTGCGGCTTCGCCCACTCAGGCTTGCTGAAGAGCATGTCGCCCCATCCGATGAGCTTCTCGGCGCCCGGCGTGTCCAGGATGACGCGCGAGTCGATGCCGGAGGCAACCAAAAACGCGATGCGGTTGGTGATGTTGGCCTTGATCAGGCCTGTAACCACGTTGGTGGACGGGCGCTGTGTGGCGATGATCATGTGAATGCCCGCGGCGCGCGCCAGCTGAGCGATGCGGCTGATGGAAAGCTCCACCTCTTTACCCACGTTCATCATGAGGTCGGCAAGCTCGTCGATCACGATGACGATATAGGGCATCTTCTTGGGCGCCTGAGGAATGTCGTCGATGGAAAGCTGCTTGGTGCCGCTAGCCGGCTGGGACTCGTCGGGGCCGTCGGGATCGAGCGCGCCCGACTCGACCTTCGCATTGTACTGGGCGATGTTGCGCACGCCTGCCTTCGACATCACCTTCAAACGGCGCTCCATCTCGGCCACGCCCCAAGCCAGAGCGCTTGCCGCCTCCTTGTTCTCGGTAACCACGGGAACATAGAGATGAGGGATGCCGTTGTACAGCGTGAACTCGACGCGCTTGGGGTCGATCATGATGAAGCGCACCTCGTCGGGCGTCGCACGCATGAGGATGGACATGATCATCGAGTTGATGCCCACCGACTTACCGGAGCCCGTGGTGCCGCCGATGAGCAGGTGAGGCATCTTGGCGAGGTCCACGAGGATGGTATTGCCCTCGACATCCTTGCCGATGGCCATCTCGAGCGGGCCGCCCTTGGCGTCTTTGAGCACGTCGCCCAGAAGCACCGTCTGACGCACCTTGTTCGGCACTTCGATGCCTACGTGGTTGGTACCTGGGATGGGCGCGAAGATGCGCACGCCCGGCGCGGCCAGCGCAAGCGCGATGTCGTCCTGGAGCGCGAGGATGCGGCTCACGCGCACACCCGAAGGCAGATCGACCTTGAACAACGTGACTGTAGGGCCGGCCACCCAGCCCACGACCTGGGCCATAATACTGAAGTCCTCGAGCGTTCCCTGGAGCTCGGCGGCCACTTCGCGCAGTTCATTCTCGTCGGCTTTTTCGGCCTTGGAGGTATGCTTGATCAGGCTGAACGCAGGCAGCGTGAAGCCGCCGCGCGTCTCGCCCGGCGCGTCATCGAGCTTGGGCTTCTGTGCCAAAGAGCGCGTTTTCGGAGCCGGCTGAGCGGCAGGGGCATGAGCGGCGGGAGCATCCTCTTTGCGCGCAAGACGGCGCGTCATAGGCTTGGGCTCCTCGACGGGCGCCTCAGGAGTATCCGCTTCGTCGTTCCAGGGAAGCGCCACCGTCTTGTCAGCAGGCCCGTCGTTCACGCGAGCACGTGAGCTTTTCTTCATGCGGGGGCCCTCGTCGACTCCAAGCACGCGCGTCTTGGCCGCCTGCGCCGCCTGCATCTCCTCGGCCTCCGCCAGGCCCTCGTCATAGGCGTAGTCGGACGGCCAGTACATATCGACGTCGGAGGCATGAGGGCCGCCGTACATGGTGCGCGAATCGCCCAGAACCTGGGTGATGGACTGCGACGCGCGGCGAGGACGCGAAAGGTCGCGGGGAACACGCGCCGCAGGCTCCGGACGGTACGGCGCCTGCTCGACGGTATGGTCGGGGTCGACGGAGCGGCGAATGCCGCCGAAAGGACGATTGCGCTCCGGACGAGGCTGGTCGTAGGGCTGGCTGTCCAGTGCGGTCATGTCGTCTTCCTGCTCGGCCGCATGGCGCTCGCGACGCATCTCGCGAAAGTCATGTCCCTTGTCGCGAATGGCAGAAAGCGCACCCGAAATCGAGAAGCCGATGATGACGACGCCGCCCAATGCGACGCCGATCAGCAGCACGCACCCTACGGCCTGCCCGAAAAGCTCGAGCAACGCCCAGGCTATGCCGGCGCCGATATAGCCCCCGCGAACAGCAAGCGGGTCAACCGACGCCGCAGGGTCGCGCGAGAACACGGCATAGGGATCCGTCGCAGCGCCAGGCGTGAACAGCGCCAAGAGAGACATCAGCGCTATCAGGATGAGGAACAGTCCTATGCCCACGCGCAAGCCAAGATGGCTATGCTCGGTGCGTACCAGCATGCAGACGCCTGTCGCAAGCATCATGATGGGAAGCAGATAGCACCCGAAGCCCAGCCCTAGATGCAGGCCCTGCGAGAGCGCGGAGGTGATGAAGCCTGAAGGAGGAAGCACGGCGATGACGAACAGCGCGACGGCCACGACGCCGCACAGAACGCCCGCGATGTCGCGCCTGGTGCGGTCGTCGAAGATCCTTGGCTCGCTGAAATCAAGCTCTGCCTGAGCGCGAGCAGCAGCCGCCTTGCGGCCGTTGCCGGCCTTGGCGCCCGCCTCTTTCAAGGCGACGCGGCCGGAATTGCGCTTGCTTGAACTGCTCTTCGGTTGTGCTTCGGCTTTCTTGGAACCGCGAGCCACTCTTCTTGCTCCTTACACTGCTGCGTATCTGCTTCGTTTTTTTTGGACTGGGAGATTATACCTGGTGTGCCGGTCGTTGGCTAAATTGCATGGTTTTTTGCAAAATGCGAGGGTTTGAAAGGGGGAGGGGGAAGAGGAAGGGTCCTCTTCCCCCTCCCCCTTTGCATCCCCCTCCCCTTGCTCCTCGCTCCAGGGCGCATGAGACACCGGCTGCTTACGGCCTCATCGCCCACCGTGCGGGCATCGCTTGCGCTCGCCCGCAGCTCGCAAGGACGGTGGAACTTGAAATACTGCCAAGTGCCTCACGGTCTTTGGGTTCGCGCTTCGCGCGCGTGGGGTTCGCTTCGCTCCCCCACGGCTGCCCCGTAAGCTTATAGCTCGATGATGCTTGAGACCACCATGGGGCGCTGCTTGGTGCGCTCCCACAGAAGCGACAGCAGGGAGTCGCGGCAGGTCTTTTCGAGGTCGCGACCCTTGGTGCCCTTCTCGAGCGCGCGGCGCAGCGTGCCCTTCACGGTGTCGGTGGCCTCGCGGCGCAGATCCGATACATCGCCGCCGGTGATGCCGCGCATCTCGACGCGCACGTTGCCAAGAATCTGCTTCTTGCGCGGGTCGACCGCGGCGCAGATCAGGGCCACGCCGGCACCGCCGAGCGTCTGACGCTCGTCGAGGACGTCCTTGGAGGTATCGCCCACCGAGAGGCCGTCCACGTACACGATACCGCTTTCCACAGGCTCGCCGAAGCGAACGCCTTCCTGAGTGAGCTCGAGGGTGTCGCCGTTCTCGCACAGGAAGATATTGCGGGCGGGCACGCCCGTGGCCTCGGCCAGCTTGGCGTGGGCGCGCAGATGCGTCGCCTCGCCGTGGACGGGCATGAAGTTCTTGGGCTGCACGATGGAGAGCACCAGCTTGAGTTCCTCGGCTCCGGCGTGACCGGATACGTGCACGGTGGCACGACGCTTGTCGTATACATCGCAGCCAATCTTGGCGAGCGAATTGACCACGCGGGTCACCGCCTTCTCATTGCCGGGAACGGGCGTGGCGGAAATGATGACCGTATCGCCCTCGTCGATCTGAATGGTGCGATGCTCGCCATTGGCGATGCGCGCCAAAGCAGACAGCGGCTCGCCCTGGCTGCCGGTACACATGATGACGACCTTGTCCGCAGGCATGTCTTTGAGGTCGTAGGCGTCGATGAGGTCGACGTCCTGAATCTTCAGATAGCCCAAACGGCGCGCGATATCGGTGTTTTGCACCATGGAGCGCCCGGTCACGACCACCTTGCGGCCGCAGGCCACAGCCGCATCGGCGATCTGCTGCAAGCGATGGATATGGCTTGCAAAGCTGGCGATGATGACGCGGCCCTTGGCGTTTTCGATGATAGGTCGCAGCGCACGACCCACCTCGGCCTCGGAAGGCGTGAAGTTGGGGTTCATAGCGTTGGTGGAGTCCGACATCATCAGATCGACACCGATCTTGCCGAATCGGGCGAGCGCACCGAAGTCGGTGTGCACGCCGTCGATGGGGCTCTGGTCGAGCTTGAAGTCGCCGGTATGAAGCACATTGCCCGCAGGCGACTGCAGGAACACGCCCAGCGCGCCGGGGATGGAGTGATTCACCGCAAAGAAGTCAATCACGAAGCACCCGAGCTTGATTTCGTCGCCCGCCTTGACCTCGGCGAGGCGCGCCTTCACGCGGTGCTCGTTGAACTTGCCCTCGACCAGGCCAAGCGTCATCTTGGTGGCGTAGATGGGCACCTTGCGAGACAGGTCCTTCATCAGATACGGAAGGCTTCCCGTGTGGTCCTCGTGGCCGTGCGTGATGATGATGCCACGCAGCTTGTGCTCGTTTTCCAGCACGTAGGTGTAGTCGGGCAGAATCAGGTCGATGCCCGGATGGTCGTCATCGGGGAACATCAGGCCCGCATCGACCAGAATCATGTCGTCGCCGCACTCGAACGCCGTCATGTTCTTGCCGATGGCATCCAGACCGCCCAGGGGGATGACCTTGAGCATCGCATCGGGCTTGCGCTCGACGCTGCCGCGACGGCGGGCGCCGCCACGCGCTTTACGCGTACGGGGCTTGGAGAACGTCTCCTTCTCCATCTGGTCCTCGGGGGTGATCTGGGGTCGCTTGTGCTCGACCGTGACCGTCATGTGACGCTTCGTGCGATGGCGGCGATTCTTGCCCTGACCCGCCTGCGATGCGCCCTGCTCGGAATCGTTGGCGCGCGTCTGCTTAGAGCCGGAACGCTTGCCGGCGTCAACGTTGCTGGCGGTCTCATTGCCGCCATGGATATGTTCGTTAGCCAATGTCGCAGTCTCCTTAGATTGAGGAATCGATTACAATACAAACACGCCGTTCGCCAAGGCCCAAGCCATAAAGAGGACCGGCGACGACGAACCGTCCAAACTGAAGAGTTACGCCCTTTTTCGCCAAACAAATCATTGCCGGCAAAATCGTATCCGACAATTTTACGCCAAATCATACCGGTCAACCAAATCTCACCTTCAAATTGAGGAGAAACGGTGGCGAGGTCGCATGCGCAATCAAAGATTAAGGATATACTATAAACGCTTCACGAATGTAGTCAAATAGCTATCAATCGGCTTAATTCTGATCGCATCGGCATTCGCGAGCCGAACTACGATGCGCCAGCAGAATTCCGCAAGAACCGAAACCCGAGGTGCCCCATGTCAGAAACCGCCGCATCCTTTACAGCGCCAGTACCCAGCGCACAAGGCACCCCGCCCCGATTCGATTCCGCGTTCTTCGTCGCCTTCCGCCTCACGCATGAGGCGCTCAAAGGAGCGTTGCACGAAGCGAGCGACCTCAACGTCACCCAATACCGCGTGCTCGTGAAAGTGGCCTCGGCAACCCCGGAAGGAATAGGCCAAGGAAAGCTCGGTGAAAGCCTGCGGCTCAAGCCCAATGTGGTCACACAATCGCTCAACGTGCTTGCAAGCCACTCCTTTATCGAACGCGAAGAAGGCCAATCGGACCGCCGAGCCAAAATCGTCCACGCCACTGGCGAGGGCATTCGCCATATCGAAGGTGTCAATAAGAAGATCGTGGGGCTTCTCTATGAGCTCTTCCCCACCGAAAACGCTTCATGGCGCGCTATCCTCGAAGCCTCGGTTGCCGCAGGCGCCACGATCGATCCTCCCCTGTCGCGCAAGGCAGAGCGCTACCCCGCTTCCAAAACGCTCGTGTCCATCGAGCTCGTAAGGCTCGAAATCGAACGCGAACTCAAGCATTCGTGCGGCGTGCCGCTGAGCGAAGCGCTCATCATGATGCGCCTTAACGAAGTTGCGACGCCCCAGCGCGTCGTCGATATCGCTGCAGCACTGGACACATCGACCGCCAACATGACGCGCACGGTGGATCGTTTGGCGAGCCACGGCTGGATCAAACGCATGGGAAGCCCGTTTGACAAGAAAGCCGTCTACGCGGTTTTAACCGAAGAGGGCGCGTTCCAAGCGAATGTAATCAGCGACACTACCGACCGCATCGCATCTGAGCTGCTGTGGAGCAAGCTCGATGACAAGGGGCGCGACGCCATCGCGCAGGTAGGCACGGTGGTGATTGACGGATTGCGCGCACGCAAACATGCTGCGCAGCAGGTCAACTACGACGACCTGCTCCCCATCCAATAAACGCACCTGGCCATTAGCGTCAAAAAGCCTCCGAGCAAGATGCCCGGAGGCTGGAGGGGGATATGCGCGATCGGCTCTTGTGAACCCCTACGCTAGACAGCGGCTTTTCTCACAAGCACGCGCGGAGCGACCAGGAGGATGACGAGGTTGCATACGAGGTCGGCAGCGAACCACATCAGAAGCGCTCCGGTATCGACCGACGCCGCGCTGAGGGCGGAAAACGTCCCCACGGTAAGAAGCATGACGGGAACGCCGCAGCAAAGCGCCGCGGCCACCAGTCGTACGCAGGCGCTCTTCTCGCCGTTCGCGCCTTCGAGGCATGCGGATGCCACCATCGATGCGGCACCGAGCAACGTGCCGATGAACGCAGAGAATCCCACGATACCCGCTACAATCACACCCATTCCGGGCAGCTTGCTGCTCATCGAGCCAACCTGGACCGCCGACAGAATTCCGCTTGCCACGATGCCCAGGCATACGATCGCAACCAGCGCGGTCGCCCATCCCCAAAGAAACGCCGAGGCGGAATGCGCGCGCAGGCCCTTGCATCGGCACAACGCGACATAGAGGGCAACGCCTGCCGTCGAGAGCGTGAGCGCCAGCCCTGCGTCGAAGAGAAACGCCACCAAAGCCGAACCGGTAAGAATCGAGCACACCACATCGAGCATGGGAACACCCGAGGCTGATATGTAATCATACGAGAGCGATCCCGTGACATCCATGACGGCTAACCCCGCGCGAGCCAATACCGCCACCACCAACGCAATCGCGAACAGCGTCGCATAAGGACGCGCCATCGCTTTCATTTGACCGAGCATTCCTATTCGCCTCCCTTCACGTTCTCATTCTCGAACTCATGCTCGATGACCGACGTGCCGCATAGGTACCCGCCGCAGAACGCCAGCCCCACATCGCCCATGAGCGATCCGAGAATGGGGTCGCCGATATAGCTGTTCTCGCCGCATGCACCGCCGGCGGTATGCCATCCCGCATACAAGCCCGGAATCACCCGTCCGCCGGTGCCGACCACCTGCATCTGATCGTTGATCAGCAGACCCGCCTTAGTGCCGTACAGGTTGCCCCCGATACGACAGCCGTAGAACGGCGGCTCCTTGATGGCATGGAGCCATTCAGGAGGCATGGGATACATGAAATCGTCCTCGCCGCGCTCGCAGCATTCGTTCCACTTTGCCACTGCCTCGGTGAGCACGCCCTCTGCCAGGCCGAGGTCGCGCTCAAGCTCCTCAAGGGTGTCGCGGCGCTTGAGAACGTCGGCGTCGATGGCGTCCTGAACGCCGTGATGCCAATCGCGATAATGCTCAGGGACCTTCTCGATCTGCTCAAGGTCGGGCGTGATGAGCTTGCGGCAGTGCTCCTGCGCGAACCCGGCCAGATGGTCTTCGTAGTTCGCGTCGAAGATGATGTAGGAGCGATGACCGGGCGGCGTCATCTGGATCGTAGCCAAATCGCCCAGCGCATAGATCGCGTTGGCCCCGTCTTCGGCAACGCGCGAGTCCATATAGCGAAGGCGATTGCCGCAGCGGTCGATGGTGAGCCACGGTTGGCGTGAAAGCTGCGTCATGCCGTCGTAGAGGAAACGCGCCCACTGACCGCCTTCGGCCTGCCAATCTACGCCGCCGTCGAAGCTCGCGGAGCTATTGAAACCCGACACGTCGGCGCCGACGCCAAGCCCCATGCGGAAGCACTCGCCAGTCTCGCCGCCCACCAGGTAGCTTGAGGCACACCCCATGGCAGCTGTAGGAATATACCGCTCGAGCAGCGCCTTGTTGTTGCAGAAGCCGCCTGCGGTAAGAATGACGCCCCGCTGCGCGTGGATGTACACCTCATTTTGAAAGTCCTCTTTGGCCACTACACCCACGATACGGCCCGACTCGTCTTGGACCAACGCCTCAGCCGGGCAGCGGAACTTGTACGAAACGCCCTTCTTCTGCCCATAGAAGAACATGGCATCGGTCGCATCCTTCATCTTGAGAACGTGATGATCGAGCGTAGAACGCTTGGGCGCGACGTATACCGGCACCTCACCCAGACGCCAATCGACACCGCAGTCCGCCATCCAGTCGAGCGACGGGCCGCCTTGCTCGGCAATACGATAGATGAGCTTGGGGTCGGCGGCATAATGGTACTCGTCCATCGCCCAATCGGTAAGCGCCTGCGGGTCGAACGGATAGCTGGGAAATGCGAAACGCTTCTCCTCTTGCTTACTGTATCCGCCCAAAATGCCGCACATGCCAGCGGATTGAGCGTTTCCGCCCCATGTCGCCATCGATTCAACACACATGACTGTCGCTCCGAGCTCGGCCGCACGGGCGGCAGCGTTCAGCCCGCCGCCTCCGGCTCCGACGACTACGACATCGCACTCGTAATCCCAGGCGTCGGGCACTGACCGAGGCGGTATCGGTGTCGCATCGTTGGCCGGAAACGCAGCGGCATTATGCTCGCGGTACGTACCGTCAGAAGAGCTCGCATTGCCCGTCGCGCTATCGGGCACCGCCACTTCCGCGCTGCCGTCGCGGGCCCAATCGCCAATCACTCCTTCATCGACGGCAAACGCGGAACACGGCGTCGCGCATGCGGCAACGCCTGCGACGGCTGCTGCGCCAACAAGAAAATCGCGCCTCGAAACAGCGGGGCTTCCTTTCAAATCGTTCATCGAATCCTCCCCTGTACAGTGCGGACGCGAACGGATTGCATTCACATCCGCGAATCAGACTGATGAGTTTCGCGTCACTCCCCGTCCGGCAACGCGCCGGAGCCCATTTCACGAGGCTCTATTGGTGCGCCAGCCTGAATCAAGGCATCATCGACCGCCTGCTTTACGCCAGACGTGGTGAACGTCGCCCCGGAGATCGTATCGATATCGGAGCACTGCGCCGCGTCGATCATCGCCGCATAGGTGCCGTCCCTAATCGCTTCGAAGCCTCCTACGCTCTGGGTCTCTCCTTCCTGGGACACCCCGAGACAGGTGATGCGATCGTCCTGGATGAAGAGCTGCACGGTAATAAGGCCGTCCATGCCTAAGCCCGTGCCCGTATACACTCCGTCCGCAAGACCCGTGTACACCGGAGCGGCCTGCGAGCTTTCCACCTCGAACACCCAAGGATCGTCCGCACGAAGCGCCAACTGCTCGGCGCTGGCAGCGTCTTTACTCCCCGATCCTTCGAACGACGGCCCGCAGCCGCTGAGGCCTGCTGTCAGAAGAATCGCTCCGCACGCAGGAAGCACGCGCGCCATTTTCGATTCAAAAGAACTCATCCCCTCACCATCCTTCTTCATCGACTTTCATTACTTCTTCGAAGCTGTTTGTTTGCTTCTTCTGTGAACTGTTTAAACCATATCACAGATTTAGAATGAGACATATTCCCAGATAGATAAAACTTTCCGTGATTGACGATTCGTCAAAAGTGTACATTGACGCATAGTCGATTAATTCACATACTGTAAATACCTTGAAGTGAGGAGGGCATATGGGCCGAAAGGAAGACATAGTCTCGTGCGCTAGAGAGCTTTTCGAAGAAAAGGGGCTTTCGCGGACGTCTGTCCAAAGCATAGCCGACCGCATGGGCGTCGCGCGCAGCCTGTTCTACCACTACTTCCCCAGCAAGGAAGAGCTCACCGCTGCGGTGCTGGACACCTATGTGGAAGAGTTCATCGCGTCGCTGCGTTCCTGGAACGAACAGCGACGCGTCGGCGATATCGAGCATGCGCTCTCCACGGTCGTCGTGCTCGTTCGAAACGAACTCTTCGATTGCGAAAGCGCTCATAAGCCGTTTCGCCGCGCGCTTGCCACACGTGAGAATGCGGCGCTATACCTCGCGTTCGTCAACCGCGTCGCCGAACGCGTGACCCGCTACATCATGGACACGACGGTGGAGGATTACCGACGATTGCATTCCGTCGACATACAGCATCCGTACGAGACCATCTATACGCTGATCCTGGGGCTGGTTGGCTATCTGAGGCAGCACCCTGATGTTGATGACGAAGTAATCAAGGACATCATTGCCCAAACCCTTCACCTGGAGCGAGCACAACCGTAGCCGCGAAGAGTCTCTTGAATGTCAGCATGCCAGCAGGGCGCGCAGCCGGCATGCCGCAACCATATCTGAAGTATAGGTATTGCGCCGGTCTCGCATCGGCTCGATAACGTACGCATCAAGGAGGAGATGCACCATGTTGTTCGACGTCTATGGCGAAAACGCCGTCTACCAGTGGATAGGATGGATCGTCGTATTCATCGGATTAATCCTGTTCAACGAGATCGCCCGTCGGTCCAAAGTGGGTGGTATCACAATGTTTCTTGTGGTCCCCGGGCTTCTCACCGCCTACTTCATCGCCATTGCGATAGGTGCGTCCATGGGCGCCGAATGGGCGCTCAACAACCCCACGCACCTGTACATGAACAGCTGGTTCCATTATTGGAAGCTCTATGCCGCGACGGCGGGCTGCATCGGCTTCATGATTCTGAAATACCAGTGGGGGCCTCTTGGAAAGGCACACTGGTTCAAATGCTTCCCGTTTGTGATTGTGGCCTTCAACATCCTCATCGCCGTGGTGAGCGATTTCGAGAGCGCGATTCGCGCCTGGGGTACCACATGGGTGTCTTCCGAGGGAATCACGCTGTACGGCGGCTGGCATAACGTCTTCAACGGCGTCGCGGGCATCCTGAACATCTTCGTGATGACCGGCTGGTTCGGCATCTATATTTCCAAGAAGAAGCAGGACATGCTGTGGCCCGACATGACCTGGGTGTTCATCATCAGCTACGACATCTGGAACTTCTGCTACACCTACAACTGCCTGCCCAACCACTCCTGGTACTGCGGCCTGGCGCTGCTGCTCGCCCCCACCGTGGCGAACGCGCTTTGGAACAAGGGCGGTTGGATTCAGAACCGCGCCAACACGTTGGCCATGTGGTGCATGTTCGCCCAGTGCATGCCCATCTTCCTGGACTACAGCCAGTTCTCCGTGTCGTCCGTGAACAACCCCGACGTGAATCTTGCCGTGTCGCTGCTGGCCCTTGGCGCTAACGTGGCCGCCCTTGGATATGTGGCATACCGCGCCAAGAAGCTTGGTCGCAACCCCTACACCAACGAGATCTTCGTCGGTACGCGCGACTACGACAAGGCAATGGCTCGCCGCGAGGACGCAGAGCAGCTAGCGGCATAGAGCGCAAACGACAGAACGGGAAAACGAAGCCGGCGGCCCCTGAGGCGGCCGGCTTTTTCATGGGCAAGATAGCTTGTTGGCAGTTTTTCCGAGTATGTAATCCAGATTGATGCCCAAATCACTTCTTTCTGCCAGTTTCTCAAAGTATGTAATCCAAAATCCGGCATCAGAGAAGCAGTACTGAACCCTTCAACCGCCAGCTCATCTGTAAATCCAGCATAATCCCAGGTCAGAATTTTCAATAGGGCAGCACGAATACACTATCGCCATTCTGAGGCAGAAATTTCTTCCGAATTGGATTACATACTCGGGAAAACTGACGCAGGAAAGGTAATTCGGCGCGGCCACGGATTACATACTCGGAACAACTGCCAACAAAAGCGCACGCGGACGAAACAGCCAGCGAGCGCTTACTCCAAATATGCGCCCGTTTGGCGGCTCCAAAGGTGGGCATATTCACCGCCTTGCTCGATGAGGCGAGCATGCGGACCGTCCTCAACCACTTTGCCGCCGTCCAACACCACAATGCGGTCAAGGCTCGCCACCGTAGAGAGGCGATGCGCCACAACTATAGAAGTGCGACCACGCATCAGCTCCTCGAGCGCATCCTGCACCATCTTCTCGCTTTCAGAGTCGAGCGCACTCGTGGCCTCATCAAGCACCAGAACAGGACAATCGGCAAGCATCGCGCGGGCAATGGCGATGCGTTGACGCTGCCCTCCGGAAAGCTTCACGCCTCGCTCACCGGTTACGGTATTGAACCCCTGCGGCAGACGCTCAATGAACTCAAGAGCGTTGGCGCGCCGGGCCGCTTCGCGAATCTGATCCATGGTGGCATCAGGCCTGCCATATGCAATGTTCTCGGCGATCGAGCGATGGAACAGCAGCGCCTCCTGGGGCACGTAGGCAATCTGACGACGCAGGCTTTGCTGCGTGCACCGAGAAATATCCTGGCCATCCACCATTATGCTACCTTCCTGGATATCGGACAGGCGCAGCAAAAGCTTGGTGAGCGTAGTTTTACCTGCGCCGCTCATACCCACCAGACCAACACGCTGTCCTGCAGGAATGTATAGATCAAGCCCGTCGAATACACGCGTTTCCACGCCGCCGTCCTCGTAGGAAAACCCGATGCCCTCGAAATCGATGGCGCCTTCACGTACCTTCAGGTCGGGCGCGCCGGGAGCGTCGGCCACCAGGCGGGGCTCATCAAGGACCTGCGTCATGCCGCTCGCGTCGCCGAAAGCGCGGTTGAAGCGCTGCAGGCCCAAATTCACGAAGTTGAACTGCTGCGTCATGGTGTAGGTGTAGGTGAACATCACCACCAGCGTGCCCGGCGTGATGCCGAACCACGCATTGCCACCCGAAATGAACACGGCCACCACGCTCATGATGATCACGGCGATACCCGCAGTTAACACGCCGCGCAGAAGCGAAGATCGCATGCGCTTGGAGTCACGCGCCACCACCTCTCGATTGGCCCGATCGAACAGCTCACGCTCGTAGTCTTCGCGACCGTAGGTTTTCACGGTAAGAATATTGGTCACCGCGTCGGAGAGCTCGCCAGAGAGATTGTTTTGAGCTCGGGCGGCATTTTCATTAAGGTGGAGAATGCGCTTGTACATGATATAGGACACGCACGCGTATACCGCAAACAGCGCCATGAGAATGACCACATACACCGGCACGCGCGGCCCTAGCAGGATACACACGAATACGACCGAACCCAACACCGGCAAAAACGGATGCACCAGCGCTTCGACCAGCTGGTTGTACGCCGCCATGAATTTGGAGGTCTGCGAAACCAGCGTGCCGCCGAAGCGATTGGAGTGAAACGTCATGGACTGGTTAGATAGCGCGTCGAAGCTCATGGTTGCCAGATCGTAGCTCACCGCAATCTCGAGCTTCCACAGCGCATAGTCCTGCAGCTTGCTGCACGTTTGCCCGCACACATTCACCAGTACCAGAGCGGCAATGTAGGGTCCAAACACGGTAAACACCTGGTCGGCTGTCACAGGAGCAGCGCTTACGCGATCCACGATCAGGCCCATGACAAACGGGTTGCCATACGTTTGGAATCCGCCGAAGAACAGCGTGGAAAGCACCAGCAGTGCAAACAGCCCAAAATGCTTGCGCGTGACTATCCAGTAATAATGAAGCGTCCGCCGCGTCGTGGAAGGAACGCCCGAGCGCCGAGTCGATGCAGAAGCATCTGGGCGCGCACCAGAAGAATTCGAAGAAGCTGCCATAGATAACGCCTTTCAGTAGAATGGCGCCCATTATGGCACATAGAGTGAACTCAAACGCAAGAGGAACACAGGAATAGCCTCAAGCACACCCGTGGCAAGCAAAGCAACGCTCACCACGCAAAGCGCGAATCAAAAAGAGCCTGAGACACTTGGCGGTGTCTCAGGCTCAATTGTTGTTACGAACCGCGGAAGAGCGAAAGCGAATTCCGCCGCACGAAGTGCGAACCAAAAGCTCGAGACACTTGGCGGTGTCTCAGGCCATACTGTCGCTGCAAGCCGCGGAAGAGCGAAGCGAATTCCGCTTTGTGGGCGATGAAGCCCCGATTGGCCGGTTTCCCATGCGCCCTGGTGCGAGGGTGAGGAGATAGGGGTTCCTAAGGGGGAAGAGGAGGGGAAACCTCCCCTCCTCTTCCCCCTTAGACATTATCCAAACCACACAGCAAACTTAGGCGCATACCCCATGATGAAGATGATGATAATCAGCACAGGGATGCCGTACTTCACCCACAGGCGGCTCCATGCGGGGAACTTCATGCCCTCGCCCGCATCGGCCTCGGCCAGGAACTTATCCCAGCCCCAACCGTAACGGCACGTGCAGAACAGCACGAAAATCAACGAGCCCAAAGGCAGCATGTTGTTGGAAACCACGAAGTCCTCGAACGTCTGGATGTCGCCGATGCCAGGCACCGTGAATCCGGACCACAGGTTGAAGCCCAACGCACACGGCAGGCTCAGCACGATAACAAGCGCGCCGTTGATCAGCACGGCTTTCGTGCGGCTCATGCCCCACTTGTCCATGCAGAAGCTGATGAGGTTCTCGAAGACGGCAATCACGGTGGAAAGCGCCGCGAAGCTCATGAACACGAAGAACAGAGCGCCCCATAAGTTACCCAGCGGCATCTGGCCGAACACCACGGGCAGGGTCACAAATACGAGCGACGGGCCAGAGTCGGGCGTGACGTTATAGGCAAAGCAAGCCGGGAAGATGATGAGGCCCGCCAGGATGGCGACAAGCGTGTTCAGCACCGTGACGTTCACGGCCTCGCCGGTCAAGCTGCGCTCCTTGCCCACCTTGGAACCGAAGATCTCCATAGCGGCGATGCCGAGCGACAGGCTGAAGAACGCCTGACCCATGGCGGCGTACACCGCTTCGCCGAACGTGCCCCACCCGCCTTCGAACATGCGGCTGAAATCAGGAATCAGATAGAACGCGATGCCCTCGCCCGCACCGGGAAGCGTCATCGCGCGGATGCACAGCGCGATCATAGCGACGAACAGGATGGCCATCATCCATTTCGTGATGCGCTCCACGCCCTTCTGCAGACCCATAGCGCAGATGATGAAACCGATGAACACCGCCACAAGCATCCAGGCAATAAGTTCGCTGGGGTTGGCCAGCATCGCATTGAACGCCTCGCCCGTCACCGCGGCATCGGCGCCGTTGAACATGCCGGACGCCATCTTGGGAATGTAGGCGACCATCCAGCCGGCAACCGTGGTGTAGAACATCATGAGGATCATGCATCCGATGTAGCCCCACCAGCTGAACCAATGGAAACGGCGCTTGGGCTCCAAGATGTCGAACGCCTGCGCGCAGCTCTTCTGGCTGGCACGGCCCACAGCGAACTCCATGACCATGACGGGCAGGCCCAGGATGACCAGGAAGATCAGGTACAGCAGCACGAACGCACCGCCGCCGTACTCGCCCGTGATGTACGGGAAGCGCCAAACGTTGCCCAGGCCGATTGCGCAGCCTGCTGCTACGAGAATGAAGCCGATGCGCGACGCGAAATGCTCGCGTTTGGGCGCCTCGGCGGGCTGATTGGCTTCAGCCATGGTGACTCCTTGCTAGCTTCGTCGTTTGGCACGACGTCGCAATCTCTCGTAATTGACAGAAACGCACAAATTCTACCACCTACGACGGACAGATTGGAGAAATGGTCCGCCTGCGGCGCATCTCGAAACATTTCTGAAACAATTGCATATGCAAGTTTTTCAATCTGATACCCGAGGCGCGAACCCCATCATGTGCTTGCAAGGTCAATCCGAGCACAAGCAGCCGAACGCAATCAGAGGTCCTTGGCCAGCTGTTCGAGACGGCGAACGCGATGGTATACGGCGCTCTTGGACAGGGGCGGATTGGCACGCTCCCCCAACTCTTTCAGACTCGCATTGGGGTACTGCAGGCGCAGGCGCACAAATTCCTGCAGCCCGGGAGCCAGATCGGCCACCTTGCCGCTTTCCGCAAGCTTGCGGATGCTCACAATCTGCTCGACAGCGGCCTCGGAACTCTTCGCTTGATTCGCGACCTCGGCGTTGACCTTGCGATTCACGTTGTTGCGCACGCTTTTGCGCACCCGCTCGTTCTCCATGCGCAGAGCGCTTTGGTGCGCACCCACAAAAGCGAGAAAATCCGAGATGGCGGTGCCGCTTTTCAGATACACGATAAACGAGCTGCGGCGCTGGAGAATGCGCGCCGTGATATCGCGCTCGGCAAGAAGGGCGACGATTCCGTTGGCCATCTCCTCGCTGGCCACCGTGATCTCGAAATGGAAGTCGCCTCTCGGATCGGCGATGAAGCCGCTTCCCAGGAATGCACCGCGCAGATACGCCGCAGCGCAGCAAGTCTTCTCGACGAGCTTCTCGTCGATTCCCATCTCCAGGCCGCCGTCGGCCAGCACGCCCAAATCGCGCAGCGCAGCCTCAAGCTTCGGTTGAGACGGAACCGTAATCAGGAAGTTCGGAGTCTTGTGCAGCACGCTGCGGCGGACCGTAAGCTCGGTGCGAAGCGCATAAATCTGATGGAGCGAGCGAATGACCAGGCGCGCAACCGAACTGATCTCAGTGGCGATTTCCAATCGATAGCGACCGGGGCCAGAAAAGAACAACGTGCCCTCGATGCGCACGAGCGCAGCAAGGGTGGCCTTGTCGCAATGACTGCAACCGGGCATTACGCGCGTAAGTTCGTCTTTAACTTCCGAAGTAAACGACATGGTCTCTGATTTCTAGCTTTCTCACGAATAGGTATGCCAAACAGTCAATCGACCGCGAATCAACGAATACCGCGGGCGCGCGACAGCCTGATGACGGAACGGAACGCGTCGCGCAGGGCCTCGGGGTTGTGCCAGGTGGGACGCAGCGAATCGACGACGTTGCGCACCAGTACGACCGTACCGCGGTCCTGAATGGTACAGGCCGAGGCGTAATCGATACGCACGGGACGAATCACGGGGCCCGACGCCGTCTCGTCTTTATGCATGCGGAATCGCTCGACCGAATCTTTCAGCGAGGGCGCATCGACCCGCGAACCTGAAACGGAAGGCCTCAGCGCGTCGGGGCTGTGAACAAGCATGTAATCAATCAGCCCCGCCATGCCGTGACGTTCGAGGGACTCGTAATGCTCGAGTGCAGAAAGCCCCCAGGTCTCCCCCTGCATGTCGGCGAGAGAACACACGAAAAGCGTCACACCGCGCGATGCCCGAATGGCGTCGATAACGCCGGGCACAAGCAGATTGGGAATGATAGACGTAAACAGCGAACCGGGACCGAGCACAATCAGATCAGCCTCGCGAATCGCGTCCAACGCAGGCGCGTACGCCCGAATAGGCTCATCGGATTCCAGCCACACCCGACGCAGCGCGGTCTGCGATTTACATGCCGCAGCCTGGCCGCTAATGCGCATGCCGTCATATGTCTCGGCACAAAGCCGCACATGCTCGAGCGTCGAAGGAAACACATGCCCGCGCGCATCCAAAAGCCTGCCGCAAATAGCGATAGCCTCCGGAAGCGAGCCCGTGGCATCTTCCAGCGCCGAAAGCATGAGGTTGCCCAACGTATGATTGCGTGCGAACGAGAAGCGACACTTGAACGCACGGGTCAGCGGATCCTCATCGTCAGCGGCCATCGCAGCGAGGCATTTGCGGATATCGCCCGGCGGAAGCACGCCCGCCTCTTCGCGCAGGATTCCCGTCGACCCGCCGTCATCAGCCATGGCGACGACGGCCGATACGTCGGCCTCAAGCGTAAGAAGCGTGCGGATGGAAACCGGCGCGCCGGTGCCGCCACCAATCACCACGGCCTTGACGGGAGCCGCCGTATCATGCAGGGCCGTCTCCCCCACCTTCTCGCGCAACCGTGCGAACGCGGCCGTTGCCGCAGGGTCGTATTTGAAGGGGCGGCTCATATCGGTGGAGCCGTCCATTACGCCTCCTTCTTTTCAGGCGCAGGAACAGGCTCAAGCGCCGATTTCACCGACTCGGCCAACGCCAGGTCGCGATGGGACACGCTCACGCGATAGCCCTTCGTCTTCAGATGGTCGCCCGTGGCCTCGGCGATGGCGACGCTTCGATGCTGGCCGCCCGTGCACCCCACGGCAATCGCCAGCTGCTGCTTGCCTTCCTTGACATAGCCCGGCATGACCACATCCAAAAGGCCCTTCCACTTGTCCAGGAATTCAACCGTCTCGTCGCGGAACATCACGAAGTCGCGCACAGGAGCATCAAGTCCGGTCAGCGGGCGCAGCGCGGGATCGTAGTAGGGATTGGGCAGGAAACGCACGTCCATCACGATATCGGCGTCATCGGCGGCGCCGTGCTTGAAGCCGAACGAATACACCGTGACCGCCAAACCCTCGCGTTCGCTGTTCGACGAGAACAGCTCGCGGATGCGAGAGCGAAGCTGCATGGGCAGAAGTTCGGTCGTATTGATGACATCGTCGGCAGCGGAACGAAGCGAGAACAGCAGTGCGCGCTCGGCCTCGATGCCTTGGGCGATGGTCATACCCTCTTCGCACATGGGGTGGCGACGACGGCTCGCCTTGTAGCGCGCCACCAGCTTGTCGTCGTCGGCGTCCAGAAAGAGGACGCGGTACTTCACGCCCTGCTTTCGAAGCTCGTCGAGCTCGCCCTCGAGGTCGGCGAAGAACGCCTTGTTGCGCGCGTCGCACACCACCGCAAGACGACGCGTCTTATCGGTGTCCGAGGCGGTTGCTACCGCGAGAAGATTGGTTATAAGGCTTGCGGGAAGGTTGTCGATGCAGAAATACCCGAGGTCTTCGAACGCATGCATCGCCTCAGTGCGGCCGGCGCCGCTCATGCCGGTGATGATTACGAAGCTGTTGCGCTCATCGACGCAAGGGGTGTTCGTCTCGCTCATCATGAAACCTTTCTCTTTCTACAGCCCGGGTACAAGGGCAAAGCGTGCATGCGATCATATTGGTTGAATGACGCGGAATCGTTGCTAGTCGTCGGAATCCGGATCCGGATCGGCGGTCTTCGCATCAAGGGGTTTTGAGACCTGATCATTATACTGCGACAATACCGCGAACACCTCTTCGGCGACCTCGTCCGGTACGGCGCGCGCGGCCTTGATTTCGTCGAGCGTGGCCTCGCGCAGCTTGCGGAACCCGCCCATCGCCTTGAGCAGCGCCTTCTTTCGCACAGGGCCGAGACCCACCACATCATCCAGAATCGACTTGGTCATGCCCTTGCCGCGAAGCTCGCGATGGAACGTGATGGCAAAACGATGACTCTCGTCACGCACATGCTTGACCAGGTACAACGAAGCAGAACCGCTGGGAAGCACCACGGGGCCCGTCTCCTGCCACGGCACGAACAGCTCCTCGTCGCGCTTAGCGAGGCCTGCCATGGGGATGTCGGTGATGCCCATGGAGGCGAGCTGCTCCATCGCGGCCGACAGCTGCGGCTTGCCGCCGTCGAGGATCAAGAGGTCGGGCTTCTTTCCGAACCGTTCATCGGCCATGCGTTCGGGCGCATAGCGGCGTCCTAGCACCTCCTGCATGCTCAAGAAATCGTTCGCCTCGTCGAGGGGCGTCTTGATCTTGAAGCGGCGGTACTGGTTCTTATCGGGGCGGCCTCCCGTGAACACCACCATGGAAGCAACGGTGTACGACCCGTGAATGGTGGAGATGTCGAAGCATTCGATGCGCATAGGCGGGGCGTCGAGCGCGAGCGCGCTTTCCAGCTGCAGAAGCGCGTCGTTGATGCGCTTGTCCTCGTAGTTGGTGCGCACCTTGTAGCGGTTGAGCGTATGCCCCGCATTCTTGCGCGCCATGGCCAAAAGCTCCGCCTTCTCACCGCGCTGAGGCACCGTGAAGCGCACCTTGGCGCCGTGCGGGCTTGCCAGCTTACGCGCGAGCCACTCCTCCATGGCCGGCGCGTCCTCGAGCTCGGTCTCCACGATGACCTCGTGCGGAATCGATTCGGTAGCATCATAGTAACGCAGCAGGAAGTTATGCAGCAGGTCCTCGTCGGGCACATCGCGGCCGCGGTCCAGCACGAACTCGTTGCCATTGATGATGCGCCCCTCGCGGATCATGAACACGTGCACGCCGGCGATGGTTTCCTCGCGCTCGATACCAATGACGTCGGCATCGAGGTTGCGAGACGATACGGCGTGCTGGCGGTCGGAAAGCGCATTGATGGTGTCGATGCGTTGCTTCACGCGTCCCGCCCGCTCGAAGTCAAGGTCGGCGGCGGCGGTGCGCATCTCCTCCTCCAGCTCTTCAATGAACTCACGACGGTTGCCGGCAAGAAAACGCTCGATGCGCTGCACGTTCTTGCCGTATTCTTCGGGCGTTATCCAGCCGCAGCAGGCACCGGGCCCCAAGCCCACATGAGCGTCGAAGCACGGACGGGTACCCTCCTCAGACAAAAAGGCATCGAGCGACCCGCCATCGAGCTTGCGTTTAAGACGGCGCCATTCGGCACACCGCGCAGCGCACAGCGGCACCACTTTGCGCGCGATGTCCACGAGCTCGCGAGCGGCGCGGCTATCGGTGTACGGCCCGAAATAGCGGGTTCCTTCCACATGCTTCTCACGCGTGTATTTGATGGCCGGAAACACATCGCCCTTGGTAAGCGCAATGAACGGATAGCTCTTATCGTCTTTGAAGTCGGCGTTGAAGAACGGCGAATACTGGCGGATGAGGTTCTTCTCAAGAACCAGCGACTCGTGTTCGTTCTCCACGACGATGTATTCGAACGAGTCAATCTGCTCGAGCATCATGGGAATCTTGGCGCGCTCATCCTGGCCCATGACGCACTGCTTCATACGAGCGCGCAGTTGCTTAGCCTTGCCCACGTAGATGACCTGGCCGGACGCGTCTTTCCACAGGTAGACGCCCGGCAGCGTGGGAACGCTTGCCAGCTCCTGTTTGATTTCCTGTATGCGCTTCTGGTTGCTCATGGGTCGCAGTATAGGGCAACACACGACCTAGACAGCGCGGCAGACTAAGCCGCCATCGAACAACCACGCACCCGCGCGTGTCTATGCCTTTCGCATCCTTTTGAACAACACGACGGCGACAGCAAGAAACGCCAGACCAAAGGCCGCGAGGATGCCGGCGATGGTGAACGCCAGGTCATACGACCCCGTTGCAGTAACCACGGTCGCGGCAAGCGAAGGACCAACGAAGGACGCGACGGTGTAACCTGAGAACAGCACCGCGTAGTTGAAACCGAAGTTCTTCAAACCGAATACATCGCCGCAGATGGAAGGCATGACCGTCATCACGCCGCCGAAGCACACGCCTACCAGGAACAGCACGACGCTGAACGACACGAACGTGTGCGCAGAGGAGAAGAATACCAGCATCACAACGCAGGTGACAGCCAGCGATGCGCCGAGCATGACGAAGCGGCCGAGCTTGTCAGAAAGGGCACCCAGCCCCAGCCTTCCAGTGAAGCTTGCCACCGCAAGCAGACCTACGGTTACGGCGGCATCGCTCGACGAAAGGCCGGCAAGCTGCTGTCCGATGGTCGCCGCATGACCCGTCATCATAAGGCCCGACGTCGCCGCCATCACGAATGCGGCCCACAGCATGTAGAAGAGCGGGGTCTTGAGCATCTCTTTCGCATTGTAGTCATGCGCAGAGGCCTGGGCGGATTCCTCTCCTTCGACCCAGCCTTGGGGAGCCCATCCCTCGGGTGGCGCGACGGCGAAACGGGTGGCGACGACGAACGCGATTGCAAACCCGATGCCGCAGATTCTGAAGCAGGCCGAGGTATCGAACGCCTCGATGAGCGCGTTGCCGAGCGGCGCGAACAGCAAGGGCGCAAGGCCGGCGCATCCGATGCAGATTCCGTTGGCGAGGCCTTTCTTGTCGGGATACCACTTGGTCGCAACCGACATGGACACGTTGTACACCAAACCGTCGCAGAACCCGCCCAGCACGCCGAAGCAAATGTAGAGCATGGGAAGCGACGTTGCGAAGGACGTGAGAATCCATGCGAGGGCAAACCCCATGCCACCGGCCGTCAGGAGCACGCGCGATGAGATGGTGCGCTGAAGCCATCCGCCCGCGAGCGTCGACATGCCCAACGTGAACGTATAGATGGAGTATGCGAGGGAAACCTCCTGCGCCGACCAGCCATGTTCGGCCATGAGCGGCGCATTGAACACGCTCCACATGTAGAAAGCGCCGATAATGAAGCAGCACAGCGCGGCTGAAACCAGCGGTAGTACCCTAGTGCGAGGTTGCGCCATAGTATCCCCTCCGACCCGATTGTCAGAAGGAGCCTGCCCCATTGGACGTTTCCCCAGCAGTGCGCCCCTCCTGATGTAGATTTCTACAGTCAAGGAGGAACTATACAAACGAGCCCGGCTGCACTCAAGTGCCAGCCGGGCTCACACCCTCGCACGATTTTAAGTATTTTGGAAAAGCCCCAGATGGCACATAGCAAATCTATTCGTCAGAAACGGCATGGAAACTAGAATGCCTGGGACCCCTCTTCGTCTTCCTCGATGATGCGGGCACGCGCCTCGTCTGCTGGGTCAGGCAGGCCAGCTGCCGCACGCTCCTCGGCGAGTTGCGCGAATTTCTCCTTCATGGTGGGGTTGTTGCGCGTCAGTCGCTTGATGGTCAGGTTCTGTGCCTTGTCGTTTGCCAAGCGAAGGTTGCGTTCGCTGCCCAGCAGGTTCTCTTTGATTTTCTGGAGATGATCGATGGACTTGTCAATCTCGTCAATCGCGGCTTGGAACTTCCTGCTGGCAAGATCGTAGTTGCGCCCGAACTTCGCCTTGAAATCCTCCATCTGCTCTTCGAAGTGTGTGATGTCGATGTTCTGGTTGCGCATCTGGGCAAGCTCCGCCTTGTATGTCATAGCCGAAAGCGCGGCGTTGCGCAGGATGGAAATGATCGGAATGAAGAACTGTGGACGAATCACGTACATCTTCTCGTAACGGTAGGACATATCCACGATGCCCTCGTTGTAGAGCTCGTTGTCGGGCTCCAGCAGCGTGACAAGCACCGCGTATTCGCAGCCCTTCTTGCGACGGTCGGAATCAAGCTTCTTGAGGAAATCCTCGTTTTTATGCTTGTGGGTGGAATCTTCCGATTCGTTCTTCATCTCGAACATAATGGACAGGACTTCGTTGCCGTCATCGTCGGCCTCGCGAAACACGAAATCGCCCTTGGTGCCGTCGACTACATCGTTATCCTTCTCGAAATACGCCTTCGGGAACGCGGTGGCGCGAATCTTGTTGAACTCGATCTCGCAGTGCTGCTCGAGCGTCTCGCCCACCATCTTGGTGGACAGGCGCGCCTTCATGTCCTTATAGCGAGCGATTTCCTCGTCTTTATATGAAAGCAGTTGATCTTTTTGCTTGAGCTCTTCGGCCATCTTCGCCTGAAGCGCCGCGATGTTGCGTTCGCTTTCGGCCTGCGCAAGCTTCATCTTGGTGGCGATGTCATCACGCTCGCGCTCCGCTTTCATGCGCGCCTCGGTCACCGCCAGCTCTTTCTGCGCATCGAACGCGCTCTGCTGACCGGCAAGTTGCTGACGCTGCTCAGCGATGGTGCGCTCAAGCTCTGCCTCGCGGAAAGCGGCCTTTCGAGACAGCTCAGCTTCACGCGCTGCCGCGCTCTGAGCCAGGTCGGCCTCTCGAAGCGCCGCCTGCTGACGCAGCGTTTCCTCTTGGCTGGCAAGCTGTTGCTTCAGAGCTGCGACCTGAGCATCAAGCTGTGCCGTCGCATTCGCGAGCGCTTTCTCATGCTCGGCAGCCTCGGCACGCGTTGCGGCCTCATGCTGAGCTTTCGTCGCTTCCATCTGCGACTTCATCTCCCGTCGAGCCGCATCCAGGCTTGCTGTCAGCTCCGCGATCTTCGCATCACGTTCAGCCGCGCCCCTTGCCGCCTGACTCTGCGCCTGCTGCACAGCAAGCTCCACCGCTTGACGCTTGCCTTCTTCCATAAGGGCCTCGCGCTGCGCGATTTCCCTCTCAAACTCCGCCGTCCGAACCTGCTGCAGAATATCGTTGAATTCGCTCTCGTCGACCTGAAACACCTTGCCGCAATGCGGGCACTTGATCTCGCTCATACACGCCTCCGAACGTAACCGGCCATTGAATTGCACCATTATGCACCAAGTGCGATACGGAAGGTGTCCCAAGAGCGGGACGGAAGTGAAAAAACGAGCTCGCCCTGTGACATGGGCGCGGCCGAACGCGCCTTAAGCGAGCGCCTCAAGCAGCTCCGCAAGCTCGCGCTGCACCGCATGCTCCGTATTCGCACCGATAACCTTCTTGGATATCTGTTTGACCGCATAACGACCGTTTTCCATCGCGCGGCTGTGCCCCGCCATGCGCAGAATCTCGTAGTCGTTCATTGAATCGCCGAACGCCATAAGCTGCGCAGGCTTGACGTCGTGCACGGCCATCACTTGTTCGATTCCCGTCGCTTTGCTCACGCCCTGCTGCATAACGTCGATCCACACGTTGCCCGAAGGGGCGAACACGAAATCGGATTCGAGTTCGCGCGTGAGCACATAGGCCATATCCATCACCGACTCGCTGCAGAACACCGACGCCTTCACAATGCTCACGCCGGGAGCGGGCAGGTCGTCCACCCGAATGGGATTGGGCAGGTCCTTATCGAACTCTTTGATAAAACGATCGGGCTCTCCCAGAAGATAGCTATTGGTGCGGTCGTACACCACCATCTCCAGGCAGTCGAACGAGCGCACCACCGAGAGCAGTCGCTTCAGCGCCGCATACGAGAACACCTCGCGATCGACAAGCGTGCCGCCGACCACCACCTGTGCGCCGTTCGACGCGACGAAATCCATCAGGTGAGCAACCGGCGCAAAAAACTCCTGAAGCGTGTCAAAGCGCCTTCCCGACGCCGCAGCAACATGAATGCCTTTATCATACAGGCGCTTCACCAGGTCAAATGTTTCGGAAGGAAGATGAGAGCTTTCATCGAGCAGCGTGCCGTCCATGTCGCACGCCACCAGCTTGACGTCGTTCGGATTGAAATCATAAACGTTTTCATTCATGCAGGACCCCTCTTTCGGTCTTGCGCCCGAACCCTTCGGGCACCTTACTTCATCTTGACACGGGCCCAGCATACCTGCCGCAATCAGAAGAACGTCCGCCGCGCACTCCTTTTGACGTGGAATTGACGCGGCGGACACAGCCTGACTATATCTAACTGTCTACATCTTTCGAACTACATCTCTAGGCACGTTTGAATTTCACCATGTTGCGCGCCGTAACGTACGTGACCAGGAAGTACGCTCCGTATACGACGAGGAACGCCACCATCGTCACCACGCTCATAGACCCGATGTCCAGATACCCGAACACCTGTACCACATCGATCACCACCTGCATTGCGCACAGCGTATGAGCGATGCCCACCAACAGGGGGAACAGGAAGTAGATGCCGATGAGCTTGAACAGCGCGCCATCGATCATGCGCTGAGGCGCGCCCAGCTTGGCGATGAGTTCGTAACGGCGCACGCTGTCGGCGGCGTCGGTAAGCTGCTGAATCGCAAGAATTGCAGCACAAGCGATAACCAGCACGAACCCGATGTAGATAGCAAGGTAGCTCACCACGGCGGTGAAGCCGGAACTTTGCGCCTCGACTTCGCTTACGGTCTGAATGAGGCTCACGGGATACGTATCGGGATTCGAACTCTCCTGCACGGCATGAAGGAACGATTGGAATGCCTCCTCCTGTCCGTCGTTGCACTGAACGTCGAGCAGCGAAGTCCAGGGCATAACCGATTCGTCGATGCATTCATCGGGCACCACCAACACGCAGATACGCTGGGTCACGCCGGTCGTCTCCAGCGTCACGTCCTGCACGTCACGCAGAGCAGTAAGGTCGTGGCCGTTGATGTTGAGCGACGGCGCGGCAGCAGCGATTGCCTCGGCATAATCGGACGTGAGTGCTGCATCGTTCCAGATAGCGAACTCGCTTTCGCCTAGGTCGATGGGCTCGAGGTTGGCAAGCTCTCGCACCGTGTTGAACTGGGAAACGGAAACGCAGTCGAGCTGCTGTTCATCCATGCCGTCGGAAAGCATTCCCGATCCGACGAAATCATAGATCGATTTGCCCGTGGCATCATTCAAATCACCAAGGGAAACTCCCGAAAGGCGGAAGTCAACCTGAGCCGCACCCTTGACCATGTCGTCCCACGAGGGCGCATCGACCGCGGCGGTGCTCGCCGCCAAGCCCTCGACCATGTTGTAGCCATGCGACTCTGCGAACGCCCCGAACTCGCCCAATTCCATCGGCTCGAGCTCGCCTGTATCGTAGTTCCACATGGCGTACGTGGATACCACGCTCGCATCGTACTTGGTGCCGTTGGCCGCGGAGGCATTCATGGCGTTCACGATGCCGATGCCTCCGCACACGCTGGTCATCGCCAAGAAGAGAGTGAGCGCGATCACGCTCATGGACACGAAGGCCGAATTGGCGCGCGCCGAAAGCTGGCGCAGGAAGAACATGTTCAGCCCACGCAGGTAGAGCGGCTTGATCATCTGGGTCACGCGCA
The DNA here is from genome assembly GCF_944321625.1 of uncultured Slackia sp. Classification (GTDB taxonomy): domain Bacteria; phylum Actinomycetota; class Coriobacteriia; order Coriobacteriales; family Eggerthellaceae; genus Slackia. The sequence goes on from NZ_CALUMA010000085.1 coordinate 70,110, forward strand.
GCAAAAAGCCCGAGACCGAGTAGAAGAACAGCACCGTACCCACGCACACCAACACCGTGGCGGCCATGAATTCGGGCGAAGGCTCCAGAAGGCCGTTATCCATGAGCAACTTGTACGACACGCCGATAAGCACGCACGCCACGATGAACAGCACGAACGACAGCGGTAAGCTGCGCAGCTTGAAGCTCTCGTTGCGGCGATCGGCATTCAGCAGGTCGATCAGCTTCGACTTGAACAGATGACCCGTGTTGAACACGACAGTGACCAGGAAAATGGCTGCGAACGCAACAACGGTCAGCACGATAGCGTCAACCGACACGGAAAAGGCCACGCCCTCCACCTCGGAATCGAACATGGAGGCAGCCACATTGCACAGGACCTGAGAGAGCGCCAGGCCAATTGCCAGACCGACCGCAAGCGAGGCGATTCCTATGAAAAGCGTCTCGAGCGCGCTCACTTTGAGCAGATCGCCCTTTTGCATGCCCAGTGTCAGATACAGCGCGAATTCCTTGTTGCGCCGCCGAATCAGGAACCGGTTTGCATACACCACTAAAAATGCGAGGATGACGACGATAAACACCGAAACCGCATTGATGACGAACGCTAAGAGCTCCATCATCTTGCGGCCGTCCTCGCCGATGCGCGCGACCGCCTGCGAATCGGCGATTGAGTTGAACGCGTAGAACACCGCGATGCCCAGCACCAGCGTGAAGAAGTACACGGCGAAGTCGCGCGCAGATTTGCGCACGTTTGCCGCAGCGAGCTTAGCCAGCATTGCGCACCTCCCCACCCAGACGCGTGGTGGCGGCGACGATGCGCGCGAAGAACTGGTCACGCGTATCATTCTGTCTGCGCAGCTGGCCCCACAGACGACCATCCTTGATGAAGATGATGCGGTGGCACCAGCTAGCGGTAAACGCGTCGTGCGTCACCATCACGATCGTAGAACCCAGGCGGTTGAGCAGCTCGAACGTCTCGAGCAGCTGGCCGGACGATTTGGAGTCAAGCGCGCCGGTGGGCTCGTCGGCCAGCACCAAGCTGGGTCGCGTGATCACCGCACGCGCCGCTGCAGCGCGCTGTTTCTGCCCGCCCGAAATCTGATAGGGATACTTGTCCAGAACCTCCGCGATGCCAAGACGCTGAGCCATATCATCCACGCGCGCAGGAATCTCGCGGGTCGGCACCTTCTGGATGGTAAGCGCAAGCGCGATGTTCTCGCGCACGGTCAGCGTATCAAGGAGATTGGAATCCTGGAACACAAACCCCAACTGGTCGCGGCGGAACTGGGCAAGTTCCTTGGACTTGAGCAGCGTGATGTCGCGTCCCGCGATGCGAATGGCGCCATCGGTCAGCGTATCGATGGTCGAGATGCAATTGAGCAGTGTTGACTTACCCGACCCTGATGGCCCCATGACGCCCACGAACTCGCCTTCGTCCACATAGAAGCTCACGCCGTCAAGCGCGACTGTCGCATTGCCCCCTCGCGTTCCCCCGTAGCGCTTCGTTACGTTCTCAACCTCAAGCACATGTCCCGGCATATTGGCCTCCTCACCGTCCAAGCCCCTCACCCGGAGCGTTCTCAGTCCATTACGGGCAAGTGAACGCTCGCCCGACATGACTTAAGTATCGAAGGCGGACCTTGCGGCCTCCTTGCACCTACCTAACGTTTGCCTGACATCTCGTTTGCGGCCTGGTGACGAACGTTCCCACGTGGTTTAATAAAGCTAACGAACCCGTCTCCTCGGGTGGACGGGGACGAAATCGGAATCACCCCGCCCACCCGGAACTAGAGTCAAGTTTGCCGCCGCTGAGCACGGTGGGACACAAGAAAGGCACAGCGATGTCGGACGCTAAGCTCAAAGCGAAGAAGATTCTGGTGGTTGATGACGAGCCGGAACTGCGCCGCATGGTCGAAACCGTGCTGCGTGTCGAAGGCTTCACCAACGTGACCGCCGCCGGCAACGTGCAGGAAGCGCTCGCCGCCTATCGCCGCGTCAACCCCGATCTCGCCCTTTTAGACGTCATGCTTCCCGATGGCGACGGATTCACGCTGTGCTCCTACCTGCGCGCATTCGACGAGGCGCACCCCTTGCCCGTCATCTTCCTCACGGCCAAAGACGAGACCGACGACCGCCTTGCCGGCCTACGCAGCGGGGCTGATGACTACGTGACCAAGCCGTTCAGTCCCCAGGAGCTGGTGCTGCGCATCATGGCGGTGCTGCGCCGATGCTACCCCGCCGAACCCGATGCCCTGGAGCTCGACGCCTGCACGCTCGACCTCGCCAACGCCGACGTGCTGCGCCGCGACACCGGCGAACACATCCAACTTACCGTGAAGGAGCACGACCTGCTTGAAGCGCTCGCGCGCAATGCGAACCGCATCGTCACCACCGATGCGCTCTGCGAGGCCGTATGGGGCGAGACGTTCGGCTATGCGCAGTCGCTCATGACGCACGTGCGACGCGTGCGCGAGAAAATCGAATCCGACCCCTCGCATCCGAAATCGCTGATCACCGCCAAAGGCATCGGGTACAGGCTCGTGGTTCCTCGGGAGATTCGGTAGCCATGTTCGCATTGAAGAGAAATCGTAAGGCAGATGAAGCGCGTGCGAGCCAATCGCTCACCGCTGCGCAGCGCCGGACCGACCGCGCGCGCAAACGCGCCGCAGCTCCCTTCTTCTTCGGCAAGCAGATTCTGCTGTTCATGGCGCTGGCGCTGTTCATCGTCATCTTCGACCTGTTTATTTATATCGGAGTAGCGATTTTCGAGGAAGATTCGTATTTCAACGACGCCACACCGAATACGACGACGCGCGAAACCGCCGAAAGCCTCACGAAAAACGATGACGGCACGTACACGTTGGACGACGCCATAGCTTCCAAACTCGACGAGGCAGATGTGTGGGCCATTCTCATCTCAAACGACGGTGAGGTGGTATGGCAGCACAACGCACCCGCAAGTGCTTTGCGTGATTACACGTTGAGCGACACGGCCGTGTTTTCACGCCTCGGCTACTTCGACGACAGTCCCTGCTTCGTTTGGCAGCGAGACGACGGGCTGGTCGTGTGCGCCTATCCGCACAACTCATACCTTCCCTTCCCCATCAGCTACCTCCCCTATGAAACGTACAGCCATATTCCTTTCTATATTCTGGCAACGTTCCTTATTGATTCGTTCATCGTGTTCCTGGCATACCTGATATCAAGGCGCCGCGTTCTGAAAAGCGTCGCCCCTATCGTGGAATCGCTCGACAAGCTGGCGCACGGAAAGCCCGTCCACGTCGAGGCGCGAGGCGACATGCGCGAGGTGGGCGAAAGCATCAATGCAGCAAGCGCCGTGATGAGGCGCAAGGATGAAGCTCGCAGAAGGTGGGTGTCGGGCGTCAGTCACGACATTCGCACACCGCTCGCCATATCCATGGGACATGCCGAGAGCATCGCCCATGCCGATGACGTGCCTGAAGAGGCACGTCAATCCGCTCAAACCATCCTGCGGCAAAGCGCACGCATCCGCGACCTCGTGTCCGACCTGAACATCGCATCGAAACTCGAGTACGACATGCAGCCGCTTGACGTGCAGCCCTGCACCCTCTCGAAGATGGTGAGGTCGGTAGCCGTCGACTACATCAACGACGGGCTGGACGACCGCTTCGATATCGAGGTCGATGTCGCGCCCGATGTCGAAGGCGCGAAAGCTTCGGTGGATGAGCGTCTGTTGACAAGAGCGCTGAGGAACTTGATCGACAATTCCACGAGGCACAACGAAAGCGGATGCTGCATATCGCTTACGCTTTCGAAAGATGAGAACTCCGTGCGCATCCGCGTTTCCGACGATGGAGCGGGGCTTTCCCGCGAGGCAATCGCGCGCCTCAACCTGGAGGCCGAGGCGATGTCGCACGCACCCGCGGACCTCGACTCGATTGCAAACGGACCTACGCCTCCCCCGCATTTCGATGAGTATGGGCCTGCCGCCAGTCGCGCATCCGATATCGCACCAGCATATGGCGATAGCAACACCCCTGACCATTTCGCGGAAGCCCCGACGCTCTCGCGCGCGGAGCTTGCAAGCCTCAATGAGCACGGGTTGGGGCTCTCGCTGGTGGCGCGCATCGCTGCGGCACACGGCGGCGCCGTCGAATTCTCGGGCGCGCCGAACGAAGGGTTCACCGCGACAATGACGTTTCCTTTGGCGTAATGGCCTGGCTGTTTGCACCGTTTACCAAAGGGTAACGTAATCCGACGACGCGACGTTACCCATTTCCCGTATAATACCCCAATTATTTTTTGTCGTTTGCCGCACTAGTGTGCTAAATCGCCCTCCAAGGCAGCACGCATCTTGCGGCTTCCAGCGCGAAAGAGGTACATATATGAGAATGGGACCGCAGGAGGTCGTTTGGATCGCCGGCGCCGCGGGCCGCATGGGCCGCGCCATTGAGCACCGACTCGACCACGAGAAGTACCGCATCCTTACCACCGACGCCGAAGTGGACGCGACCGACCTGGATACCGTGGTGCACTTCGCCGCCGCCAACCGCCCCGACTACGTGATCAACTGCGCCGGTCTGGCACGCCACGACGCCGCGCAGGAGCGTCCCGATGACGCCTATCGCATCAACGCGCTGGGCGCCCGCAACCTCGCCATCGCAAGCGAGAGCGTCGGAGCGAAGATCATCCACCTTTCCACCGACGACCTGTTCCCGGCGAACATGCCGCATGCGGTCAACGAGTTCGACCCGGCGCTTCCCCGCCACGTC
>NZ_CALUMA010000086.1 GCF_944321625.1 uncultured Slackia sp.
ACGAGAATGGTGAGTTCGTGTGCGGTGATCATGGTCTTCCTTTCGGTTGGAGCGGATGCGGCGCCTTGCGGGCGTCGGCTGTTTCGTTGGGACCATGATTGCGTCGATGGGCATGGCGCACAATGGATATCGCCTGACGGGAGCCTTGTTTGCTACGAGAGGAGCATAGGAGGGCACGACAGGAGCACGTCGCTCGTCGGTTGCATTGCTCGTGCGCGGATGTTTGCGTGGGGATTGAGGGCGTCAGTTCCAGCCGTAGCGCTGGCGCATCTCTTCGGCGCGCCCTTTCGCCAAAGGGATGGAGGTGTGCTGTACGTCGGACAGCGTGAGATTGAAGCTGTTGCGCGTGAACCGTTCGACCTTGACGACCTTCTGCACGTTGACGATGTAGGAGCGATGGCGCCGGAAGAACCCGTAGCGGGAAAGCTCGGCGTCAAGCTCGTCGAGCGTCATCTGAACGGGGTAGAGCTGCCCGCGCACGCTGGCGTAGTTCGCGCGGTTCACGCTTTCGATGAAGTCGATCTCGCGCGGATCGAACAGCAGCGTTGCGTCGTCCGATTTCGCAGGAGCTTTGAACACACGCACCTCGTCGCCCTCGTAGGCGGGTTCATTCTGATCGTCGTCTGATCCGAGCGCCGTTTTCGCCGGGAAGAACCTGCCGTCCTCCTCGTAGTAGGCGGTTCCGGGCAAGAGCAGCGCCTCGCGAAGCGGTTCCGCGCAGGTGATAATGCACCCGCCCGCTTCGACAACCGACCCCATCCAGGCCAGCACCAGGCTGCGCGTGTCGGCGGTGATGCTTGACAACGGGCGCTCGCAGAACACCACCTCGGGTTCGAACAGGCTCATGCGCGCGAAGTTGAGCAGCGCGCGCTGCTCGGAAGAAAGCTTGCGTATGCGGATTTTCGCCACGGACTTGAGGCCGAAATGTGCGATGGCCTCCTCGGAGGTTACGGAGCCGCCGGCAAGCCGTGCGAAGAAGCGCAGGTAGGTGATGACCGAATCGCGGTCGAATCCTTTGTCCGTTTCAAGGTAGAACGCGCAACGCCTGGTGCGGTAATGCTGGTGCACGAACCTTACGGCGCGGTCGGTTGCCTCCTTAGTGCATTCGATATGGACGCTGTTGCCGAATTCGCCTTCAAGAAGCGCTTCGATGGAGTCGTATTCGGGCACGGCGGTCCTTTCCACGGTGATGGTTCATGCGCATTAGGGCGCGATGCAGGACGCTATTATAACGAACAGACGATGCGTGCGGGGTAGGGTGGGGAAATCGGCGTGTTCTTGAACATCGGTGATTCGTGCCTTTGCGATGTAATCAGGTGTAAGCGGGCTTCGCTTGCACGCTTTCGTGATGAGCGGGGCGTGGCGTGCGGATTTCGCAAGAAGGGAACGTATCCAGGGATGGTCAGCGCGGATTGAGTGCGTGCGCGAAGCGCATTTTGCAGTGCACATAAATCGCCTTGGTACGCCGTGACCTGAACTTGTTTTGAGAACGAAAAAAGCCGTCAAGCCACAGGGCCCGACGGCTGCTAGTTTCATGGGAGGCGTTCGGCTTTGCTTACGCCATCTGGCGAATCAGTGCAGGAAGCTCGGCCATGGTGCGGATCACGGCATGGGCGCCGGCATCGGCGAACTTCTTTGACACGCGAGCGCATGCCTCATCCTGCGCCTGGGTATCAAGCGATTCGAACTCGTCCTGCGTCATGGCAAGCTCCGAGCTGCCCTCCACCACGGCGACGGTGAACACACCTGCCGCAAGGCCTTCCTTGATGTCGGAAACGGTGTCGCCGACCTTGGCAACCTCGTTCACGGATGCCGCACCAAGCGCCTGCATGTTGGCGAACATCATGTAGGGGAAGGGACGTCCTTTGCCGCCCACGCCGTCGGGCGTGATCATGAAGTCAGGCGTATAGCCCCTCCTTGCTGCCTCGGGCGCGACGATTTCCATCATCTTGTCGTTGTAACCTGTGGTCGAACCGATCTTGCACCCCATCGCGCGAAGCTGTGCCACCGCGTCGAGCACGCCGGGCTTGGGCTCGGCAAAGTCATGCAGGATGGAAAGCAAGCGCTCCTCATAGGGCTCGTAGAGCGCGTGCACATCGTCCTCGGTAGGAGCGGCGCCGTGGATGCGCGTCCACTCCGCTTCGATGCGTTCCATATGCAGCATGGTACGGATGTGGTCGATCTTGAGCATGCCCATCGGCGTGCGCGTCTCTTCCATGGTGGGCTCGACGCCCGCCGCCTTGAACGTTTCCATGAATGCCTGTACAGGGGCGAAGCATCCGTAGTCAACAGTGGTGCCCGCCCAGTCGAAAACGACGATCTTCTTCATTTGATAGCCTTTCTGCCTCGATTCGCCGAAGCTTGTTCGTTTTTCTTGAATAGTGCATTTGGCTATGAGGCAGGTGGCGTGGCGTACTCTACTGATCCATAGCCGCCTGCCCTTGCACATCGCTCGTTACTTATCGCGCTTCTCGTCCACGAATTCCTTGAGTGCTGCGGTCACATTCAAGATGTCCGCCTCGTAGATCTCGCCGATATTGCCGATGCGGAACGTCTCGGCCTCGGTGAGCTTGCCGGGGTAGAGCACGTAACCGCGCTCCTTGATGTATGCGTACATCTCGGCGAACGTGAACTCGACGTCCTCGGGCATGGTGAAGATGGTGATGATGGGGTCCTGGTGGTCTTTGATGAACGACTTGAAACCCAATACCTCCATGCGCTCGACCAAGAGCTTCTGGTTTGCGGCGTAGCGAGCCGAGCGCGCGGGGATGCCGCCTTCCTCCTCAAGCTCGCGCAGCGCCTGGGCGAACGCCAGCACCACATGGGTGGGCGAGGTGAAGCGCCATTTGCCGCCGTCGCGCTCCATGGTCTCCCACTGGGCGTACAGGTCGAGCGATACACTGCGTGCTTTGCCACGGCTTGCCTCAAGCAGGTCACGGCGGCAGATGATGAAGCTGAAGCCGGGCACGCCCTGGATGCACTTGTTGGCGCTGCTCACCAAGAAGTCGATGCCCCAATCGGCCATGGGAATGTCCACGCCCGCGAAGCTGGACATGGCGTCCACGATGAACACCTTGCCGGCTTGCCTGACCACACGGCCAACGGCTTCGATGTCGTTGAGCAGGCCCGACGTGGTTTCGCTGTGCACGCATGCCACATGGGTGATGGAGGGATCAGCTGCCAGGTGCTCCGCCACCTTCTCGGGGTCGACGGCAATGTCGAAGGGTTCGGCGTATTCCACGCTGGGCACGCCCGCCTGGCGGCAGATCTGGGCGAGGCGTACGCCGTAGGCGCCGTTGGAGCACACGAGCACTTTCTCCTCGTTGCCCACAACGCTGGTCAGCACGCTCTCGTTGCCGAAGGTGCCGCTGCCCTGCATGAGCACGGCGGTGTATTCGTCGGCGGTCACATGTGCCAGTTCAAGCAGACGGGCACGAATCCACTGCGTGATGGCCTTGTAATCATCGTCCCACGTGCAGTGGTCGAACAGCATCTGCTCTTTCACCGACATGGTGGTGGTCAGCGGGCCAGGGGTCAAAAGCTTGTAGGTCTTTTCCATAAGGTTCCTTTCGGTTTTGAGTTTCTAGCTTCTGCGCATATCCGGTGCGTCGCATGCGTTTGGGTGCGACATCACGCAGGGTGGATCGGGCATTTCGTTGCGTCGTGCCTCTTGCGAGGCGCTCGATTGACTGATTGGCCTTACGCCTGCGCCTCCCTTTTGCATTCCTCCGACAGTTGCTGATGTATCGAGAGCAGCTCAACCGTGAGCGGTTCGCTGAACTCTTTCTGGTCGGGAGCGGCGGTATCGGGCGCCTCTTCTCCCACATAGAGCGGCTTGGAGTAGGTCTGCATGAGCTCTGCGCGGCCGCAATCGATGATCACCGCGCCCATCGCCTGGGCATCGGGGTTGGAATCGGCGCCCTTGTCCACCACGGCAACGCTCTCGGTGAGCGAGTAGGTGCCTTCCGCCGGGTCCACGGTTACGATCGGCAGGCCCTCCTCGGCATCGGCGAGCGACTGGTGGCGCAGGCCGAACCCGATTGCAGTCTCGCCGGCGCGGACGTTTTTGATGGGCGCCAATCCCGATTGCGACAGGTACGGTCCGGCGTTGCGGTAGATGCCTGTCAGAATCTCGCGCGCCTCGTCTTCGCCGTAGGTGTCTATAAGCGCCATGATCATCAGCCATCCCGTCGAGGATCCTCCGATATCGGGCACAGACACCATGCCCTCATACACGGGATCCGCGAGGTCTTTCAGACTTGTTGGTGCCGGTAGCCCTTCGGCTTTGAGCACCTCGGAGTTGTAGAAAATCGCGCCCTCCTGCGCCTGGGCGGCCGCGCGGTAGGCGGGCTGGTCGGCGTCGAGCGGCACCGACGTCACATCGGTGAGGTCAGCGAACATCCCGCTTTGCTCCTGCGCGCTGTCCACGTAGTACGACGACATGGTAATCAGGTCGGCCTCAAGGTGGTCGCCTTCCTCCATCAGCTTGCCGCCCAGTTCGCTGGTGCCGAAGCTTTGGATGATGTAGCGACCCTCGAACCCGTTGGCATCGAGTGCGTGCTCGTAGGCGGTTAAGGCCTCCTCGTCGTCGTTGGTGTAGATGACCACCTGACCTTCGGTGACCTGCGCCGTGGGGTTGGTCTGGCCGCTTGTGCCCACGAACACGGCGGCCGCCAGAATCACTGCTACGCCGCCTACAGCGAAAGCGAGCCTGCGGTTGGGCTTATCGGGCTTGCCCAGGTTGGGATTGAACGTGGTCTGCTCGGCTTCAGTGGCCTCCGACTCGCGTGCCTTGCGGGATTTAAATACCTTCCGCTCGCGGGTCGCCAGCGCGATCACGCCCTTCACAGCCAGGTTGATGGCCAGGATGGCCAGCGAAAGTGCGAAGATGCTGTCGAAATCGGCCACGTGCTGCAGCGCCGAGATCTTGGTGGTGACCACCATCGTGTGGGCGCCGGTCAAGAACACCACGGCGCTGATGGTGACCATGGCGTTCACGAAGTAATACCCGAACACCTGCAAGATCGTGAGCCAGGCGTTAGGCGTGACCACACGCACGATGGTCTTGAGCCACGAGCCGTCCATGACCGAGCGGCCCAGCACGAGCACCATGGGCAGCGCCAAGAATACGATGAACAGCAGGCCGACGATTACGAACAGCGCGTGGAGTTCCTTCTCACGCAGACCGCGGATGCCGCCCGCAAACGCGGGAGTCGGCATGCTAGGCACAGTAACCCCCTGCCACCTGCGTCGGCTGCACGGGCGCGGCAGAAACGTTCTGGAACAGGGCGAAGATGTTGTCACGCTTGATGGCCAGCTGGCGCAGGATGAAGTCATTGATGAATTGGCTCTGCGGCGCGTTCACGATCTGGTCGGGTGTGGAATACTGCGCGATCTTGCCGCCGTTGAGGATGAGCACCATATCCGACATGGTGAGCGCTTCTTCGGGGTCGTGTGTGACCATGACCGTGGTGAGCTCGTATTGCTTCACGATCTGCTTGATCTTTTGCTTGATGGATTCCTTGATCACGCCGCCGAGAGCCGAAAGGGGCTCGTCGAGCAGCAGCAGACGCGGCTTCATCACTAGCGTGCGGGCGAGCGCGACGCGCTGCTTCTGGCCGCCGGAGAGTTGGGAGATGCGCTTGGCCAGGTGCGGCTCCAGACCCAGAAGCTCGATAAGCTCATGCACCTCGGCCGTGGTGGAGATGCCGGGGTTGTTGCGCAGGCCGTACGTGATGTTCTCGTAGGCGTTCAGCTTGGGGAACAGAGCGTAATCCTGGAAGACGATGTTGAATCCGCGCTTCTCCATGGGCGTGCGCGTGATGTCCTCGCCGTCCATGAGGATGCGCCCGTCGGTCACCTCGGTGATGCCCAGAAGCACGTTCAGCAGGGTGGTCTTGCCGCCTCTCGCACTGCATTCACTTGTTACAAAAGGCCCTCCAAAGAGGGCCTTTTCGTTAGCCGAACTGCTGGCTGATGCGTTCGAGCTCATCGGGTCGCTCCACCCAGTTCTCAACGTAACCGCAGGAGCAGCAGACGTATCGAATGACGGGAATCTTGCCGAACAGCGTTGCTCTGGTGGTGTAAATGCTGTTGCTGCTGGCGTAACGTCCGTTGTCGGGGACGCGTACGACGTTGTTCGATCCGCATTTAGGGCAGATGCCGGAATTCTTCATCTTCTACAGCTCCTTCTTGTGATAGAGCGCCATGGCCGCAGCGCAGCTGATGCAGTAGATGCCGAGGGAGAGGACCGTCAGCCCGCCGACCAAGAGCGGCAAGTTGTCAGGGTTTTCGGACCATGCAATGAAATCGACCAAAAATGCCGGGGCGTCTATCACCTGGGGCAGGATGAGCACGGCTATAAAGAACACTAGCATGAGGCCTGCGGGTACCCAGCGCATGGCTTTGGTCATGCCGTAGCGAAGGATGAAGGGCTGCAGAACAGCCGTCATCAGCAGCATCACACACATGCCCATGAGCCCGCCGCCCACGATCATGGCGGGGTCGCGCATCTCTTCGCTAATGAACTGCGCGGTTTCCGCGTCAATCGGCAGCACGTCTACGAGCTGGCCGAGGAGAAGAGCGATGACAAACGCGGCGACAAGCGTCGCCAGAGAGGTCAGGAGCACGTTTGCATAGCGGCCGATTACCAGCGCATCACGTGAAACGGGCAAGGTGGCGCGAAATCGTTCCCAGCCGTTCATACTGTCGTAGCCTGCGAAGGTAAATACCATGAGGATGGGCGCCATCGCGCTGATGCATGCGACCATGGCCGTGGCGCTTCCCATTCCTATACCGACGAACACTCCGACAACCAGATAGATTACAAACTGCTGCAAAAGCACGTTTTTGACAGCGGAAAATTCGGAGAGGATGGCGGCTTTCATCGGAGTTCTCCCTTCAGGGTGAGTTGCATGAAATCGTCGATGGACATGCGGTCGCAGGCGACCTCGGGGAAGCGGCGCATGAATGCGAAGCGGTCGGGCGCTAGCAGGTCTATGCCATGGGGCTGGCGGATATGACGCATGGCGCCGGCCTCAAAGAATCCGCTTGTGGCAATCTGCTCGAATTCGGAGGTGCGACAGCGGGCGATGCCCATCATGTCGGTGATGGCGTCTTTCTCCAGGTCGAAAACGATACGTCCCTCGTCGATGCAGGTCACAGTGTCGGCGATCTTGTCCAGGTCGGATGTGATGTGGCTGGAGATGAGGATGCCGTGCATGTCGTCGGAGACGAACTCGCGCAGCAGGTCCAGCACTTCATCGCGAGCCAAGGGATCCAGGCCGGCGGTCGCTTCGTCAAGGATCAGCAGGTCGGGATCGTGGGCAAGCGCGCAGGCCAGTTGCAGCTTCATGCCCATGCCGCGGGAGAGGTCTTTGACCTTCTTGCGGGGGTCCAGACCGAAGCGATCCAAGTAGTCCTCGAACTTGCCCTGGCGCCAGCTGGCGTATGCGGCCTTCATGATGGAACCGGTGGCCTTGATAGGAAGATCGCCGATGAAAGGGCAGGTGTCCAGCACCACGCCGATGCGGCTTTTGATGCGGCGATTCACCGATTGGCTCGCGTTGATGCCGAACAGCTCGCCGAATACCTCTACCGTGCCGGCGTCCAAGGGCATCAGGCCCAGGATAGCGCGGATCGTAGTGGTTTTGCCGGCACCGTTCGCGCCGATGAATCCCGTGATGCCGCCTTTAGGAACGGTTAGGCTCACGTTATCAAGAACGGTCTTGGTTCCATAACGTTTGACCAGGCCGTTAACGCGGATAAGGTCAGTCATGATAGTCTCACTTTCGAAAAGTGCGGATTGCAATTACGTGCCCCGTGGGCCTTTCGGGAAGGCGCGGCGGGAGGGCGCTCCAAATCACCCGCGATGCTACCGGCCGCCTTCGGCTCCCTATGCGCATCGCTCCGATGGTCCGTTTTTGAAAAGAATTGAGGCCATCGAGTGATTTTCCGGCCCGCCCGTCGCGTCTTCCCGAAAGACGGGTGGACCAGCGATAGCTAAGAAATGTAGTTATTCTCCAGCCATCAAACCGAGCATGTCGTGCAGCTCTTGGAGGGAGATGCCGGCACTTTGGGCCTCACGCGATGCCTTGCCCAGCAGCTCTTCAACGTGGCGCAGGCGCTCCTCGCGCAAGAGCTCCATGTTGCCGCCCGCAACGAAGCTTCCCTTGCCTTGCACCGTTTCGATGAAGCCTTGCGCTTCAAGCTCGGAATAGGCGCGCTTGGTAGTGATGACGCTGATGCGCAGGTCGCTTGCGAGGTTGCGGATTGAGGGGAGCATGGAGCCTTGCTCCAGTTCGCCTGAAAGGATCAGGTCTTTGATCTGCGAGACGATTTGCTCATAGATGGGCTTGTCGCTCGCGTTGGAAATGATGATATCCAAAATGGCTCCTCGGGTTTTGGGTGCGGTTCCGATGCGTCGCGCGTTAGGCGTGCATCGGGTTGCGGTTACGTCCTCCTTTTGTCGGGTCTTGCATCCGCCCCGCCGGTCCTAAGGGCATCGGGGGGGGGTATGCGATTCAGGCCTTTTCCGCGGGTGCTGCCCCGTATGGAATCGGGCCTGTTCTTCGCCTTGCGGGCGTCCCCGTAAGGCGTCGTCCGGATGTCGGCGTCCCTTGTCCGAACTAAGTGTATATACCCTATGCGCACAGTATATACACGGTATATACAGTTGTAAAGCGTATTGAAACAAAATTTCTTGCGACGCTATAGTTTTAAGGGGATGAGCTGAACTGGGATTATATTCTTGATTATAATCCCAGTTCAGATAGCTGCTTGGCTATCGTCTCCTTTTAGCTAGTTCTTAATACTATATGCTAGGGGATTATTGCAGCCCGAGATGCGGAGAAGAGGTTTGCTATGCTGACGCAGACCAAGAGGTTCTTGCTTTCGATGAAATGTGCCGACTTTATTGGCGCTCCCGGTCATCATGCGTACTTCTCGGAGAACGAAGCTGCACGCGCAAGAATACTGCGGTTTCGCGAGCGCATTCGTGAAAGCGTCGTTGATTTCATGGACGAGGAATATCCTGTCGGGGGCGAAAAGTCGTTTATTGTGAACATGGCGGATGGAAAACCGTGTCTGGTGGATGGCAATGCACATTTGGTCGCTTTAATCACGGTCATGCCCGATCTTACCCTCGAGAACCTGATTATCGCGCTCGGTCGCAACGACTTTGTTCGTCTTTGGGAAAACGGTTGGGAAGACGAATCGGGTCAGTTTGAGCCTTATGATGTGTATGTTCCCGTTGGCATTGACACGACGCGGATTCCTGGCGCTCGCGTGGACACCGACTGGTTTAAGCAGCCACCGGCTCCGACGAAGGTTGTTCCGGCGAACGTTCCTTACGACAGCTTGCGGTTTTCTTCTCACGATCGCGGCCTGCCGTTAGGTGAAACCGCGCGTTGCATAATCGGTTTTTTGCTTGCGTAATCTATGGAAATGAGGTTCTGATGCATTTCTCTGCTCGACTTGATAGGTTCGAAGACGAGGTCTTCGCGACGCTTAACGAGAAGCGCCGAGCGCTCGAGACGCAAGGGCGCGACATAATCGACCTTTCGGTTGGTACTCCCGATTTCGCACCGTTTCCCCATATCGTAGAGGCGGCCAAGCGTGCGGTGGAAGATCCCGCATGCTGGAAGTATGCCCTGCATGATACGCCCGAGCTGCTCGAAGCGCTCGTTTCATACTACGACCGCCGGTTCAACGTGCAGATTTCGACTGATATGGCCATGAGCGTGTCGGGCACGCAGGAGGGTATGGGTGCGTTTGCGCTCTCGGCGGTCGATGAGGGCGACACGGTGCTTGTTCCTGATCCGTGCTACCCGGTGTTCCGCAATGCGGCGCTTCTGGCGGGTGCGCACGTGGAATACTACCCGCTTACAGCTGAGCACGGATTCCTTCCTCACGTGGCCGATATCCCTGAAGAGGTGGCCGAGCGTGCGCACTACATGGTGGTGTCGCTGCCGGCCAACCCTGTGGGTTCGGTGGGCACGCCTGAGCTGTACCGCGAGCTGATCGATTTCGCCCGCGCGCATGACATCTTGCTCGTGCATGACAACGCGTATGCCGATATCTTCTACGACGACGCGCAAACGTTCAGCATCTTCCAGTTCGAGGGCGCGCGCGAAACCTGCGTTGAGTTCTTGAGTCTATCCAAGTCGTTCAACGTGACCGGCGCGCGCATCAGTTTCTTGGTGGGTGACCCCGATCTCGTGGCCGCCGTGCGCAAACTGCGTAGCCAAACCGACTTCGGCATGTTCCTGCCTGTGCAGCATGCCGCCATCGCTGCACTCACCGGGCCGCTTGACGCTGTTGAACGTCAGCGCCTGCAGTACAAAGCGCGCCGTGATGCGTTGTGCGATGGCCTTGAATCCATAGGCTGGGAGCGTCCCAACGCGCACGGCACCATGTTCGTGTGGGCGAAGCTCCCCGGAGGGCGTACGGATTCTATGACATTCTGCCAAGAACTGCTGATGCGTGCGGGCGTGGTGGTCACGCCGGGCGCGAGCTTCGGTCCGATGGGCGAGGGGTACGTGCGTTTCGCCCTGGTGCAGCCGCCCGAGCGTCTGCGCGATGTCGTTGCGGCAATAAAGCACGCGGGGCTTTGCTAGGTTGTGAGTTGTATGGATGATTGCGGTGCTGCAAAATCGCGCATCCTGGTGGTTGAGGATGACGCGTCGATAAGCGATGTCGTGTGCTCGGCGTTGTCGAAGGAAGGCTACGCGTGCACACCGGCGTTTTCGGGCACCGAAGCCCGCATGCTTCTTGACGGCGGGTTTGCCTCGGCGGGCTCAGGTGCGAACAGAGCCTCTTTCGATCTTGTGATCTGCGACCTCATGCTTCCTGGCATGTCGGGCGAGGATGTCATCGCGCTCATCCGCGAACAGGATGCCGCCACGCCTATTCTTGTGACATCGGCAAAATCCGGCGTGGTCGATCGCGTTGAACTTCTTCGTGCCGGCGCTGACGACTATCTCGTGAAGCCTTTCGACCTTGATGAGCTCATCGCGCGTGTGGAAGCCCTGCTGCGCAGGTCGCAGCATGTGGGTGCAGGCACTGGGGGAGCCATGTCGCCCGCCTGCCTGAATGAGGGTTCGTCGCGGGGTCAAAGCCTCGAATCGGGAAACGCCCGTACCATTCTTCGTTTCGGCGCATGGGAGGCCGATGAAGAGTCGCGTTCGTTCACGGCGGCTGGCAACCCCGTTAAGCTCACGCGCACCGAGTTCGATATTCTGTGCACGCTCATGCGCCGCCCGACCAAAGTATTCACAAAGCGTGAGCTCTATGGACTGGTGTGGCATGACGATACGTTCGTGGAGGAGAAAACCGTGAACACGCACGTATCCAACATCCGTTCGAAGCTCAAAGGCACCGGTACGGAAGGCTATATCGAAACCGTATGGGGCATCGGTTTCAAGCTTGCCGAGCTCGACGGCGCTTGATCGATCAGCCGCTCTTTCTTGACGTGCTAAATCTTGCACTTTTGGCATTCGCGTCAACGGAGTTACAGGTGCGCAGGACACGTTTAACGTGCCCTTCCGCCATGTTTATGGCGAGAGCGTTATCAATCTTTACACTTTCTTATAAGTATCGAGAAGGTTTCTGACAGGCCGCTTCCTATTCTGGAACCATCGGATACGGAATGCGCCAGCTGCGGTGCCCGGAAAATTTCTAGGCAGCATGGTCGGCGCGAAAGCGAAGGAGGATTCGATGGAGGCCATAAGAACCGTGGGTCTGACGAAAGCCTACGGAGGAAAGCGAGCGGTGGATTCGCTCGATTTGACCGTTCAACGCGGCGAGATTTACGGATTCGTGGGGCGCAACGGCGCCGGCAAGTCCACAGCCATGAAGATGATGGCAGGGCTCGTGTTGCCCACCTCAGGCACGATTGAGCTTCTGGGTGAGCCGCAGGCGCCGGGCGCTACAAGCCGACGCATGGGTGCCCTTATCGAGAACCCCGGCATCCATCTGGGGCTTTCGGGACTCGACAACGTGATGTGCCGCGCGCTCGCACTGGGCGTGCCCGACGCGAAGCGGGCCTCGTTCGAGGCGCTCGAGGTGGTAGGCCTGGGCGGTGTTGTCAAGAAACGCGCGAAGTCGTATTCGCTGGGCATGAAGCAGCGCTTGGGCTTGGCGCTCGCGCTGGTGGGCTCTCCTGACCTGCTGTTGTTAGACGAGCCGTTTAATGGCCTCGATCCGCAGGGCGTGCGTGAAGTGCGCACCACCATCGTGGGGCTTGCCAAGATGCGCGGCATCACGGTGTTCATCAGCTCTCACGTGCTCGATCAGCTGGAGCGCATGGTCACGCGCTACGGCGTAATCCGCGATGGCCGACTGGTGCGCGAGATGAGCGCCGAAGAGGTGGATCGCGAATGCGCCGACTACCTGTGCATCCGCTGCTCTGCGCCGCAGGTGGCGCTCGCACGCCTGCAGGACGCGTTCCCGCAGACGTCGTTCACCATCATGGAAGACGATGCCATTCGGGCGCAAGGCGCCATCACGCCGCAAGACGCGGGCCAGGTGCTCGCTCAGGCGGGCATTCCCGTGACCGAACTCTTCATGCACGAGCGAGACATCGAGGAGCTGTTTGTGGGTCTCATGGGCGCCGATGTGCCGGACAACTCCAACGCCATACCGGGTGCGGCATCGCTGCCACCGCGCGTGAATGGGAGGCGATAACGATGATTGCCATGCTTCGCTCTGAGCTGTATCGCATTATCAAGTCCCGCTTTTCTTGGGGCTATGCGATTGCGCTGACCCTGATGGTGCTGGCAACGCCCTTTGCTGTGTGGCTTTATCAGGTGTGGCCTGCATTCGCTGAAACGGGTTTCGTGGAGCTGCCAGATAAACCTCTTCAGCAAATGCAGCTCGTTGGCGTATCTATCGTGAGCGGAGGCCTGCTTTCCATGGGGTTCTCTGTCGTGATGGCGGCGCTGACGACCGATGATTTTAAAGGTGGCTTTGTAAAGAACCTGCTGCAGGCGCGTGGGGGACGAGCAACGTATGCGGCATCGTTGATGCTTACTAGCCTTATTTTTACGGCCGTTTCACTTGCGTTTGCCATGGTTGTTGTTTTGGCAGCATTCTGTGTTATTGGGTATGAAGCG
This sequence comes from uncultured Slackia sp., assembly GCF_944321625.1. Lineage (GTDB taxonomy): Bacteria > Actinomycetota > Coriobacteriia > Coriobacteriales > Eggerthellaceae > Slackia. The sequence goes on from NZ_CALUMA010000086.1 coordinate 13,113, forward strand.
GCGCCTACGCCGATTGGGGATATGGCGCAATGGTATGCGCAGTCGGTTCTTGTGGTTGCCGCCTATACCTCACTCGCGGTATTGGTGGCGGTTGTAACGCGCAGTGAGGTGGCTGGTGTGCTCGCGGGCATTTTCCTGGGTGGCGGTGCTGTTGAGTCTGTTCTGAAAATGATTCTTGCCAACGTGCCCGGCATGCCGGCGGCGATACGTGATTGCCTCGATGGCTATCTTGCGGTGAATGTTGCCACGTTGTCGAACGGTATGCTCTGCGATCCTATGACGTATGCGCAGGCCGGTATCACGTTTCTGGTCGCCGCGGTGCTCTGCGTGCTGGTTATGCGCCGCAAGAATCTCGACTAGGGAGGTGCATCGTGATTTTCAATACGACTTGTTCCATGCTGTATCGCCTCGTCAAAACGCGTATGACCTGGGTCTTTCTTGCAGTGTTCGTTATTCTCGTCGGTGCTGGCATCGTTACCATCAAAGTCCTCGGCGCCAATCAGAGCCTCATGTCCACCATTTCCGAGACAAGTTCCGACATCACGCTGATGGTGGGTGTGGTCTCTCCTTCCGTGAGCGGTGCCGCGCTTGAAAACCTCTGCGGTTCGCTCTTTGTACGCGGCAGCGCCATCGCGATGTTCGTTGCGGCATTCTGCGCCGTGTTCATCGCGGCCGATTTGCGCAGTGGGTACGTGAAGAGCCTCATGCAGGCGCAAGGCGGGAGGTTATCGTACGCGTTGGCCGCTGCGATCGTGATTGCCTGCGTGTGCGTAGGCTACGTGCTGGCAGGCGTGTTGGTTACGGCGCTTGGCGCCCTTGTCACGGGAATCCATCTGGCCATACCCGCCATGCCTGGCTTCGTTCTATGGTGTGTCGAGGTGGCGGCGGTCTGCTACGCTTATGCGCTGCTTGCCGCACTCGTGGCGTTCCTTACGCGTAGCTTGGCGGCAGGTGTGTTGGCGGGTCTGCTGTTAGGTGGAGCGGCAGTGGAGAACCTGCTGTACTCCGCGTTGGGCCTCATAACGGGTCATCCAGATGAGGTGCGTCAGCTGTTTGACCATTATCTGGCCGTAAGCATCTCGCAGCTGGGGTTGGGCACCATGCAGCCGTGGGAATCTATCGTTCCAACGGCTGTCACGATAGTTCTTGCGCTTGCAGCTGCCGCCATTATCATGGGGCGGAGAAGCTTGGACTAGAGATTACGACTGCTTGATTGGTGGGACTCACTAATTGCGATGCGGGAGGTGCGGAGGGAGGTATCACGCGCAGTTCCGCACGAGCCGAACGTGCCGTTCCCGGCACGTTCGTGTGAGCAGGACTGTTTGAGCATGATGCCTCCCGCCGCACCTCCAGGCGGTTGAGGCGTCAAGAGGATTTGAAAGGAAGTGCGATGGAGATTCTGGTCGTTGCCTGTGTGCTGGCTGCTTTTGTGCTCGCATTCGTCGTGGTCAGCTATGAGCGCGAGCTGCGCTCCATCGCGCGGTTCCTCAAGGGACGCGAGCGGGGAAGCAACCAGCGCGTGACCGTTGAGTATCCGACGCGCGGCGTGACGGGCGTGGCGCAATCCATCAACGCGTATCTCGATGAAGAACGCGACCGTCGCATCGCAGAGGAAGAACGCCGTAGCGCTTTCCAGCAGGACCTCGCGTCGCTTTCGCACGATATCCGTACGCCTCTTGCGGGTGCGCAGGGCTACCTGCAGCTTTATGCGCGCGAACAGGGCGCCGAAGAGCGCGAGCGGTGCGTTCGCGAGGCGGAATCGCGTCTGACGGCGATGCGCGAGTTGGTTGATCAGCTCTTTGAGTACACCAAGGCGGCGGATCCGACGCATGCTATGGAGCTTGAAGCCGTGCAGCCCTATCCGCTGCTCGCCGAGGCGTTGGCCGGCGCATACCCCGATTTCGCTGCGCGCGAATGGGAGCCTCGCATCGATTTCGAAGACGAGGGGCTCTGGGTGCAAGGCAATCGCGAGGCGCTCTCCCGCGTGTTCTCCAACTTGACGGTAAATGCGCTGCGCTACGGCAGCGAGGCGCCGACGATCGTCCAGCGTGGAAGGCACGTGGAGTTTCGAAATGCCGTGGACAATCCTGAAGCCATTGACGTCAACCGCATGTTCGCCCGCTTCTATCGCGCCGATGCAGCGCGTGCAGGCGGAGCGAGCGGCTTAGGGCTTGCAATTGTGGCACACCTCTGCGAGAGGATGGATGCGCGGGTCGCGGCCCGCATCGAAGGCGATGTACTCTGCGTATCAATAGATTTCGCCGAATTATCCCAAGATTCGAAATAGCGCATTCTGCCGTTCACCGGGGAATTTGACCAGGCCTTTGCCGTCTTCGGCCCGTATCGAGCCGTCCACGCGAATGTGTTCGGTTCCGTCTCGTGTGTACGATTTCTATCGATATCATTTATGCATGTTTATTCGCCCTGGGAGTGGTCCGTATCAGCGGACGGGGCATCGTCATCCGGCTTTTAGCGTCGCATCACATCACGTTTCCGGCGACGCCTCGGCCCGATGCGCATATCTATAAGGGAGTGTGCCTCTATGGAGAATTCGACGGGCGTACCGCGCCGCGTTCGCGTTTCGGAT
>NZ_CALUMA010000087.1 GCF_944321625.1 uncultured Slackia sp.
ATCTCGCCCAAGCTGGAGCTTGAGGTGATCGCCAAGGCGCCTGCCGCCAACATGGAGGCGCTCGCTGCGCAGAAGGCTCTGATCGAGTCCATGGCGCGCGTGAATCTGACCGTGGTGGAGGATTCGCCTGAGTTCGTCAAGCCCGAGGGCAGCGCCGCCGCGCTCGTCGAGGGCTGCGAGGTGTACTGCGTGCTGGCGGGTCTGGTCGACTTCGATGCCGAGCGTGCCCGTCTGGTCAAGGAGCGCGACAAGCTCCAGAAGGATTCCTCCAAGGTGGAGAAGAAGCTCTCGAACCCGGGCTATCTCGCCAAGGCGAAGCCTGAGATTATCGAAAAGGACAAGGCCAAGTATCTCGAGCGTGAGGCCAAGATCGACCTCATCGTCAAACAGCTCGCCGAGCTGGGATAATCCAGGTCGTCCGTTCTGACATATCGATGACGAAGGCCCCGATGCCGTCAATGGCATCGGGGCCTTCTCATGCTGCAGGCGTTCAGCCTGCGTTAGCTCTTGAGCGAGCCAAGCAGCTCTTCGCTGAAGAAGTTGCCGCGCCCTAGCTGACCTTTGGGGTCGAAGGCCAGCTTGAAGCGCGCCATCTCGCGAATGGCATCCTCGCCGTACATGATTTCCAAGAAGTCGCGCTTGAGCTTGCCCACGCCGTGCTCGGCCGAGACTGCGCCGCCCATCGCAGTGATCTCGCGCGCCCATTCGGCGAAGAGCGCCTTGCCGCGCGCGTATTCGTCCATGTCGCGCGGCAGGATGTTCACATGCAGGTGCGCATCGCCGATATGCCCCCAGGTGGCGGCCTCAAGTCCTTCGCGCGCAAGCGTGGAGCGATAGAGTGCCACGGCATCGGGCAGGCGGTCGAACGGCACCGACATATCGCTTCCCAGTTTGGTGATGTGCGGATACGTGCGACGTCGCTCGTCGATGATGCGGTTCACGTTTTCGGGCACCGCGTGGCGGAACACCCGTTGGCCCTCGCGCTCGGCCTCGGTGGACGCAACCCAGGTGGCATCGGCATCGCCGCCTGCCTGCTCAAGCGCCTCCATCAGGGTTTCGAGGGATTCCATGGCGGCATCGTCTTCGGCGCCGATTTCGATCGACACGCAGCAGCACGGCCCTTCGGGCGGCAGCGGAACATCGCCCGTCGCACGCTCGCGAAGCACATCAAGCGCGGCGGCGTCGATGTATTCGATGGAGATGGCGCGCTCGATACCGTGAGCTTGGGCCACGAAATCCAGGGCGTGCTGCTCGCTCGGAAGGAAGCATGCCACGTCCCATACCGACTGCGGGGCGTCCATGAGTTCCAGCTCCAGCTCGGTGATGACGCCCAGGGTTCCATCCGATCCGACGATTACATCCACGGCATCCATAGCGGGCATCATGTAATAGCCGCTTGCGCACTTGGCATGCGGCATGGCGTAGGAGGGGAGGGGCGCAGCGATGACGCGTCCGCCTTCCGCTGTAAGCGACAGCACGCCGTCGTGCGCCATAGCTTGGCCGCGCGATGCGGAAACCATATCGCCGTTGGCGATAGCCAGGCGCACTGCACTCACGTGGCCGCGCATGGCGCCGTAGCGGTAGCTGCGTGCGCCCGAGGCATTGCAGGCGGCCATGCCGCCGATGCTCGCAGAGGTTTCGGTGGGGTCGGTCGGGAACATGTGGAGCGGCGCGTCGAGGAATGCCTGGCGCGCTTCGAGCGACGCGGCGTCCCAGCCATCTGCGGGAATGCTGCGTTTCCTCAACGCATGATTGAGCTCCATGAGCGTGATGCCCGGCTGTACGCGGAGGAAGAAACGCCCGTCTTCATCGCGGCGCATTCCCAGGTAGCGGTTCATGCGTGAGAGGTTGAGAATGCAGCCTCCTTGCGGCACCGCACCCGCGGCAAGTCCCGTGCGTGAGCCCTGCACGGTGACGGGCGTGCCTTCGGCATGCAGTTCGCGCAGGACGGCGCATACGTCGTCTTCGGTTTCGGGGAAGGCGATGAAGCTTGCTGTCCCCACGGAACGCGATTCGTCGCGGAGGAATTCGTCATAATCGGAGGTAAAGGGCTGGATGATGGTCATGGCAACTCCTCGGACGACTGGATGTTTGACATGTTCGGCTCGGCGGCGTTCGAAGCCGGCGGCAGGCGAGGTGCATGGGACGCGATGCGTATTCGGGATATAGTAAACGTGCACGCAGACGGAGCCGCGTGTGCTTTCGCCGGAAGGCATGAGCCGTCCATGAACGGATACGCTCGAGAGGTGCGGTGGGCGGTGCGCGGGGGATGGGCGCGACGGCGCTAAGCGCGAACGGTTTGTAGCATGGGCACGGCTTCTGGGCATTTCATGGCGTATGAGCTGTATCAGGACTTTTTAGGCGCGAAGCGCTCATCTTTGCTACAATGGGCAATCGGCGTATACGCGCCGCAAGTCATCACCCGCATTGCGGGTCGTGAGAAGGATGTGACATGGACGAGATTCTTTCCCAGCTTTGGACCCCTGAGCTCCAGATGGCGCTCACGGTGTTCATCGTGTTCCTGGTTATTCTGTACGTGCTTTCCATCGTGTGGGTGGTGCGCGACGCGTACCTGCGCGGCACGGTCTGGTACATCTGGGCCATCGTCGCCCTGGTGCCCCTGCTGGGCGTCATCGCCTACTGCCTGCTGCGTCCGCCCCTGCTGCAGATCGACCGCGACGAGCAGGAGCTCGAGGTGGCTCTCAAACAGCGCCAGCTCATGCAGTACGGTGAGTGCGCCAACTGCGGCTATCCCGTTGAGGCCGATTACGTTCTGTGCCCCAACTGCCATCAGCGCCTGAAGAACCAGTGCGCGAAGTGCGGCCACGCGCTCGATCCTTCGTGGACGGTGTGCCCGTACTGCGCTACGCCCGTGGGCGGCTCGGCTCCTCGCGGGGGTCGAACTACCGGCGCGCCGAGGCAGGCAACGCCCCGGCAGGATGCCGGAGCACATGCCCAGGCGCCGCGCCATTAAGCGCCGTCTTGGCATATAACCTGCCTTGGAAAGCCGCCTCGTGCGGCTTTTCTTGTATGGGAATGCCGACAGTTGCGCGCTTCGGCCACCGGATCGCAATCTGTCGCATTTTCGAAGGCATGGTATGCCTGCCTTGTAAGCGCGACCATCCTGCCTATAATTAGAACCCGATTTCGCATTGGCATCTACGAATTCGCATTTAGGGGAGAAACGTGCCGCCCGACACGGCAAGCACCCCGACGGGGAGCGAGGCCGGCTCCGCGACACGTCCG
>NZ_CALUMA010000088.1 GCF_944321625.1 uncultured Slackia sp.
CGGCAATCCGAACTGCGGCAAGACCACGTTGTTCAACAGTCTCACCGGCGCATCGCAGTACGTGGGCAACTGGCCCGGCGTGACCGTCGAGAAAAAAGAAGGTAAATATGTACGCGACAAGAGCGTGACCCTCACGGACTTGCCGGGTATCTATTCGCTTTCGCCCTATTCGCCCGAGGAAATCGTCAGCCGCGACTACCTGATCGACGACCGCCCCGATGCCGTCATCAACCTGGTGGACGCCACCAACCTCGAGCGCAACCTGTATCTCACCACGCAGATTGTCAACCTGGGTCTGCCCGTGGTGGTGGCCCTCAACATGGCCGATCTGGTGAAGAAGAATGGCGACAGGATCAACGTCGCCAAGCTGTCCGATCAGCTGGGTTGCCCCGTGGTGGAGATCAGCGCCCTCAAGAACACCGGCATCGATGAGTTGATGCAGGAAGCCGTGAAGGTTGCCACCGCAAAGACCGCCGCCGATCCTAAGATTCGCTTCGATGCCGCGGTGGAAGACGTAATCGGCCAGGTGGAGAAGCTCGTCGAAAACGTGCCTGCGCACCTGACGCGCTGGTACGCCATCAAGCTTCTGGAAGGCGAGCAGCGCACGATCGACTCCATCAAGCCTTCCGCGGCCGTGCTGGACAAGGTCGCCAACCTGCGCAGCGGCCTGGAGCAGCAGTTCGACGACGACGCCGAAAGCATCGTGACCGCCGAACGCTACGACGCCATCGCCCACGTGGTCGACGAAACCGTCAAGCGCTCCGGCAAGCACCTGACCACCACCCAGAAGATCGACCGCGTGGTCACCAATCGCTGGCTCGGCCTGCCCATCTTCGTGGTCGTCATGTTCTTCGTGTACTACATCGCCGTCACGCTGGGCGGCGGCGTGGTCACCGACTGGGCGAACGACGGCATCTCGGGCGACGGCTGGCTCTATACCGGCACCGAGGCCTACGACACCGCCGTCGCCGACTGGGAAGACCAGGTGGCCGCGGCTGAAGAGGCGGGCGACGAGGCACTCCTTGCGCAGCTTGCCGAGGAAGAGCCCGACCCGTCCGATGGCTCCTATGGCTTGTGGATTCCGGGCCTGACGCCCATCATCTCCGGCGCGCTCGAATCCGCCGGTGTGGCTGCATGGCTGCAAAGCCTGATCGTCGACGGCATCGTCGCCGGCGTGGGCGCCGTCATCGGCTTCATCCCGCAGATGATTCTGCTGTTCCTGATGCTGTCGTTCCTGGAGGGCTGCGGCTATATGGCACGCGTCGCCTTTATCATGGACCGCATCTTCCGCAAGTTCGGCCTTTCGGGCAAAAGCTTCATCCCCATGCTCATCGCGTCCGGCTGCGGCGTGCCCGCGGTCATGGCCACCAAGACCATCGAGAACGAACGCGACCGCCGCATGACCATCATGACCACCACGATGATTCCCTGTGGTGCCAAGCTGCCCATCATCGCGTTGGTGTTCGGCGCGCTGGCCGGTCAGGTGTCCGATGACGTGTGGTACGTGGGCCCGATGTTCTACTTCATGGGCGTCGCCGCCATCATCATCTCCGGCATCATGCTGCGCAAGACCAAGATGTTCGCGGGCGAGGCCACGCCGTTCATCATGGAGCTGCCGCAGTACCACGTGCCCACCGTGCGTTCGGTGCTCATGGCCACGTGGGAGCGCGTGCGCAGCTACATCATCAAAGCCGGTACGATCATCTTCCTGTCCACGATCGTGATCTGGTTCCTGATGAACTTCGGGTTCTACGAGGGCTCCTTCGGCCTACTTGATACCGAGATGCCCGATTACATCCAGTACAGCCTGATGGCTGGCCTGGGCTCCATCATCGCCCCCATCTTCGCGCCGCTGGGCTTCGGCGACTGGCAGGCGACCGTGACCTCCATCACCGGCCTGGTGGCCAAGGAGAACGTCGTCGCCACCGTGGGCATCCTCACCAGCCTGGATGCCAGCGAGACCGACCCCACCACCTGGACCGCCTTCGCCGCCATGATGGGCGGAAGCGCGCCGGCGATCATGGCCTTCTGCGCCTTCAACCTGCTGTGCGCTCCGTGCTTTGCTGCCATCGGCACCATTCGTCGCCAGATGGCCTCGGCCAAGTGGACCTGGTTCGCCATCGGCTACATGACCGTGTTCGCCTATGCGGTCGCGCTCATGATCTACCAGTTCGGCACGCTGCTTGCTGGTGGCGGGTTCGGCATCGGAACCGCGTTTGCACTCGTGGTGCTGGCCGCCATCCTGTTCCAGCTGTTCCGCCCCATGCCCAAGTACGGCGAGAAGGAATCTTCCGTTCCTGCCGGCGCTGTCGAGGCGGCGTAACCCCTGATGATTCGGGCCCGTCCATCGGGCGGGCCCCACTTTCGCCCTCGGCATTATGCTCAACCAGGGCCGCCGCCTGCGCCGCGGCTCTGCTTGAACAAAATGCCGCGTACGCCCAAGGCGTGCGCGCCCGAACCAAGGAGGTTCCATGCTTACCATGAATTTCGCTACGGCCGTGGTTCTTGCCATCGTGGTCGCCCTCGTGTGCTTGTCTATCCGCACGCTTCGCAAGAAGGGCACGTGCGGCTACAAGAAGCATTGCGGCGGTTGCTCGGGGTCGTGCTCGGAATGCCCCACGTGTTCGGCCGCCGACTCGCTTGCCGACGAAGTGCGCCGACGTCTTGCGGCTGCGCGCTGACGGCTGGTTTCTTGGGCGTCTTCCGCTTGAACCTTTTGTTTACCCATTGGGCCCGGAGCCGAATCACCTTCGGCGTACCAGCACACCCCCTTGCTGAGGCACTGACACACCTTCGACGCTTGTCGATATCGCCGATCGGTTCGCGAGGCCCCTCTGAGATATACGTCCGGCTGTTTCTGCGGCCGGACGTTTTCATTCGGGTGTGGTAAAGTTGAACGATTGAATTATCGCGCATGCGACAACGGGCGGGCGTTCGCGCGCCACCTGGCGGCATACCCGACGGTCGGGAGAAAGAGGGTACCCAGATGACCGATTTGCAGACCGGAACCATGCTTGAATCGCGCCATGAGCCCCTGAGCCATTCGCTCGAGGACTACCTGGAGGCCATCGTCGATTTGTCTGGCGGCGTGAACAATCCCGTGCGCGCGGTGGACGTGGCGAACAAGCTCGACGTGTCCAAGGCGTCGGTGTCCAAAGCAATGTCCACGCTGAAGGAGCGCGGGTACGCCGAGCAGCCCTATTACGGCGATATCACCCTGACCCAGAAGGGCTTCGAATACGGTTCGGCCATCTGGCATAAGCACAACCTGCTGTTCCGTTTCCTCACCGAGGTCGTGGGTATCGACCCCGAGACCGCCAACTACGAAGCCTGCCAGATGGAGCATGGCATCAGCGCCGAATCCTTCAAAAAATGGGAGGCGTATCTCGCCGGAATGGGCATCACGAGCGATAAATAGGCTTTTTGCACGTGTGCCTGAGCCAACCCCTTCGTTTGTTATGGTTTTTTTGTAGGCAGGCCGAGTGCCGTAGAATCGGGCGCGCCGCTGAGTTAAGAAACGATTTCTTAGAATCGGTCATTCGGTAAATTCCTGCAAAACCGCAGCAAACGAAGGGGTTTTGCATTTCGCAGAACGATTCGGGGGAGGGGGTCAGCGCCCCCCCCCTCTTTTTGCGCATGATGTTGCGTTCGCATTCTGGTTTGCATCTGAAATATGTGTTGCTGATCGCCACGCCAGCGCGTTAAGGCAAACGCGTCGGGTATGATTGCGTGAACGAAAACGTAAAAGGGGGAACCCATGCATGTAGAACTTCTGTACCACACTCCCGATCCCGAGCGCGCGATCGCCACGGCGGCGCGCCTGTGCTATGCGCCCGTCGGTGCGTCCGAGTTGATGGAAACCATGTCCGAGGACCGTGTGAAAAGCGTGCTGTCCACCATCATGAAGAGCGGTCATTTCTCCACGCTTGAGCACGCAAGCTACACGTTTGCCGTGGACGGCGTGTCGCGTGCGCTGACCCATCAGCTAGTGCGCCATCGCCTGGCGAGCTTCAACCAGCAGTCGCAGCGCTATGTGAAGTTCAAGAACGGCGTAGACGTGGTCAAGCCTGAGAGCATCGCGCAGAACGAAGAGGCGAGCGTCCTGTTCGACCAGGCCATCGACGCTGCTGTGGAGGCGTACAAGAAGTTGCTCGAAGCCGGCGTTCCGGCCGAGGACGCGCGTTATCTGCTGCCCAATGCGGCCGAGACCAAGATTGTTATCACGATGAACGTGCGCGAGCTGCTGCACTTCTTCGAGCTGCGCTGCTGCAACCGCGCGCAGTGGGAGATTCGCGAGCTGGCGTGGAAGATGCTGGAACTGGTGCGCCCCACCGCTCCGTTCGTCTTTCTGGATGCCGGTCCGTCGTGCGTGCGCGGCACCTGTCCCGAAGGTAAGATGACCTGCGGCAACCCGTACCCGAAAGTGGTGCGTGACTAGTGCCTGGGCAAAGCGACCTCAAGCGCGCGTTCGCTGAAGACGGCGCGCTGAAGACCCATGTGGGCGGCCAGGCGCTTATCGAAGGCGTGATGATGCGCGGCAAGTTCAACTGGGCTGCCGCCGTACGCGAACCCAGCGGAAACATCTATATCGAGGAGCACGACCTCGCCAGCGGCAAAAAGAAGAATGGCTGGCTGTATTGGCCCGTCATCCGCGGCTGCCGCGCGTTCGTGGAAAGCCTCGTCTTGGGATATAAGGCGCTAGAGATTGCCGCGCTCCACGCATATGCTGAGGTGAGTTCCGACGATTCGCCGAACGCTGGAGAAGCCCCCGTTAACTCTTCGACGACCCGCGAAATGTCGACGCACAGTGCGAGTGAGCCAGAATCCACTTCTGAAAAGCGTGCGTTTTCCTGGAAGGATGACTTTGGCAATCCCGATGAGGTAATCGACGCGTTGGGCGCGCAGCGCACGCTCGAAGTGGTGTGCGAACCTGCGCCTGAAGGCGAAACCGCCGACGAAAGTGATCGGGTCGACGCCATTTCGTCGTTTTCGAACGCTGCTTCTGAGGAGTCGCCGGTTGCTGCTTCTGAACCCGAGGAAGAAGAAACTGTTGAATTCGGCAAGAAGGAAATGGCGATTTCCATGGCGCTCGGTTTGGTGCTGGGCGTGGTGCTGTTCATCGTGGCGCCGGCGTTCATCGCCAACCTCCTGGTGGGCGAGTATGACGCGCATACGCTTGCGTGGAACATCGTGGACGGCATCGTGCGCGTGGCTATCTTCGTGTTCTACATCTGGCTGATCGGCCGCATGCAGGACATCAAACGCATGTTTGGCTACCACGGAGCCGAGCACAAGACCATCCACTGCTACGAGCACGGTCTGCCTCTCACGCCCGAGAACGCCCGCAGCTTCCCGCGTCTGCACGTGCGTTGCGGCACGGCGTTTCTGATCATGGTGATGATCATCGCCATCTTCGTGTACACCATCACGCCGCTCAACGCGCTCATCGCCGCGTGGGGTGTGCCCGATGGGTTCGCTAAACTGGCGTTGGTCATCGTGGTACGCATTCTACTTATGCCCGTGATTGCCGGTATCAGCTACGAAATCACGGTGAAGTGGGCGGGCAGCCATCCCGAGAACCCACTGGTCAAAGTTATTCTTTGGCCCGGCATGCAGATGCAGAAGCTCACAACGCGCGAGCCCGATGATGACCAGATCGAATGCGCGATTGCGGCCATGCAGAAGGTGCTTGAGCGAGAAGAGCGAGAGGCCGCGTAGCAAAGGGGGAAGGGGAAGGGGAAGGGGAAGGGATGCATTCCCTTCCCCTTCCCCCTTTGGAACCCGCCGCGCTCTCGCGCGCAGAGATCGGGAACTAAACACGCCACTGGCGTGTTTACTCCTCGTGCCAGCGCGCATGGGACACCGGATGATTGAGGCTTCATTGCCCACAAAGCGGGCATCGCTTCGCTCGCCCGCGGCTCGAGAGCGCGGTTGAGGCTGGGGCACCACCAAGTGCCCCGGGCTCTCTCGGTTCGCGCTTCGCGCGGTGGGCTTCGCTTCGCTCGCCCGCGGTAGTTTGCTTCGTTAGCCTCTGGGGTATCGTTCTAATTTACGAACGCATGTCCGATGCTTTTGTGGTGGTGTTGTTTTGGTCGGCCTGGTGTTGTGGTAAAGTTTCAGGCTTGAACACACTACCCGTTCACGCGGTCTTCTGTCACAGCGCTGTCGCATGGCGCATGCTGGTGACGTCCGCGCGCGGGTTGCGCCGCCTAAGAGGGCGCTGATTTCCACACGAAACACGATTATCGAAAGAGCGAGCATGGCAAAAACCACGGCCAATTACGGCAACGACAGCATTCGTCAGCTGAAAGACGAGGAACGAGTACGCCTGCGCCCCGCCGTCATCTTCGGATCCGACGGCTTGGACGGCTGTGCGCACGCCGTGTTCGAAATCCTGTCGAACTCGGTGGACGAGGCTCGTCAGGGCTATGGCAACCTCATCACGCTCACCGCATTCGCCGACGGCTCCATCCAGGTGGAGGACAACGGCCGCGGCTGCCCGCTTGACTGGAACCCCACCGAGAAGCGCTTCAACTGGGAGCTCGTGTTCTGCGAGCTGTACGCGGGCGGCAAATACAACAACAACGCCGGCGGCGACTACGATTTCTCGCTGGGCACCAACGGGTTGGGTTCCTGCGCCACGCAGTATGCCTCCGAGTACATGGATGTCACCGTTTGGCGCGACGGCAACAAGTACCAGCTGCACTTCAAAAAGGGCAAGGTGGTCGGCGCCAAAAAGAAGGCCCTGCAGGTTGAGCCCACCGATGAGGCCCGCACGGGCACAACCATCAAATGGCGCCCTGACCTGGAGGTGTTCACCTCCATCGATATCCCGCACGAGTGGTACCGCGAAACCATGCGCCGTCAGGCCGTCGTCAACGCCAACGTCACGTTCCGCCTGCGCCTTGAGGGCCCCGACGGCTTCACCGAGGAGGAGTTCTGCTACCCCAAGGGTATTGAAGACTATGTTTTGGAGAAGGTGGGCGCCAATTACCTGACCGAGCCCTTCTTCATCCAGGCCGACCGCCGCGGCCGCGACCGCGACGACCTGCCCGACTACAACGTGAAGATCACGGCGTGCCTGTGCTTCTCCCGCACCTTTCAGATGCAGGAGTACTATCACAACTCGTCGTGGCTGGAAAACGGCGGCTCGCCCGAGAAGGCCGCGCGCAGCGCTCTGACCAGCGCCATCGACGCGTACATCAAGCAGCAGGGCAAATACAACAAAAATGAGAGCGCCATCAAGTGGCAGGACGTGCAGGACTGCCTGGTGCTTGTGACCAACTGCTTCTCAACGCAGACCTCCTACGAGAACCAGACGAAGAAGGCCATCAACAACCGCTTCATCCAGCAGGCGATGACCACATTCTTCAAGGAGCAGCTGGGCACCTACCTCATCGAGAACAAGGCCGCTGCTGACAAAATTGTGGAGCAGGTGCTCATCAACAAGCGCTCGCGCGAAAACGCTGAGAAAACGCGCCAGAGCATCAAGACCAACCTGCAGCAGAAGACCGATATGGCCAACCGCGTGCAGAAGTTCATCGACTGCCGCTCGAAGGATAAAACCCGCCGCGAGGTCTACATCGTGGAGGGCGACTCGGCGGCGGGCGCCATTCGCACGTCGCGCGACGCCGAGTTCCAGGGCGTAATGCCGGTGCGCGGCAAGATCCTCAACTGCCTGAAGGAGGATTACGCGCGTATCTTCAAGTCGGACATCATCATGGACCTGCTGCGCGTGCTCGGCTGCGGCGTGGAGGTCAACGACCGCCGCATGAAGAACCTCGGCACGTTCGATCTGGACAGCCTGAACTGGAGCAAGGTCATCATCTGCACCGACGCCGACGTGGACGGCTACCATATTCGTACGCTGATCCTTACGATGCTCTATCGACTCGTGCCCACGCTCATCAACGAGGGCTACGTCTACATCGCCGAATCGCCGCTGTACGAGATCAACTGCAAAGAGAAGACATATTTCGCCTACACCGAGCTTGAGAAGAACAACATCCTAAAGGAGATCGACGGGCAGAAATGTTCGATCAACCGCTCCAAAGGTTTGGGTGAGAACGACCCCGACATGATGTGGCTCACCACCATGAATCCCGAAACGCGCCGCCTGATCAAGGTCAAGCCCGAAGAGGTCGCCAAGATGGAGTCGATGTTCAACCTGCTGCTGGGAAACGACGACGAAGGCCGCAAGCGCCACATCGCTGAGCACGGCAAGGAATACCTCGACCAGCTCGACCTGCAGTAACGCGTCTCTAGCTGAGGCGCGCCCCGCGCGAAACCCCGAATCCGCTGTGCGGTTCATAAGATAAGCCCGCCAAACATACCAAGGACGAATCGTGGCCAAGAAGAAGAAAACCGAACCGAAGAAGAAGCACGTAGACAACCCGAACGTGATCGGCCTGCACTCCGAGGTGGTGGAGCAGCCCATCACCGAAACGCTCGAGTCGAACTACATGCCGTATGCGATGAGCACCAACGTCTCGCGCGCGTTCCCCGAGATCGACGGATTCAAGCCGTCGCACCGCAAGCTGCTCTACACCATGTACAAGATGGGCCTGCTCAACGGCGCGCGCCAGAAGAGCGCGAACATCGTCGGCCAGACGATGAAGCTCAACCCGCACGGCGATTCCGCCATCTACGAGACCATGGTGCGCCTGGCCACGGGCAACGAGGCGCTGCTCATGCCGTTCGTGGAATCGAAGGGCAACTTCGGCAAATACTATTCCGGCGACCTGAGCTACGCAGCCTCGCGTTACACCGAGGCCAAACTCTCGCCCATTTGCGCCGAGATTTTCAAGGATATCGACAAGGACCCGGTCGACTTCATGGACAGCTACGACGGCACCATGAAGGAGCCGCGCCTGCTGCCCACTACGTTCCCCAATATCCTGGTGTCGGCGAACAAGGGCATCGGCGTGGCCATGGCGTCGGACATCTGCGGCTTCAACCTCAACGAGGTGTGCGAGGCCACGATGCATTTCCTCGACGACCCCGAATGCGATCTGCATGAATACATGCCTGCGCCCGACTTCTCCACGGGTGGCGAGATCATCTATCGCCGCGAGGAGATGGACCGCATCTACGAAACGGGCACTGGCAGCTTCCAGATTCGCTCGCGCTGGCGCTACCTGCCTGACGAGCGCATCATCGAGGTGTATGAGATTCCCTACACCACGAAGACCGACATCATCATCGACCGCATCGTGAAGCTTTCCAAAGAGAAAAAGCTGCCCGAAATCGCCGATATCCGTGATGAGACCGACCTTTCCGGTCTGCGCATCGCCATCGACGTGAAGAGGGGCACCGATCCTGAGCAGCTTATGGCGAAGCTGTTCCGCAGCACCACGCTGCAGGATTCGTTCTCGTGTAACTTCAATGTGCTCGTTGATGGCTATCCGCGCGTGATGGGCGTGCGCCAGATTCTGCACGAGTGGGTCAACTGGCGCGTGGATTCGACGCGCCGTCGCATTAACTTCGACCTGGGCAAGAAGACCGACAGGCTGCACCTGCTTCACGGTCTTGAGGCGATCCTGCTTGACATCGACAAGGCAATCGAGATCATCCGAAACACCAAACTCGAGGTGGAGGTTGTGCCCAACCTCATGAAGGGCTTCGACATCGACGAGGTGCAGGCCGAATTCGTTGCCGAGATCAAGCTGCGCAACATCAACGAGGAATACATCCTGAACCGCACGAAGGATATCGCCAAGCTCGAGGCCGACATCGCCGAGCTCAAGGATACGTTGGGCAGCGAGAAAAAGATCAAGAAGGTCATTCGCGACGAGCTTGCCGCAGTGAACAAGAAGTACGTCACGCCGCGCAAGACCGGCCTGGTTTCGCCGAGCGAGGTCGTTGAGGTGAACCTTGAGCCCGAGGTCGAAGAGTACCCCGTGACCATCATGGTGTCGCGCGAAGGCTACTTGAAGAAGCTGACCGATCGCGTGCTGCGTGCGGCCACGTCGCTGAAATACAAAGATGGCGACGAGCCGTTCATCGAGTTCGCGTCCTCGAACACGCATGAGCTGCTCGTGTTCACGAACCAATGCCAGGTATATAAGTGCAAGGTGGCGCAGTTCGAGGATACCAAGTCGGCCCAGCTGGGATCGTTCTTGGCCACCGATTTGGAGATGGCGCCCGACGAGAGCGTAATTTGGGTCATCGACCCGGAGGACTACAAGGCCGACGTGCTGTTCGTGTTCGAGAACGGTCGCGTCGCGCGCGTCGCGCTGTCGGGCTACGCCACGAAGACCAACCGCAAGAAGCTGAAGAACGCGATTTACGGCGGCAGCAAGCTCCTGTTTGCCACCGTGCTCAAAGAGGACCGCGACGTGGCCCTCGTATCGAGCGACTATCGCCTGATCAACTTCAACACGTCGCTTCTGAGGACGAAAACGACCAACAACACCCAGGGCGTGCAGGCGCTTACCGCCAAAAACGGCCGTATAGTGACCATGGTCGGCAAAGCAGAAGAATTCATCGGCGGCACAGCGCAGGTCGAAAAATTCCGCGCCGAAAAGCTCCCATCATCCGGCGCCCCCATGAAAGAAACCGACATGAAGAGCCTGTTTGACTTGGAAGACTAGGAAGCTCGCGGCCGAGCGAAAGCGATGGCCGCCCGCGCGAAGCGCGGACCGAGAGAAAATGAGGCACTTGGTGGTGTCTCTTGCTCAACCCTAGCAGCGAACTGCGGGCAAGCGAAAGCGATGCCCACCCCGGTGGGCGATGAAGCGCCGATTGGCCGGTTTCCCATGCGGACTGGGGCAGTAAACACGCCAGTGGCGTGTTTAGTCCCTGACTTCTGCGCGCGAGAGCGCGCCGGGGTTCCAAAGGGGGAAGAGGAGAGGAAACATCCTCTCCTCTTCCCCCTTTGACCAGTTCTAAGCCTTCTTCTCCATGATGTAATCATCCATAATAAACCCTTCGCCAATGTCGGTCTCAACGGAGTCAATCACCTCAAATCCCTTGGCGAAATAAGCACGTGTGCCCAGCTCGTTGTGCTTGTTCACAGTCAGATACATTGCGCGCAGTTCCTCGTCGCGGCAAAGTGCGTCGTAGTGCTCGATGGTGCGGGAGCAATAGCCGTGTCCGCGGGCGCCGGCAAGCAGGTAGATTTTGGAAATGAAGAAACGGTTCGTCTCGGGCTCGGTGTGGCCGCCCGTGTATCCCGCGATGCCGCGTGCGAACCACGGCGCGCAGGCCTCGTCGGCGCCTTCGGCGGTCAGTTCGTCATCCACCACGAACCAGTAGCGGTAGTCGTGCTCGGCCATATCGCGTTTGATGGCTTCGAGCGACTGAAAGTTCTCAATCATGTATTCGGTCTGAGCCTCGCCGATGAGCGCCGGCCAATACTCGCGCCAGATTTGCCCGGCAAGCTTCGCCAGATCTTCGACCTCTTCCGGCGTGGTCACCTGATGAAACGTCACTGCCATAGCGCCTCCTTAACTCTCAATAAGGCTATGGTAAAGCCAAAAGTCTCTCAAATCCGGAATGGCATTCCGGATTTGAGAGAAAATCGAGCCGATTTACGCCAGAATCGCGTCGATCATGCGGTTTTTCAGGCGGTTGACTGCTTCAAGCTTCCAGGCAGGGTAATCCATGCCTGGGTCGGCGTATTCGAAATCTTTGAGCGTGAGCAACTTGGTGCGGATGGCGGGCGTTATCAGCTCGCGCGCAATGGCCACGAAATCCGTACCGATCTTGGGTCCGATTATACTCACGTAGGTGTCGAAATCATCCATTTCCATCATCATGGGCAGGCACGCCATGTTGTGGTCGAACAGCGGAGCCATGTGCAGCACGCGGCCGGTCGCGTTGTCCACGAGGAACCCGTAATTGCCCGCATGACGGTCCACGTTCGCCATCACGGCATCCATGACAATCATCTCGCGGAAGCGCTCCTCGGAATCATGCTGCTGGCAGAAATCGAGCATTGCGCGGACACCAAAGGGCTTGTCAAAGAATCGGTGAGCCGACACGAAGCCTATATCTTCTGATGTGAACAAGGGGCATTTGCTTGCCAGCTTCCCATGGAATCGCACGATGCTATAGGGCACGTGATCGATGTGCGCTGCAGAAAGTAGCTGAGCTGCCAAGACCTCCGAATATGGCTCGAATCCCGTGTTCGCGTAGCCTGTCGAGCCTCGTTTAAGAAGCGAAATCTGGCCGTTCTCTCTGATCCAGCACTTAGCGAATGACCCCGATGTGGCGAACTCCGGCGAGGTGGGGGATGCGGCGCGGCCGTACATGCCGGTGCCGTCGAAAGCGATGCGCGCGATTACGTCATCGAATGGGTTGCGATAGAGCGAGACGTCTTCCCAGTTCAGCTCTTCGTCGGCGCGTTTCATCCAGAAGGTGTCGGTGAGCGAAAGGCAGCGCGCCATGCCTATGAAGTCATGGCGCGTAGTGAGTCCCAGTTCACGCATGAGCTTTTCGATGGACACGCGATGCTTCGCTATTTGGCGTCCGTCAATCCAATCATTGATATCTATAAATCCATGGGGAAGATAAGGGTCAAATCGGTTTACTTCTTCGTAATAGTACTCATCGATGTCTTTATGCTCTTCGTACGTTGCGACGATGACCTCCTTGTTCATCAGCTGATACAGCATGGCACACCTCCTTTCGTGGGTCGTTTTGCTGCTGACCCGCATTATACGCGACAATTATGCGGGTCCCGTTCTTTCGCTGGGCCGTGATGAACGCTGCGTGAAGAATAGGTGCAGGCGGTGCGGGGAGTTTTGCCTGAACTTGACGAAACCGCGGGCGCGCCATACCCTTATCAGTAATGGTTACTAATAAGCGAAATACCGTTCAACGAAGCCTCGTCCTGGACGCGGTGCGCTCCATGCGCAATCATCCCACGTCGGCCGAGGTGTATGAGCGGGTGCGCGAGAAGCACCCGTCGATTTCGCGTGCCACGGTGTACCGCAATCTGGCGGTGCTTGCCGAGGGCGGCGACATCGTGCGCGTGAAGGTACCGAGCGGCGCCGATCATTATGATTTCCGCGAAGACGCTCACTTCCATGCCGTGTGCCGCGAGTGCGGCGCCGTGTGCGACGTTGACGTGCAGCCGGGCGTGGACGCATTCGCACACCTGGATGCCCACGGTTTTCAGGTGGAGGAATGCTCCGTGGTGTTCTCGGGCCTGTGCCCCGCATGCGCAGCGAAAGCCGCGGAATAAGCGCTGGTAGGCGGCTCATCTCCCTGGCGTGCGCTCTTCCTAGCGCGTCTCGTGTGCGATGGCACGCACCACGGCGTCGGTGGCGGCACCGGTCTTATCCGCATCTTCGATACGCATGACAATGGAGCCGCGGAATCCGTACTCAGTGATTTCAGAGAAAAACACAGCGGGCTCTTGCGTAACGGGCGATACTTCCTCGGCGGCAATTTGAGCCGTTTTCTTCAGCGCCTCGGCGATTTCGTCCATCGAGCGGTCGCTGTTGGTGACGGCGAACGGCACCTTGAGCTGCGTGGCGGGCGGCAGCTTCACCAGCGCGGTTTTGGAAATCACGGAATTGGGGATAATCACCGTCTCGCCCAGCTTCGTGCGGATGGTGGTGTGACGCCAGGTGACGTCCTGCACCACGCCCACGTCGCCGCCCACGTCGATGTTGTCGCCCGGCTGCACGATTTTCATGAACGTCATCTGGATGCCGCCGATTAGATTGGACAGCGTGTCTTGGAAGCCCAGCGATATGGCGATACCTCCAACGCCCAAAGCTGTGACCAGCGCGTTCGGATTGATGCCAAAGCAGGAGTCCAAAACGATGGATCCGCCCACGATCCAGATGACCGCACGCACGATGTTGATGATGATGCTGGAGGAGGGCAAGGGATTGTTGTCCCAGTCGAGGAACGTCTTTAGGCCCTTCTTGGCCAGGTGCGATACGAATGCGGTGACGGCGATGATGACGGCGGCCCAGAAAATGTCGCGCACCCATTCCTGGGAAAGCACGGTTTTTATTTGCTCGAAAATGGCTTCCATGCGTTTGCCTTCCGCTTGCGTTCTGCCGCATTGTGTTTCGCGGCATTCAGAGGTGTTCCGATTGTTCAGGTCGAAGCTTATCACGACTGCCGTTGACGCATGGTATTCTTGCGTGCAATCGGCAGATTGAATGCTGAAGGCGTACGTGCGGAAAGGGGGCTCATGGAAGATTGCACAGTCGATAGCGTCACTAAGCCGGCCGTTGCGGTGAGCGCGTGCCTCTTGGGCGAGCGATGCACCTGGCGAGGCGGCGATAACGCGTTGCCTGCGGAAACGCTTGCGCGACTGCGCGAGGCGTGCGCCATCGTTCCCGTGTGCCCCGAGGTTCAGGGCGGGCTTCTCACGCCAAGACAGCCTTCCGAAATAATGGGAGGGCGCGTGGTGTCGAAGGCGGGCGAAGACGTGACAGCCCAGTTTGAGGCGGGCGCCGCCGTGGCGCTCGTCGAGGCGCAGGCGGCGGGATGCCGGTTCGCACTCCTTAAAGAGAAAAGCCCCTCTTGCGGGTTCGGACGCATCTATGACGGCACGTTCTCCGGCGTGCTGGTGCAGGGCAATGGCGTGGCAGCGCGGCTCTTCGCCGATGCGGGCATCGAGGTCTTCGGTGAGTCGCGCGTGGGCGAGTTGCTCGAGCGCAGAGGCGAATAGCGACTTTCCGCCGTTTGTCTCTCAGCTTTCTCTCAGGTTTCTTCTCCATTATATGCAGCGTAGTCAGGAAGGCTCGAACGGGAGCCCGGAAGGCCGGGACCGATGCAGATGGGAGATGAACCACCATGTTGAAGACCGCTAACCTCAAGACCAAAATCGCCCTGGTAGCAGGTGCTGTGATCGTGTGCGTGACGGTATGCACAGGATATGCCGTGGCGGACGGTATGCGCCAGGCCGAGATCCAGAAGCAGGAAGAGGCCAAGATTCAGCAAGAGCAGCTTGCGGCGCAGGAAGAGGCCGAGAAGCAGGCCCAGGAAGAAGCCGAGGCAAAGAAGGCCGCTGAACAGGCCGAGGCCGAAAAGAAGGCAGCGCAAGCGAGCGAAAAGGACGACGACGCCGATGATCGTGGCTCCGCTAAGGCGTCCTCCGCTCCCGCTAAGAGCGCCCCAGCTCCGGCAGCTGCGACGGCGTACAACGATTCTGCCTACGGCGACTCTCCTTACGATGACCGCGACGACGGAGTGAGCGACTACGGCAAGGGAAGCGACTCGCCTTATGACGATCGCGACGATGCCAATTCGCCCTACGACGCTCGCGATGATGCCGCCTCGCCCTACGACGATCGCGACGACGACGGCGATTCCGCTTATGACGACGGCGACTCCGCCTACGACGATGACGATGACGACGACGATGGCGATTCTCGCTACGACGACTAACGACGCCGCGCTCCAGCGAGACATTACACTGACGGCATGACTCGCAATGTAAAACTTCATCCTCGCATGAGGCGGGCTCGCGGAAAGCGAGTCCGCCCACTTTATAATGGAAGTCGACTGGCGCGAGCGTCAAGGGATTCGCGTCATGACGACACCGGCTGGATAACCCGGATGGAGGCCGCCATGCGCATCCTGATCGTAGAAGACGAAAGCACGCTCGTCACATATCTCAAGAAGAGCCTCGAGGCGGAGGGCTATACGGTTGATGCCGCGCTCGACGGCGACACCGGCCTCGAGCTCGCCCTTTCCGGCTCGTACGACGCCATCACGCTCGACATCATGCTTCCGGGCATGAACGGCTATTCCGTGTGCCGCGAAATTCGTAAAGCCGGCATCTCCACCCCTGTGCTCATGCTTACCGCAAAAGACGGGGAATACGACGAGGCGGATGCACTCGACATCGGGGCGGACGATTTTCTTCGCAAGCCGTTTTCGCTGGTGGTGTTAGTTGCCCGCATCAGGGCGCTTGTGCGGCGCGGCGGAGCGGCGCGCGGCTCTGAATTGCGTGTGGGGGATTTGGTGCTCGACCCCGCGAAAAGGTCCGTCTCTCGTGCGGGAACCTCCATCGAGCTCACTCCGCGGGAGTTTGCACTTCTGGAATACCTGATGCACAACGTCGGCCAAGCGCTCTCAAAGGCGCAGATTCTTGACCACGTATGGAGTCCTGGCTTCATGGGCGACGAGAACGTAGCCGAAGTGTACGTGCGCTATCTCAGGAAAAAGATCGACGATCCATTTGGAAATCCGCTGATCAAAACGGTGCGCGGGGTGGGGTATCGAATCGAGGAAGATTAGTTCTCAGCATCGGCAAACGTGCGCAAAGCGGGAAATGGGAACCATGGATGAAAGGAGGATGCTCCTATGAAGTTCGGCCCCCGAAGCATACGAGGCAAAACCGCCTGCATCGCCGTGGGCGTTACCGCTGCAGCAATGGCGTTGACCGTGGCTGCCGTGGCATTTGCGGCTCAGGCGGCGTTCGTAAACTCCGTGTCGGACACGCTTGAATCGCGCGTCGACGAGGTGGTCCGGCAGATTCAGGACGGCTCGCTTTCCTCTTCCATTTCCGCTACGGGGTCGGACCTCGTGCAGGTCATCGACGAGAACGGCCAGGTGGTAAGCGCAAGCGAATGGGCGCAGGGCGTTTCGGCGATGACCCAAGGAGGTGCGCCCGTGGGCGAGACGTCCGCGCACGAGCTGGACGATCTAGAGCTGAAGCGCACGCAAGAGGCGCAGAACGTGACGGTAATCGAGGTGCATATGGACAAGGAGGACGACTCCAAGGGCGATGACGATTCTGCTGCCGAGGACGCTTCCAAGAGCGAACCCGCGTCCG
The DNA here is from genome assembly GCF_944321625.1 of uncultured Slackia sp. Taxonomy (GTDB): domain Bacteria; phylum Actinomycetota; class Coriobacteriia; order Coriobacteriales; family Eggerthellaceae; genus Slackia. Next base: position 16,751 of record NZ_CALUMA010000088.1, read on the forward strand.
ATGATGCCGCGGAGGATGCGCCGGCGGCTGCTCCGCAAAGCGCTCCCGCAAGCCCCGCGCCCGCAAATCCCACTCCTGCCCCTGCAAACCCTGCTCCCGCGCCCGCCTATGATGGCGACTCGGGCTATGGCGACGGCGATTCGGGGTACGGCGATTCCGGCGGCGACTCGGGATACGACTCTGCGGTCGGGGAAGGAATCGCGCATTTCGTAGGAATGCTTTTCCGCGTGGCGTCCGACATCGCGGCGGCAGTTGACGACGTGGAGCTTGGAGTGTCCCGCGCATGGGCGGCTGATGCCGCGGCACAGGATGCCGCGACGGAGGGCGCAGATGCGCAACCAAGTCAGGATGCCGCAGGTAAAACGGCAGATGAAGGAGTCGTTCCTTCCGTCGAGTCGTCGATTCGCGCTACCGATCTATTCGGGAATGCCGGGCCGTTCCTCATGGTCGAGCGCGGCGTCGTCACCGGCGAAGGAACCATGACGGTCGCCGCCATGGCGTCGCTCGCTCCCGCGTATGAGGCTGCCAAAACCGCAGCCGTTTTGCTCGCCACGGCGTTCGCCGTGTTGCTCGTATTTGTGGCGGCTCTTTCATGGATGCTCGCCGCTCGCACGCTGCGTCCGGTGGAGCAGATGAGGGCGGCGGCGGATTCCATCTCGATCGGCGACCTTTCCGAGCGGATTCCCGTTCCCGAGAAGGACGCCGACCTGTCGCGACTCGCTGGGACGTTCAACGCCATGCTTGCCCGCCTGGAGGCTTCGGTGGCGGAGCAGCGTCGATTCGTGTCGGATGCGTCTCATGAGCTCAAAAGCCCTGTTGCCGCCATACGAATCATGCTGGAGACCATGCGTGATCACCCCGACGCGGTGGACGTGAATGAACTTCTTGACGATCTTATGGGCGAAAACGAGCGCGTGAGCGGCATCGTGAGCGACCTTCTGCTGCTAGCGCGCCAAGACGAAGGCGTGTCGCGTTTGAACAAAGAGCCGATCGATATATGCGATTTGCTTTACGAGGAAGCGGCTCTTCTCAAGGGGCGCACGACGAGCGAGGTAGACGTGTCAGACGTGCAGCCCGTGGTATGCTCCGCCGACCATGAGGCGCTCAGCCATGCGGTGCGCAATCTGATGGACAATGCAGCGCGATATGCCAAGACGCGCGTGAAGGTTTCCTGCGCCCAGGCGGGCGATGCCGTGCGCATCACGGTAAGCGATGACGGGAAAGGCATTGCTCCAGAGGACCGCGAACGCGTGTTCGGGCGCTTCGTGCGTCTTGAGGAGGGGCGCTCGCGCAAAGAGGGAAGCACCGGGTTGGGCCTTGCTGTGGTCAAGACGGTCGCTGAGCAGCATGGCGGGACCGCCATGTTCGTCGAGCCGGAGCTCGGAGGCGCTACGGCTGTTCTCGAGATTCCCTCCTAGCGGTGGTCTACAGCCAACGACGTCGCGTCACCTTCGCCCAGTTCGCTGCGCTTATGGATACCCCGTGCAAAATCCGTGTGAAACGCGCCGTCCGCTCGCAGATTGCCGGGGGTATTCGAAGGGGCCTGTGATACAATGCAACAGCTTGTCTGTAACAGGCAGACAGCCCCGTCTCGAATAGGCGAGCGGGTAGGTAACTGTAGGCCCCCGAGACATATTGAACGTAACCAATGTGACGAAGGGTCCCCGTGCTTGAAAGGGGTCCGTTTTGACCGAAATCAAGAACACGTCCGTCATCGACTTCGAGGACATCTCCGACGATCAGATGAACCAGATGATCGATGGCACCCTGACCGAATTCGATGAGGGCGATCTGGTTCAGGGCACTGTCGTGAAGATCGAGCATGACGAGGTTCTGCTCGACATCGGGTTCAAGAGCGAAGGTGTTATTCCTTCCCGCGAACTCTCCATCCGCAAGGATGCTGATCCCTCTGAGATCGTTGCTCTGGGCGACGAGATCGAGGCTCTGGTTCTCCAGAAGGAGGACAAGGACGGTCGTCTGATCCTGTCCAAGAAGCGTGCCGAGTACGAGCGCGCCTGGATTCGCGTCGAAGAGAAGTTCAAGGCCGGCGAGAACGTCACTGGCGAGGTCATCGAGGTTGTCAAGGGCGGCCTGATTCTGGACATCGGTCTGCGTGGCTTCCTGCCTGCTTCCCTGGTCGACCTTCGTCGCGTCAAGGATCTGGACATGTACCTGGGCACCGAGGTCGAGGCCCGCGTCATCGAGATGGATCGCAACCGCAACAACGTCGTTCTGTCCCGCCGCGTGCTGCTGGAGGAGGGCCGCAAGAACGAGCGCGCCGAGATCCTCAGCAAGCTCACCAAGGGCATGCGCCTCAAGGGCACCGTTTCCTCCATCGTGGACTTCGGCGCCTTCGTGGACCTGGGCGGCATCGACGGTCTGGTTCACATCTCCGAGCTCTCTTGGAACCATGTCAACCATCCCTCTGAGGTCGTCAAGGTCGGCGACGAGGTTGAGGTCGAGGTTCTCGACGTTGACCTGCAGCGCGAGCGCATCTCCCTGGGCCTGAAGCAGACCCAGCCCGATCCCTGGCTGAAGCTTGTCGAGAGCTACCCCGTTGGCTCTATCGTGGACGGCAAGGTCACCAAGATCGTTCCCTTCGGCGCTTTCGTCGAGCTGGGCAACTCCATCGAGGGCCTGGTGCACATCTCCGAGATGGCCAACAAGCACATCGACACGCCTGCTCAGGTCGTGAAGGTGGGCCAGGAGGTCAAGGTCAAGGTTATGGACGTCAACTCCGAGCGTCGTCGCATCAGCCTGTCCATGAAGGCCGCCGCTGCTGAGCTGGGCATCGAGATCGAGGTCGACGAGACCATCCAGGCTCCCGAGCCCCGTCAGCCCAAGAAGAAGGCCGAAAAGGCCGAGAAGGCTGCCGACGCCGAATAACTTGGTGCAATAAACGCTGAGCAATTTGGTGCATACGTGCCGAACGATTCGGCGCAATTAACGTCGAACGATTTGGCGCGACGAGCTCATCGTAGGATGCCCCGGCTTCGCCATGAAGCCGGGGCATCTTTACGTTCTGCCCTGCCATCTCCCCTTGGCATCTCGTCGCGACTTTGAATTTCTTTCTTTTCCTCTTGATTCTTGTGCCTTCGGACGTTTGGGTGCTTGCTCGGTATAAAAACCTCCTTATTGGCGAAGAAATGAAGGTCTGAGTCCAAAAATGCGCTTATTTGCGTGGTGAAATGTATCCCTGAATGCCGCTTTGCCGCAAAAGTCTTAATACGTCTGCCTCAAGAATAATAATGATCTCGCAGTATGCTTCTATTTCTTAAAACGTTGGATGATTGGTGCTCCGATTGGTGAACATGCGGTTAGCCAATAAGGCCATTTTTATACCCGGGGTGCTTAAAGTTAGCCAATAAGGCGGTTTTTATGCCGACGGCTTGGAATCTAGGCAGGTGAGTCCTTTTGGCGTTTGCGACGAATGCTGCGACATGCATACCACGAATGTCGCTGCACGCTTGCCGCTAATGCTATGTCGCGCTAATAACGAGTGCTACAAATGCTGCGAATAGTATTAAATTGAGGGTGGCGTGCTAAAAATCTCGAGAATAGTATTCCGAGCACTGCTATCCGCCAGGAATGTGAGTTCTGTGAGTGTATTTATCTAATTTAAGAACAATGTTGAACAGGAAAGATATTTTCTAGCACCATAGATGTGTGCCGAATTTTGCACGCTTGCTTCTTGATGGCAATACTATTCTCGCTGTTTTTAGCCGAGGCATGGCGGAACGATACTATTCTTGCCATTTGTAGCGGCGGAGCACGGGTTGGCGGCGGTGCACGGGTTGGCGGCGATACGCGACTTGTCGGCCGCCGTATGCTGCCCGCATGTCTTTACTCCTCTGGCGTGCCAATCACGGGACGGAAAACGGGTGCTTGCGTGCGAGGGCATCTTGCCTTACCCCTCTGGCATGTCGATCACGGGGCGGAAATCGGGTGCTTGCGTGCGAGGGTATCTTGTCTTACTCCTCTGGCGTGTGCCAGTCGCAGGGATCGGGAGCAGCTAGGTTGCGAATGCCGGCGATGATGATTTCAATGCCGTCGTGAAACGCCTGGTCAGAGTAGGCTTTATCGGCGGTTTCAAACCATGAAGGACGATCTTCAAGGGCTGTTTCGCGATGCTGCTCCATCTCGATGCCGTCTTTGATATCAAAGCCTGAGAGAAATGCGTCGATGATGCGCCAGGCGCGCATGAGGACGTCATCCGGTATTCCCTGATTGTGGTGAAGGCTTTGGATGCGGTTGGTGTGATTGATGAGTCCGGCGTCAAGTGCTGAGGACTGGATCAAGTGCAAGTGCGCACGTGGATGGGCATGAAAGACATTTCGAATCGAAGCGGTTGTGCGGCGAATGGTGTCGTCCCAACGTTCACCTGGAATAGGATCAGCGTCGACCTCTTCGAATGCGAGCGCGAGCACGGCCTGTTTAATCTCGTCAATCGACTCGTAATGACGATAGAGCGCCATGGGCGTTTTGTTGAGCGCCTTTGCCAGTTTACGAATCGTGAGGTTCTCGATGCCATCTTCATCGGCAAGCTCAAGCGCTTTCCTGCGAATGATGTCTCTCGTCAAGCGCTCGGGTGTCTGGACGCTGCGCTCGTCTTTATTGGCGCCGGGGCGATCGGGAGTGGGCATGACGGATTTTTCTGTGGTTTGGGCCGCAAACTGCTGGCTCAGTTGCCCTGTGAACTGCTGATTTGATCGTGCTGCGGTTTGCTGCTTTAAGTCTTGCTGCACTAGCTGTTTTGTAGCTAGCTGCCTGTGCTGCTCTGTAGTTTGCTGCTCAAAATAATGTTCGGCTTGCTGCTCCAACTGCTTTGCGTCCTGGTTTTTTGCCTGTTCCGCGGTTTGTCGTTTCGACTGCGCTTCGGCTTTGTGCGAATTCTGCATGGTTCCTCGATGGTGCTTGGAAATGATGTTTGTCCGAGGATGGTAGCAGGTATTGCCCATCAGTGCCTCGCTTTCGGCCGAACTAGCAAAATTCCTCTTGCGCTCCGAATGTGTACATTGTACACTTTCCGCAACGTGTACATTGTACACAAGGAGGGAATTGCGGAGATCTTACAGCGGGCGATACGGTGAAAGTGCCGCAGGACGGGGCAGAAGACTGGGCGGTCATATGCGTGCTTAAAGCAAAGCATTTTGATGCCATACGTTCTTTGCCTTACATGATCTGCGTTGCTGGCATTGAGGAACTCGTGCAAGCTGTCTTCGCAAGGCAACCAAAGAGAGGGGATGAGTCAGGATGATGAAATCTGACGAAACCAAGTACTCCTTCACGCGCAGGAACTTCATGAAGGGCGCTCTTGCCGCTGCTGCCGCCATGGGTGTGGGCGCGGTCGCCGCCGGTTGCTCGCCTACGGGCGCCAGCGAAGGTGCTGCGGAGGGCGCTGCCGAAGGTGCTGCCGAGGGAGCCGCAGAGGGCGCATCTACCGCCGCCGCTGATTACCAGAACATCTATGCCGACGGCGTGAACCTCATGCCCGGCCGCAAGGCCGCATGCCCCGGCCCTCGCGGCCCCGTGGCGTTTGAGGCGCGCGAGATCGGCGACGACGAGATCCAGCGCGAAGAGGATTTCGAGGTGGTTGTTGTGGGCGCCGGCGTGGGTGGCCTGATCGCTGGCCTCAAGGCCGCCGACATGGGTGCCAACGTGCTCATCCTTGAGAAGATGACCAAGGGCCGCGGCTGCTTCGAGTGCTTCGGCGCCGTGGGCGCGAAGTGCCAGGAGGGCACCAAGATCGACAAGACTGTGCTGCTTGACGAAATCTATCGCGGCGCTTACTACCGCACGCGCCCTGAGCCCGCGCGCACCTACGTCGATCGCTCCGGCGAGGCCACTGACTTCTGGCAGGAGATGCTGGACAAGGGCGCCAATGGCTTCGTCATCACCAAGGTCGAGCAGGCCCCTTCCACCTGCGGCTTCCCCGCGATGACCGACCTCATCGACAGCGAGCTGGGTTTCTACGATTCGCCCGCTCTGCCGCCTGACGCGGGCGTGCGCTCCGGCCTTTCCGGTATCTACGTGTGCCTGGAAATGCAGGACGTGGCCAAGACTGCGTACGACACCATCGACATGCGCTTCTCCACGCCTGCCGTGCAGCTGACCACGGACGATTCTGGCGCCGTGACCGGCGTCATCGCCAAGGATGCTGACGGCTACTTCAAGGTCAACGCTGCTAAGGGCGTCATCATGGCCACCGGCGGCTACGACTGCAACCCCGAGATGATGCAGGCCTGGACGCGTCCCGAGGATTACGCCAACTCCAGCTGGTGGAATCCGGGTTGGGGCACCACGGGCGACGGCCATATGATGGGCCTCAAGATCGGCGCTCAGATGGACCCCATTCCGCAGCCGGTCATGAACTTCCGCTGGGGCACCCCTGACTCCTTCGCCGCTTCCGACACGTGGAGCGCTGTGGGCCTGGGCATCCTGGTGAACGGCCGCGGTAAGCGCTTCGTGCGCGAGGACGCTCCGTTCCAGGTGGTGTCCAACGCCCAGAACGCTCAGCCTGCCTACGGCAAGAACTGCTGGTACATCTTCGACGAAACCATGGCAGCCGACATGGATATCGAGGGCTATGAGGCCAAGAGCTGGCTGTTCGAAGGCTCCACGCTTGAGGAGCTGGCCGAGGCCGCCGGCATCGATCCCGAGGGCCTTGTCGCCGAGGTCGAGCGCTACAACGGCTTCTTCGATGCCAAGAAGGATGAGGACTTCGCTCGCGATCTGAACGCCGCTATGCCTATCACCGGCAAGACGTTCTACGCCTTTACCACCAACAGCAACATCCTCGCTACGGTGGGCGGCCTGTGCATCGACGGCAACTGCAGCGTTCTGGATATGAACGACAACCCCATCAAGGGTCTGTATGCGTGCGGCAATGCGTCCGGTAGCTTCTTCTCGGGCAACTATCCGCGCCACATTCCCGGTACGTCCATCGGTCGCGCCGTCACGTTCGGCTTCGTTGCGGCTGAGAGCGCCGTCAACGGCACGCTGGGCGAAGGCCCCAAGCTCGACGGCAATGCTGCTGCGCTCGCTGTGTACGGCGAGGGCCCCGCAGTGACCGAGGAAGAGATGGCCTCCTATGAGGACATGGGCGATTGGAACCCGTTCAACCCGGTTCATGGCGGCAGCACCCAGTACACGCCTGAGCAGCTGGGCGGCATTCCGGACGCCTGCGACAACTGCCATACCTATGGCGCCGGCGAGCCCACGGTTGCTGACGGCATGACCTGGAAGGCCGAGCAGTAAGCAGCGTACGCTCGACTTACTGAATGGCGCAAGCAGGCGCTAGCGCAATGTTTGGCTGAGCCCTTCGTTTGTCTTATCGACTCAAGCGCGGCCCCTCCCTCCCCATAGCCGCGCTTTGACCGACTAAGAACCGCCCTTCGGGGCGGTTCTTTGCGTATGGGGTGTGAATTGAATAGCGGGCGCATTCCTTGCGCTAGAATGCCCGTATGAATCAAGAATCCATGCATACACAAAAGAGGGCTTCGGCAGGGCGTCGCGTCGTGCTGGGTATGAGCGGCGGGGTGGACTCGTCTGTCGCTGCTGCGCTGCTGCAGCAGGCGGGTTACGAGGTCGTGGGCGTGACATGCCTGTTTGCGGATGACGAATCAAGCCGGGCGGCGGTTGACGATGCCCGTGCTGTGGCGGAGCGTTTGGGCATCCGGCACGCGGTGTATGACGCTCGCGTTTTGTTCGACGAGTGCGTTATCCAGGATTTCGTGGAGGGCTACGCGTGTGGCATGACGCCCAGCCCTTGCGTGGGGTGCAACGCCCGCGTCAAGATTCCGGCGCTTTTTGCCGCCGCCGAGCAGGCGATGGTTTCGGCGACGGCTGACGCGGATGACGGCGCGAACGCCGACATCGCGGATGCTGCGGATAGCGCCCCCGATTTCTTCGTCGCTACTGGCCATTATGCGCGTGTGACACGCCGCCGCAATCGCTTCGCTATCACCTGTGCGGCTGACGCCGCCAAAGACCAGTCATACATGCTTTCCATGCTCTCGCAGGAGCAGCTTTCCCGGCTCCTGCTTCCCCTGGGCGACATCGAAGGCGGCAAGCCCGAGGTTCGTCGCATCGCACAAGATCTGGGGCTTCCCACGGCGTCGAAGTCGGACAGCCAGGATATCTGCTTCATCCCCGACGGCAACCATCTGGCGTTTCTCGAGGCGCACGGCGTGGCGGCAGCACCGGGCGATATCGTGACGCGCGACGGGCGTGTGGTCGGTCAGCACGATGGGCTGTTCCGCTATACCATCGGGCAGCGCAAGGGGCTGGGTATCGGCGGCGCCCCCGAGCCGTATTACGTGGTGGGTAAGGATGCCGCCCGCAATCGCCTGATTGTGGGTTTCGCGCACGAAGCGCTCATCGACCGCGCGTATGTGGCGCGCATGAACTGGCAGTCCATATCGCCGGAAGAGCTGGCTGTCCGCTTTGCAGAGCGAGGGCCGCTCGCGTGTTCGGTAAAGCTGCGCTACCGCCAGCATGCCGTCCCGTGTCGCCTGGTGCCCGCCGGCATGGAGGGCGACATGGGGCTCGCGTTCGTGAACAGCCGCGGCCTGCAGTTCAGGCCGGTTGGCGTCGAGGGCTCGGTTCCGGCGGCAACCGCCTTGCTCGACGAGCCGCAAACGCCCACGGCGCCGGGGCAGTTCGCCGTGTTCTACGATGGCGACGCCGTGCTGGGCGCAGGCGTTATCGAATCTGTGCGGCTGGCGGAACAAGCATAAGGAGGAGTGCATCACATGACGACGGCGGCTTTGATTGGCGGCATCGGATCGGGCAAATCGACCATCTCAAGCATGTTCGCGCAACTGGGTGCGGGCATTATCAGCCTGGATACCATCGGCCATTACGTGCTTACCATGCCGGAGGTCAAGTTCGATTTGGCGCGCACGTTCGGCGCGGGTATTTTCGACGAGAAGGGCGAGGTGGTGCGTCCGCGTCTGGCGCAGGCCGCTTTCGACACGCCCGAGCATACCGAATGGCTCAACGGCATCACGCACCCCGCCATCATGAAGGAGTGCCGCCGTCGCATCAAAGAGCTTTCGCAAATCCATCCCGTGGTGTTGGCCGAGGTCACCTCAGGTGAGATTTCCCACAAGACGCTTCCCTGGGCAGACGTGATTGTTGCGGTGAGCGCTCCGGAGGACATGCGCATCGCACGCGCGGTTGAGCGCGGCGAGCAGACCGAGGCTGACGTGAAGGCGCGCATCGCCTTGCAGCTCACCGACGAGGAGCGCGAGGCGGTGGCCGATTACGTGATTCACAACGACGGCTCGCTTGAAAGCACGCAGGCGCAGGTGCAGGAAGTCTGGCAGGCGCTTACGCGATAACGATAGACGGAGGACGCATGGCTGAATACGGAACGGCCAATTTCATTCGCACCGATTCGTGGCGCCCCGGCTGGGTGCGCTACATGTATGTCGACGTGGAGGAGTATCTGGCAGATTCCATTTTCGAAACCTATGGCGTGAACCCGAAATACGCCAACGGCGAGTATTTCTATCCCGGCACGCCGTACGTGCTCGCCGAGTGCCGCGTGCGGGCCGCCGAGGCGGCGCAGTTCGAGGAATGCATGGGCATGCTTGAGCGAAAGGCCCTGCTCAAAGGCTATGCGGATTATCCCGCCATGTGCAAAGAAATCCTGGGGTTCGGTGCCGAGGAAGAGGCCATGGACGCCTACGAGAGGTCGTCCAGGCAAACCGACCATCTGCGCGCAATCGCCGAGGGCGACATCGAGGATCCCACGTTGACCCACGCCCAGGAGGCGCGCATCAAGGAAGCGTACCGCACGTACGACGAATACGAGTTCGATATCTGGGCCAAGGGCTTCTACGCCGGCGGCTACGCGACGCAGCGCGCCAAAGCGCAGCCGGCGGATGAGGACGAAGCCGACGCCGTCGAAGACGGGCCCAGCCGATAGCCCGCACCGGCTCTTGCCGCCTTTAGCTCGGTTCGGCATGACCCTTTTCGACATACGCATACATATCCCGTCATTTTTACGCTAAAACGCGCCCAAAAACGCAATTTCAACGTCGAAATGACGGGATTTCTAGAAGGTGCGGCTTGCGCAATCGGCTGCTCTGCGATGCGCAGGCTCTCGGTGCGTGGAGACGGCGTGCAGTGCCCCTGCGCCATCTCAACCACCTGTTGATTGTGCTATTCTGCTCTGAAATCATCGGCGAACGGCTGTTTTGCATACGTGAACGGTTTTATGCGACAAAATAGCCCGATTTGTCTCGCATGTTGCTTTCTTGCCTGCGTCTGCCGCAGAGCGGGTTGCGCATGTGCCATCGCACGTTTTTGGCGTGCGCAAGTTGAGGAGTGTGAACGCATGCAGGAACTGCACCAAGCCCAATCGAATGTTGGCGCATGGGATGGATTCGTTGGCGGCATCTGGCAGAACGAAGTGGATGTGCGCGACTTCATCCAGCGCAACTATACGCCGTACGAGGGCGACGAGTCGTTCCTTGTGGGCCCCACGCAGCGCACGACCGACCTTTGGAATGACGTGCTGGCTCTTCTTGAGGAGGAGCGCAAGCGCGGCGGTGCGCTCGACATGGACACCGATGTGGTGACCGGCATCACTTCTCACGGCGCAGGCTATATCGACGCCGCGCACCCCGAGCGCGAGACTATCGTGGGCTTGCAGACCGACGCTCCGCTCAAGCGCGCGCTGCACGTGAACGGCGGCATTCGCATTGCCGTTCAGGCCTGCGACCAGCACGGATACAAGGTGGACCCGCAAATCGTGGACACCTACACCAATCACCGCAAGACGCACAACGCCGGCGTGTTCGACGTGTACACGCCTGAGATGCGTGCCTGCCGCAGCGCCCACATCATCACGGGCCTGCCCGACGGCTACGGTCGCGGCCGCATCATCGGCGACTACCGCCGCGTGGCGCTGTACGGCGTGGACTTCCTCATTCGCGACAAGGAGCGCCAGAAGGCCTCCACGCCCAACGTGATGACCGAGGAGAACATCCGCGATCGCGAGGAGCTTTCCGAGCAGATTCGCGCGCTCAAGGCGCTCATCGAACTGGGCCGTATCTACGGCTTTGACATTTCGCGCCCGGCGGCCAATACCCAGGAGGCTATCCAGTGGATCTACCTGGCGTATCTCGCGGCCACCAAGGAACAGAACGGCGCCGCCATGTCTATGGGCCGCACCACCACGTTCGTGGACATCTACGCCGAGCGCGACCTGGCGCGCGGCACGTTCACCGAGGAACAGATTCAGGAGTTCGTGGACCACTTCATCATGAAGCTGCGCATGATCAAGTTTGCGCGCACGCCCGAATACCAGGAACTGTTCAGCGGCGACCCGCAGTGGGTGACCGAATCCATCGGCGGCATGGGCGTGGACGGCCGCACGCTGGTCACCAAGACCGCGTACCGCTACCTGCATACGCTCGAGAACATGGGCACCAGCCCCGAGCCCAACCTGACCGTGCTGTGGAGCACGCGCCTGCCGCGCGCGTTTAAGGAATTCTGCGCGCGCACGTCCATCGCCACCTCGTCCATCCAATACGAGAACGACGACCTCATGCGCGTGTATCACGGCGACGACTACGCCATCGCCTGCTGCGTGAGCTCCATGCGCATCGGCAAGGAGATGCAGTTCTTCGGCGCCCGCGCCAACCTGGCAAAATGCCTGCTGTACGCGCTCAACGGCGGCGTGGACGAAATCACGAAAAAGCAGGTGGGTCCCAAGTACCGTCCCGTCGAAAGCGACACGCTGGACTACGACGACGTGATGGGCAAATACCTCGACATGATGCAGTGGCTGGCGGGCGTGTATGTGAACTCGCTCAACATCATCCACTACATGCACGACAAATACTGCTACGAGGCCATGCAGATGGCGCTGCACGACGCGCACGTGCACCGCTGGTTCGCTACCGGCATCGCCGGCCTTTCCGTGGTTGCCGATTCGCTGAGCGCCATCAAGTACGCGAAGGTCCATCCCGTGCGCGACGAGGACGGCGTGATCGTCGACTTCGAGATCGAGGGCGATTTCCCCAAATACGGCAACGACGACGACCGCGTGGACCTGATTGCGCGCGACGTGGTGCATCGTTTCATGGGATTCATCCGCATGAACGATACGTACCGCAATTCGGTGCCCACCACGAGTGTGCTCACCATCACGTCCAACGTGGTGTACGGCAAAAAGACCGGCTCGACGCCTGACGGCCGCAAGCGCGGCGAGGCGTTTGCGCCGGGCGCCAACCCCATGCATCATCGCGATTCGCATGGCGCCATCGCGTCGTTGGCCAGCGTTTCCAAGCTGCCGTTCCGCGATGCGCAGGACGGCATTTCCAACACGTTCTCCATCGTGCCGGGGGCGTTGGGCAAAGAGGACCAGATTTTCTTCGGCGATTTGGATTTGGACGATGTGGACTGGGCGAACGATGTGACGTTCGAGAACGCCACGTGCGGTGCGTGCTGCGATGACCCCAGCGCACCTGAAGGCGCAATCGACGGTGACCGATAGGGAAGAGGGCAACAATGAAGATCGAAGAGGTTTCGCAGGCGCAGACCGACAATCTGGTGAGCATGCTGGACGCGTATGCCGAAAAGGGCGGCCATCACCTGAACGTGAATGTGTTCAACCGTGAGACGCTGTTGGACGCTCAGGCGCACCCCGAGAAGTATCCGCAGCTCACCGTGCGTGTGAGCGGCTACGCCGTGAACTTCAACAACCTGACGAAAGAGCAGCAGGACGAGGTGATTTCGCGCACCTTCCATGAGGGCATGTAGCGGAAATATACACTCAATCGAGACCTTCGGAACGGTTGATGGGCCGGGGGTTCGGTTCGTTGTGTTCGTGCAGGGCTGCCCTATGCGGTGCGCGTATTGCCACAATCCCGACACGTGGAAGATGGGCGAGGGGCGCGAAGCAAGCGTCGCACAGCTGGTGGACGAATTCGAGCGTAATCGGGCGTTCTACCGCAACGGTGGCATCACAGTGACGGGCGGCGAGCCTTTGCTGCAGCCGCAGTTCGTGGGCGAGCTGTTCGCCGCCATGCATGAGGCGCCGGGCGGGCGCGTGCACACGTGCCTGGATACGAGCGGCTTCGGATGGCTACCCGGCAAGCCGGAGCGATTCGAAAAGCTTCTGTCGGAATGCGACCTCGTGTTGCTCGACGTGAAGCATTCCGATGCGGAGGCGCACAAGTGGCTCACCGGATGCGATTTGGCACCCGTGCTTGCATTTGGCGATGAGTTGGCGCGCCGTAGCATTCCCGCGGTCATTCGCCATGTTGCCGTGCCCGGCATCACCGATTCCGAAGAAGAGTGCGAGCAGCTTGGTCGCCTCATTGCGCCGTGGCGCAACGTGGTGGGCCTGGAGGTTCTTCCATATCACACCATGGGTGTTGAGAAGTACGCAGAACTGGGTAAACCGTATCCCCTCGAAGGCACGCCCGCCATGGATAAAGCCCGCATCCCCGCCTTGCGCCAAGCCATCCTCCGCGGCATGAAAATGAGACGAACTGGCTTGTCGGAAAGGCAGACCAGAAGAACAGCTAGCAAATCCCTAAAAGGTGCTAGACGATCTTAATGTTCCTCGCATTTGCTAAATCGTATTCCTTGTAACGTAACGAGAGGTTATTCGCTGGCAACCAGGTTTTCCGCCACACTTCTCAGCTTTTCAAAATCAATGATGGCAAGGTAGCTGCGCTGTTTATCGATGCATCCGGAGCGTCGCAGCGAAGTGATGGCATTGGCAATTGAATTGACGTGTACTCCTAGCATCTCGGCCAACTCGGCATTGCTGAATGGGAGCAGCGCCGGTTCGTGATTTGCTCCGAATTCATGGGCAAGATTGAGCAACAAGGCAGCGAAGCGTTGGAGCACGGAGTAGATGGAGGAGTTGACAGCTTCGCGCGTTTCAAGCGCCAGCATGGAAAACAGATACTGGGCCATAGCATAGCAGGCATCTCCGTTTGCCTGGAGGTATCTGCTAAAATCTTGGGCATCTATGACTACCACGGTTGATCTCATGGATGTTCTGGCATTCAGAATTGACGATTTGGGGCCCTCTTCTTGAAACTCCTGAAAGCCGAGTAGTGTTCCTGCTTTATGGAGGAAGATGGTTTTCGCATAGCCGTCCGCGCTATTACTCGAGAGTTTCACGAGGCCTCGCTGCACGTAGAACGTAGAGCGAATGCCGTCGCCTTCGCGAAACAGATATTCGCCCGCCTCAAGCTCCAGCACTTCGTAGCGGACGAGATTCTCTGCAATCATGCGTTCAACGACGGTTTTGAGTTGCGGGTGAATTGCAACGAAAAGATTAATTGCCTCCACGGTTACCCCCCTGTTTTTAAACCCCTTGTTTCGCGTGGGTATTGTAGCTTACGACCCAAATAATGATGCATGTGACGGCAAGGGCGGAGGCAAAAATGAAGGCAATGCGGAGCGAAATTCCTGACTGAAGTATTATTCCCGCCGCAAGGCTTCCTGCCATCATGCCGAGGTCAAGGCAACTTTGTTGAACCGAAAAAAGAAACCCGGCGGTTTGTCCTTCGCGTCGCAGCCCCAGTTCTGCAGTGAGTGCAGTGGTGGAGCCAAAATAGCCTATTCCCAGTGTGACTGCTCCGATGCTCATGCATGCCTCAGATGCCAATGTCGCGTTAGTTGGTGCGCATCCCAATAGCGCCATGCCACAGAAATAGAGGCAGCCGAGGATGGTGATTGAGCACCGTGCGCCATACCGCATCAGCAATTTGCTTGCCATAGGGCTTCCGAGCAATCCGCCGATGCTTGCAAAAGTGAGCAGAAGACCGCTGTTAATGCCGGGGAGTACCTCTTTCATAAACAAGGGACCAAATGTGAGCACAATGCTGTAGCCAAACGCTAATGCGAATGGAAAACTAACGAGGGGCAGTAGCTCGCGCGGAATATGCGTGCCAATTGTGTCGGTTGCTTTTTCGTGCGCGGAACGATGGCCGTTGTGAAGCGGAATAAGCAGCAATAAGCCTATAAACGCCAAAAATGACAGAATGCCGAAGAACGGTCCATAGCCGAATGTCCCAATTGCCGGGAACAAAGCTGCAGGCATAATCATAAGCGAAGCCGTGGAAAGGAAACGTACTATGCCTATGCGACGCGGGCAGCTATCCGAATCGGAGCAAGTTGTGATGTAGTGAGCAACATTGGGGTGGTATGCGGCAAGCCCTATCGCCTGCAGCAGGCGCAGCGCAACAACGAGTGCAACGCTATTGCAAAGCGGAAGGAATATGCTAGGAATGCAGAATCCAGCTGCACCTGCAATGAGCAATGGCTTGCCGCCGTGACGGTCGGCAAGTGGGCCGAGGGCAATCCGAAGCAGTACGGCAAGAAAAACAAACAGGCAGTTTTGTACGCCTGCTACCAATGCGCTTCCGCCGATGCTGAGTATGAACTCCGACATCGCCGACGTGGTTACATTGTTGAATCCGTAAATCAGAAATGCGGATATGAACAGTAATCCCATATCAGACGACGGAATTGTCGCAAACCGTTGCTCCCCCATATTGTGCTGCCTCCTCCATGACAGAATTATATACAGTGCGTCTTACCGGCATCTTCAGGGGAATACACAAAAATGTGTGCTCGGGAACAATGCTGAGTACTTGCCATAATCCTGAATTCCCGTCTCTAATCCTGGAGGTAGACACACAGTCATGAGTGGCGGCGTTTTGGCGTCGAACGTAACCTTTCGGCATCTTGTCCAATTCGATTAAGAAGGGGGAGTGACAAGATGACGGAATACAAGGCGGCGCAGCCCGAGTTCTTCATGAAGGACGGGAAGATGAACCGTCGTACGTTCATCAAAGGGGTCGGTGCCATTACCGTTGCTTCCGCATTAGGTTTCGCGACAAATCCGAGCGTTGCAGAAGCTTCCAAGGGCGAGGTGCCTGCTGGTGAGGGGGAGAAGTCAGTTCATGCGGTATGCACGGTCAACTGCACGTCCCGCTGCCATCTGCAGGGTACGGTGCGCGATGGCAAGCTTATTCGCGTGGAACCGGGCGATATGCCTGGTCGTCCGGGATACGCAAATGCATGCCTGCGTTCGATGAGTTATATTCAGCGCCTGCAGGACGAGAATGCGCGCGTTATGTATCCCATGAAGCGCACCGGAGAGCGTGGCAGCGGCGAATTCGAGCGCATCACCTGGGACGAGGCCATCGATCTTATCGCCGAGAAGCTCAATGCAGTTGTGGAGCAGGACCCAAAAAATGCTTCGTTTTATTCGTTCACGGGCGACCTCGGAAAAATGTCGTGGGAGGCTCCTACGCGTTTTGCGGGATGTCTGGGTGCAACCACGTGGGACATCGAGGGCATAATGGGCGACCATGGTGCATCTATGGGCATGACTATGGTGTTTGGTACGCATCGCGGTGCGCACGACTCGCGTGACTACCTTAACTCCAAGCTGCTCATTTGCTGGGGACGTAATGTGGCCGATACGCATACTTCTGAGCTGCGCGATTACGT
This sequence comes from uncultured Slackia sp., assembly GCF_944321625.1. Lineage (GTDB taxonomy): Bacteria > Actinomycetota > Coriobacteriia > Coriobacteriales > Eggerthellaceae > Slackia. The sequence goes on from NZ_CALUMA010000088.1 coordinate 33,248, forward strand.
TGCCGCGCGCAAAAACGGTGCGAAGGTTATCGTGATCGACCCGCGTCAGTGCTCAACGGCGGCAATGGCAGATGAGTGGATCGCCATCAATCCGCAGACCGATCCTGCGTTGGCTTTGGGCATGATGAACTGGATTATCGAAAACGACCTCCATGCGAAGGACAAGCTGGTGGAGGAGTCCGTGGCGCCCTATCTCATTCGTGAAGATAACGGGCGATATCTGCGCATGGTTGACGGCAAGGTTGTAGACAGCATCGAAGAGGACAGCGCCGAAGAGGGCTCCATCGGCACTGCTCCGGCAGCTCAGGGCGCTGCGGGGGCGGGCGCTAGTAGCTACGTGCTGTGGGATGAGCTTACGGACGGCGCCGTTTCTGCTCCCGATGCGGCCACCATCAAGTCGGGCGCTGTGAGGCCGGCGCTTTCTGGCACATTCACGGTGGACGGCGTTGAGTGCCGAACTGCTTTCGATCATTTGGTCGATAGCTGCAAGGAGTATACGCTGGAGCGCACCTCCGAGATTTGCGGAATCCCTGTCGAGACAATCGAGCGTCTTTCCCGCGAGTATATCGAAGCTCAACCTGCCGCCATTCGTATGGGCCAGGGTATGCAGCGCGTGTACCATTCCTATTCGCCATTCCGCACCGTGGCAACGCTCGCCATGGTTGCGGGATATATCGGAGTTCCCGGCGGTGGCGCGTCTCACGCTGGTGGCACCGCCACCAATAAGCCTGTTGCAGGGTACGTTGGCCCCGTATACGACTTCACTGATTGGTCGGATACCGGTAAGCAGGCAAACCTGCTGCCTTCGTCGCAGGTGTACAACGCTGCAGTGAACCGCGACCCGGTGGGCATCGATTTCATGTGGATTGCTAACTCCAACTTCATCAACATGTCCCCCAATTCTAACTACATCATCAACACGGTGTTACCCGCGATTGATTTCATCGTGACTGTGGATCCCTGGTGGACGTGGACGGCGAAGTATTCCGACGTGGTGCTGCCGGCTACTACGTACTGGGAGCATTGGGATCTTATTGACCGTAGCCCTTGGGCTATGTTCAACCAGCCTTCCATCCAGCCGATGGGCGAGAGCAAGTCCGACGTTGAAATCATGACCATGCTGGCAAAGAAATGCGGTGTCGAGCAATACTGGGATAAGACCGACGAGGAGTGGGTCCGCCAGTTCGTAGGCACTGACCACCCTGCGTGGGACGATTTCGATTGGGATCGTGACGTTGTGGAACAGGGCATTTACGGCCGTTCGGACGCAATCTACGACTCTGCCATCGTGTACGCCGATGGTACGGGGTATCAGACCGATACGGGAAAGTTCGAATTCTATACCGAGGCAATGCTTGAGTTTAATGATGAGGTCCCTACGTGGAAGCCTCCTCTGGAGGATCCGCGCCAGGGAGAGCTGTCCGAGAAATACCCTCTCGTGTTCATTCAGTACCATGACCGACTCAACGTTCATACTCAGCATATTTTAAATCCTGCGCTCGAGGTGGTTCAAGATGAGCCTCTGCTGCAGATGAACCCCGTGGATGCCGCTGCGCGTGGCCTGTCCCACGGCGATGTGGTGCACGTGTTCAACGATCGCGGCGACATGAAGATTCGCCTGTTCGTCACCGAGGGCATCATCCCCGGCACGGTGGCAACGCAGAGCGGATGGACCCCCGATTACTTCATCGAGGGCTGCTATCAGAACCTTTCTCATCTCACCATCTGCGACGCTGAGGAAGCTTATAGCATGACGAATTCGGCGTTCTACGACATCCTCGTCGAGGTCGAGAAGGCATAGGCGAAAAGGAGTGACGACAATGGCTGAAACGAAACGCTTCGGCATGGTTATTGACACGCGGCACTGCGTCGGATGCCAGACCTGCACGATTAGCTGCAAGATTTCCAACGAGGTGCCGGGTTCCGCTCACTGGAACCATATGGAAAGCCTTACGGGCGACGTGCTTTACCAGCCCACGGGCACATTCCCCCATCCGGTGCTGGGGTTCCGTCCCATGCTGTGCAATCACTGTGACGACCCCGCTTGCGTGCGTAACTGCCCTTCGGGCGCGATGCAGAAAGATCCCGAAACCGGCATCGTGTCGGTTGACCAGAATGTTTGCATTGCCTGCGGATATTGCGACTGGGTGTGCCCTTACGGCGCACCGTCGATGGATGACGTGAATCACGCCATGTCCAAGTGTAATTTCTGCGCAGAGCGCGCCGCGAAGGGCGAAGAGCCGTTCTGCGTGGCCAGCTGTCCGGCAAATGCCCGTATTTTCGGCGATTTGAACGATCCCGAAAGCGAAGTGAGCAAGCTTATTCACGAACACCACGGTGAGCAATACCTGCCTGAGGCAGGAACCAGCCCGTGTGTCTTCTATATCTAAGGCAGGTGGTCAACAATGTTGGAGATTCTCCCTCTGCTCGTTTTCACGACATTTGGCGGCATTGCCGCAGGCGCTTATGTTATGAATGCGTTTGGGCTGATTGCGGGTTCTTATGAAGCAAAATCCTCGAGCGATGAGGACGGTCGCGCATGGCTTTTCCCGCTGGTGTGCATTGCACTTCTGGGCGTGGGCCTCGTGGGCACGCTTATGCATCTGGGACAGCCGCTGCGCTTCATTAACGGTATGATGCATCCCAGTTCCATGATTTCTCAGGAATCGTACTGGGCCATCGCGTTTGGCGTTGTGATGGTTGTCGATTTGGCCCTGTCCAAGGTGAAGGGATCTTCTTTCGCAGCGGTGCGCGTAATTGGCGCCATTGCGGCATGTGGGCTGATGGTGGTTACCGGTCTTGCGTATCAAGCGTGCGCTTTCATTCCCGCCTGGTCAGGCGTCATCACGATTCCCTTGTTCATTGTGGGCGATCTTGCCGTGGGTGCTGGATTGTGCCTTGTTTTTGCCAAAAGCGAAGGCCTGGTGCGTGCGCTGCATGTGGGCAATATCGCGGTATCCTTCGGTTGGGTCGCGGTGGTGTTTGGCTATGCGATTCACCTGGTTGGCATCGGCGCTGATGTGGCGCTGGTTGCTGCGGGCGCCGTCATTGGTCCCGTGGCAGCTGCGGTTGTTTCCGCTCTTGCTCTGAAGGGTGCGCTTGCCGATAAACCTGCATCCTGGGCGGTGCTTGCGTGTTCCGCTATTGGCGTTCTGCTGGTGCGCGGAGCATTTTTCGCCATCGGCATTCTCTAAATCTGATTGATAATTTACGCTACATCCCTCCCCGAGAGCCGCGCAAAGGGTTTGCTTTGCGCGGCTTTTTGTTAATGGCTTCAGCCTGCCCTCTGCGCCGAAGGCGCGAGAGGCGGAAAACCACCCGCTTCGCGGGTGGACGGCGAACGGCTTTACAAACCCACCCTCCTGCCGGATATTGACGATTGTTCAGGCCGTCAAGAATCCGAGCAGGAAGGATGGTGGTCGGCTATGGCCCAGAAGGCCTACAGCCTTTCGCACACGAAGTGGATGCGCGAGTACCACATCGTGTTCACGCCGAAGTATAGGCGCAAAGTCGTCTGCAACCAAATAAGGGAGGACGTCGGGGACATCCTCAGGAGGCTGTGCGAGTACAAGGGCATCAAGATAGTGGAGGGGCACCTCATGCCCGACCACGTGCACATGCTGGTGGAGATACCCCCGAAGTACTCGGTCTCGAGCGTGATGGGGTACCTGAAGGGCAAGAGCTCGCTCATGATCTTCGACCGGCACGCGAACCTGAAGTACAAGTTCGGCAACAGGAGGTTCTGGGCGGAGGGCTACTACGTGTCGACCGTCGGGCTGAACGAGGCCACGATCGCCAAGTACATCAGGGAGCAGGAGGCGGCGGACATCGCGCTGGACAAGCTGAGCGTCAAGGAGTACGAGGACCCGTTCAAGAGGAAGTGACGCGCCCGGCACGCCGGTTCGACCGGCTGCCACGGGTCAAATGCAGTCGGGCCTGAACGAAGTTCGGGCCGGGGACTTGAGTCCCTGGCCCGGGTCCCTAGGGTTACACCCTAAGAGCAAACCACCCGTTTACACGGGTGGTTTTGATTGCTAATGCGTTGGCTACTTCTGCGGATTCGCCTGCGTATAGCCTGATTGTTGAGGCTGAGCGATTGGGCGAGTTGGCGCATCGGCTTTTCGCGGCATGCGGAAGCGAGTCTTTTTCTCGGTAATATCTTCGCGGAAATCCGCGATACATTCTACGGTGGCGTCCTTGAGCCCCGTCAACTTTTCCATAGTGCCATCGCGAAAATCCGCCATCTGTTTGACGGCGGCGTCACGTGCGTCGGCAGCTTTGGCCGCCGCTGCGTCGCGTGCAGCTCCGGCCGCAGATGCCATAGCTTGGCGCAAATCGTCTAGCAAACCGCAGCTCTTCAGGAACGAGAGCGCTTCGCCATACGAATTCCGGCGCAGCTCACGCATATCCGCCGGCCCATCTTCGGCGAGCAGCAGCGCCTTGGTTATCATGCCCACGCGCACTGTAAGATACGCGTTCGCCGCGCCCTGCGCCGCGGAGGAAAGTACCACGCTCGACGCCGTAATCGCTGCGTTTCCGCCGATGAGCGCCACGATCTCTTCGAAATCCATCTCTTCCAGACCACCTGCTATAAGCGTTGCCTTCATCGCGCGCACGTACAGGCCGAACAGTGCGGGCGCCGACGGGCGATAGCCGCAATCCTCAACGATGCCGCGCACCATGCGCAGGTTTACTGCCAAGACCGAGATCATGTCGAAGGCGGGCGTCTGCGAGATGGCGGTAGTGGTGAACGACGTCTTGGCCGCTTCTTTGATGCGCAGGTCGACCGCGGGCGTAAGGCTTGCTTTGTAATGCGCAACAAACTCGGCGACGGAGACGTCGTTCGCGCCGGACGGCAGGCACTTTCTCATTTCCTCGGGCACATTGGCGCGCTGCAGGTTTTCTTCGAGCATGTGCAGGTATTTCCTTCGCGAACGCTCGCTGCCTTCATGCAGTTTGTACAACCCAAATACAGGACGGCTGAAGGTGCAGGCGATGGGGTAGGCGATGCCTGCCATTACGAGCACGAGAATAAGAAGATAGAAAATCACGCCAAGAATCCAGTGTGCTGAAGATAGCTGGTTCCCTAAAGAAACCACGCTTCCGATAAGTGCGAGCACAACAAGCAATCCGAATGCTGCAACGGGAAGGGCGATGCGGGCGCTGATCTTGGTCTCCATGGCGAATCCTTCGTGGTTTGAGCTGGCAAATGCGCTATACGCTTATTCTATGGCTTGATGCTAACAGCATGAGGAATTGCTATCGACCGGTTACGCGTCTTAAGATTTTTTTCCACTTCCTCCTCTGGTTCGGTTACTCCATTCGGCAAAGTTGCTCTTCCTAATTATTGTTAGGCGATGATTGCCGGATGGGTAGCGTTTCATGTTTGGGCAAAATGAGCTCCAAAGATTTCTTACTTTCGGGCAACCGTTCATGATTCAATCCTATTAACGAACATATGTTCACTTTTAAAAGGCAATGCGATATCATGTAGCGATAGATAATTATCAATGCATTGGCGGTGATGGAAGTGGCGATTAACGAACTTCTTTCTGGCGAATCCCAATATGTCGAATACAAACGCGAGCGGTCGCAAAACGCGAAAAGCTACGTGAAAAGCATTGTCGCTTTTGCCAATGCTCGTGGCGGAACGATTTTGTTTGGAGTGGATGGCGAAACCAATGAAATAGTAGGCGTGCCGGACGATACGTTGTTCGAGGATATGGATGCCATCTCGAACGCCGTCATGGACTCGGTCGAACCTCCCATTATCCCAAACATTTACATAGAGAAGGTCGAAGGCAAGAATCTCATTGTTGTCGAGGTTCCTTATGGGCAGAAATGCCCATATTTCATCAAGTCGGAAGGGCTTGAACGTGGTGTATATGTCCGCGTCGGGGCAACCACGCGGCCCGCTGATTTGGAATGGTCAAGAGAGCTTGTTTTAGAGAATGCCCCTGGTGGGTACGATCGCACTATTCGTCGCGGGTACGAAGTGAGCGATGAGTCTATTGAGACGCTATGCGACAAGATGTTTAACGTGGCTCTTTCGCGATGCAGGTCCGACGAAGAGCGTGAAAGCGTGCGGCGTGTTTCTGTGTCGCAGCTTTTGTTGTGGGGAGTTCTGAAGGAGCGTGAGGGGGAGATTCTTCCTACGGTTGCTTTCTCGCTGCTTTCCGGCGACGGCGAGGTTCACGCTTGGGTGCAATGCGGTATTTTCCGGGGAGAAACCCGATCGGTGTTCATCGACAGGCGTGAATTCGAAGGAAGCGTAATTGATCTGGTCGAACAGGCGTATCAATACGTGCTTGCAAAGATTAATATGGGCGCTGATTTAGACGGTTTAGTTAGGCGAGACGTGTACGAATTGCCGATGTGGCCTGTGCGCGAGCTCATTACGAATGCGATTTTGCACAGGTCGTATCTTGAACCGGGTGCAACTCAGGTTGCCCTTTATGATGACAGGCTGGAGATATCATCACCTGGCGGTATTGTGCGCGGCTTCACAATGGAGAAGATGCTTTCTGGAGGGTCAAAACCCCGTAATGAGGCGTTGGCGCAAGCGTTCCGATACATGAAGCTTGTCGAGGGCTGGGGCAGCGGCGTGCCGCGCGCGGTTAAAGAAATCGAAGAGTACGGTTTGCGCACGCCGGAATTCAAGGATATTGACGGGTTGATTCGAGTCAATATCTTCAGGAGACAAGAACATTTCCGGCAGGTTCCCCATGTTAATAAACCGATAGAAACCGATAGAAAACCGATAGAAACCGATAGAAAACCGATAGAGGGCAAGACTAGTAAATCGCAAGGGGAGCGAGAGCGGATTGTTTTAGAATTCATTCGCAAGTATGGATCCGCCAGCAATTCCGATTTGGCAGAGCAGTTGGGGCTGGGCCCGGATAGAACCAAAGCGGTGCTGCGCGAAATGGTAAAAGAAGGCTTGTTGAAGAAAACGGGTGAAAAACGCTACACTCGCTACTTATTGCCGTAATAGTACGATTATGTTTTGCCGTCAGGCAACGAGTATGCCATGGAACGGAAAAGGGGCGTATAAATGTCCACCCATCTTCAGAATATCGAGGGCGCCGTTATGGAGGGGAAGCTCCCCGACGTGCGCCTCGCCTCTACGCCGTTCAAGGTGGTAAGCCCCTATGAGCCAAGCGGTGATCAGCCCCAGGCCATCGAGAAACTTGCCGAGGGCATCAACCGCGGCTTGCGCTACCAGACGCTTCTGGGCGTCACCGGCTCGGGCAAAACGTTCACCATGGCAAAAACCATCGAGGCCGTGCAGAAGCCCACGCTGGTCATGGCACCCAACAAAACGCTCGCCGCGCAGCTGGCCGCCGAGCTCAAGGAGTTCTTCCCCAATAACGCCGTGGTGTATTTCGTCAGCTACTACGACTACTATCAGCCGGAGGCCTACCTCCCGTCGACGGACACCTATATCGAAAAGGACCTCTCGATCAACGCCGAGATCGAAAAGATGCGTCTGCAAACCGTGGCAACGCT
>NZ_CALUMA010000089.1 GCF_944321625.1 uncultured Slackia sp.
GTATACGAGGTGCGCGCGGCGTATGACATAACCATGCCCGATGGGACGACGGCCTTGGCAGCGGGCGATGTCGCAGGCACCGCGACGACGAATGAGGATGGTGCGTGGCGCCTTGAAGGACTTCCTCTGGGCGACGGATCGGCCGTATACGAGGTGCATGAGGTCTCAACTCCCGATGGATACGTTTTGGATCCCGATGCGCACACGGTAACGCTTGAGTACGTCGACGGCGCTACCGCAATGGTGGAAGCGAATCTGACGCTTGAGGAGAAGCCAACCGAAATCGTCGTGAAGAAAACCGATGCCGAATCAGGCGAAGGAATCGAAGGCGTCGAATTCTCGATATTCCTGATGGATGAAACCGCAGGAGATGAAGGCGGCGAAGGCGATAACCAAGGCAACGAGGAGGACGAGAGTAACAAGGATGGCGAAGGCGATCATGGCGCCGAATCAAGCGAACCCCTTGCAATCGAATGCACCGACTCGAATGGAGAGGCGCGTTTCTTGCGCCTGCCGAATGACGCCACCTATTTGATACGGGAAACCGCCGCCAGAGCCGATCTCGGGTACGTATGCGGGGCAACCGAAGCGACGCGCTACCTCTCGCCTGAGGGCGGCTGGTACGCGAGCAAGGAGGAGTATGTATCCTCCGAATCGCAAAGCCCTCAAGATTCGACAGCGGTCATCGAGCTCACGAATGACTTCACCAAGGTGGCGGTCTACAAAGCCGACGCCGATGCATGGGAGCGAATGCGAAGCCTTGCCTCCCCCGACCAGAATGAGGAGCGCATCGCGGCTGAACAAGGAGCGTTTCTCAGCGGAGGAACATTCCGCCTTATAGGGGAGGACGGAACCGTCGTATCCATTCGCAACAACGAGGAATCGTCGTGGTCGGCCGCCGGGCAGCAGCCTCAGATGTTCACCCACCTGCCCGTAGGCGCCCGCTTAGTCGTCCAGGAAATGAGCGCTCCAGCTGGATATTCCGCCGGAAACGACGTGGAATTCGTCGTGAAAGACACGGCGGAAGCTCAGACGATAGTGCTGTTCAATCGAAAAATCGAATCGCTTCCCCGCACATTCGACGGGCGATGGCAAATCGCGGCGGGATTCGGCATTGCCGCCGCAGGGGGCGCTGCACTCGCCGCCTACTCGAAACGTCGCGTGCAAATGGAAAACCTCTCCCAACTTCATCTCTCTCGATAGGCCCGCCACGGAAGAGCGCGCGATTCCGGACGCAAAACACCCGCAAGACACACAAGGAAAGGAACCATTATGAGACAGGCATCGTCAACCTTCGTCCGACACGGAGCATCTGCCCCAAACGCCCCGCTCGGCGAGAAAACACACCTCTCGACAATTGTGGCCGCATGCATTCTTATTGCTGTATTCGTCTTGGCAATCGCCCCCTTTGCTGCAAGGCCCGCATGGGCAGTCCCCGCCACGGGTGGCATTGCCATAGAAGGAGTTGAGGATTCGGTCGACGTAACGGCGTACCGCATCGTTGCAGTCAACTACGACGAAGGAACCCTTGCGCCCGACGACCCGATGTTCACCTGGGCACCAGACGTTCAATCATGGGTGCGACAGCATTTCCCGTCATACATCGACGATGGCGGCAATGTGGCAAGCGGGTTCAACGCCACGCTATCGGACTCCGGCGAGCTCGTCGACAGAAGACCCGCAGGAGAGGCCGCTGCATTCTACGACGCCCTTGCATCCGCCATCTTATCCGGCGAAATATCGCTTGATAATGAAGGAGCGCGAACGGGAAACGGAACGATTGAGAACCTTCCTCTCGGAGGATATCTCGTACTCGTCGATAACGGCCTTAAGGTGTATCGACCCAGCGCTACAGCCCTGATCCAATCATGGAGCGAAGAATCCAGCTCCTGGGCCGCCCCCGAAACCGCAACGATAACCATCAAGGCGTCGGAAGTCCCTATCGCCAAGACCGTGAACGATCAGGACTCGAGCGCCGCGCAAATCGGCGACACGCTCTCGTTCGACATAGTCGCCGCCGTACCGGTCTATCCGAGCGAAGCGCACACGACCTCGTATGCGATATGCGATACGCTGCCGGCGGGCCTGACGATCAAGCAAGAGACGCTTGAGGTATTCGGCGTGAAAGGCGACGAGGAAACTCAGCTGGAAAATGGCACGCATTTCGTCTTCGACGAGGACGGGCATCCGGAAGCCTCGTTCAGCATGGATTTCGATTACGACCTCATCTCTTCCTTCGAGAGCATTCACGTGACCTACGAAGCGACCCTGAACGGGGCGGCGGCCGTGGGCCCAGACGGCAACGTGAACACCGCTCATGTGGAATACGCGAACAATCCGTACGACGAATCTTCATCCGTCGAGAAACCCGATGAAGCAAAAGTGATCACGTACGGCCTGGAAATCTTGAAAGTCGGCGACGACGAGACGCCGCTTGGCGGTGCGGAGTTCGGCGTCTCGCATGCCGCAGACGGCTCCAACCCGTTGTCGTTCGTTCAGGAAGCCGCCGGCGTGTACCACCTTGCATCGCAGAGCGAAAGCGGAACCTCCACCGTGTCGGTCGCCGAGGACGGGACGCTGAAAATCAAGGGGCTTGCCGCGGGCGAATACTACATCACCGAGACGAAGGCGCCTGACGGCTATCTGAGGCTCGCTGCGCCGCTCAAGGCCATTGTTGCCGACGAAGATGGCGACGGGGCGCTTGACGGAGCTTCAAAGACGCCTGGATATGCATTCCTTCAAATCCAGAATACCCACGGGTTCACGCTGCCCGTCACCGGCGGCATGGGGACGACTGCCATCATCGCCGCAGGCATCATTCTGGCAGCGAGTGGGGCGGCAATCTGGCTCGCGGCAAATCGGCGCGCCAAAGAAGAGAAGCGTCACTAGCAGGTGCGGCCGCAACAAGCGAATCGCCGTAGGGTCCGTGTCGCCTCAGCGCTTCTGCTCACGCTGGGCGTAAGCCTGCTCAGCTATCCATTCGTAAGCAACGCGCTTGCTCGATACGCCCAAGACGCGGCGATCCAGTCCAGCGATGAGGCCATAGCCGCCCTGACGAACGCTGAGATCAAGCGTCTTTGGGCAGACGCCCGCCAATACAACGAGGAGCTTGCAGGCGACCCCGTGCATGACCCCTTCATCCCCGGAAGCGGATATGCGCTGCCAAGCGGGTATCAGAACGCGCTCAATGCCGCAGGCGATGGCGTGATGGCGACGCTCGAGATACCCAAGATAGGCATAAGGCTGCCGGTGTACCACGGCACGTCGGAGGAAGTGCTCGAGAAAGGTGCCGGACACCTCGAGCAGACGGCATTGCCGATAGGCGAGAAGGGATGCCGCCCCGTCATCACCGGGCACCGAGGCCTCCCCGAAGCGGAGCTCTTCACGCGGCTGGACGAGCTTGCCGAAGGCGACACATTCACCCTGCACGTTCTCGGGGAAAGCCTCGCCTATCGCGTATGTGACATCGAAGCCATAGCCCCTGGCGACATGGAACGCATCGCCTCAGTGCCGGGCAAAGACCTCGTCACCCTTGTCACCTGCACGCCCTACGGCGTGAACACCCATCGCCTCCTTGTCACGGGAGAACGATGCCCCCTTGAAGAGGCGAACTTGGCAACTTACGACGAAAAAGAAGTCGGGATCCTCATCGCTTTCGCCCTCGCGCTCGCTGCTCTACTGACGGCAAGCGCCTGTATACACCGAAGGAGAACACCATGAGCATGGCCAGAAACGAATGTCGGCGTCGAAGCCCAAAGACCTGGCGCGTCATCGCCCTTGCTGCGATTCTCGCCATGCTCGCGATTGCCGCCGTTTATCCGGCATACGCCTGGGCGGCGAACGCATCTTCCGATGACGCAGACACGCAAGGCGACAGCGGCGCCTCTTCGATTACGCTCTCGCCTTCCACCGAGGTGACGTCACCTCCCGTGGCCCCTGCGGCGAGCGAACAGAGCGTTTCTATCAGATGGCGCGATACGGGCGACGACATGATGACGATAGGCGACGATGGCAGCCTATCCATCGTCATAGACGACGCCCGCAACGCCTATCTGAACCCCTTGGTGGTCGGAGCGACCGTCGAGTGGACATCGAGCGGGTCGGCCGACTACGAGGCCGGAGAGATCTCGATTCGTATCCCCGACCATCTGTTCATGGCACGAGACGGCAAGCCCTATGAAACCGTATACGAATATCTCCATGGCACCGTCACGGTGCCCCACTTGAAAGCCGGCCTCGAAATCGAAGTGGGCGTTCCTGAGGCGCCCCAGCAATCCGCAGACGGCTGGCAATATCGACACGATGAAGAAGCCCACGAGATCGTTATCTTCAATGCCGACCGAATCGGCGCCGGCACGAAGCTCGTATGCGAGGTCGACTACGTCTACGATGCCCAATGGGACAGCACCTACGGCTGCGAGGACGACGGACTGCGCCATCCCGTTTACACCGAGCTGACGAGCGAGCCTGTAACCCTTTACGCAGAAGCCGAAGGGGCCGGAAGGTCGGAAATCGGCCCGGCGACCATAGCCACGAGCAACACCTTGTCTTCGGTGGGCGTAGAGGCGGAAGGGGCATACGACTCCTGGGTCGAGGCCTGGGGCGAAGCGCCTGTAGACGACCCCGACAGCTTCTACGTGGTCTGGAGGGCGACCGCGACCTTCGACCACCTCTACCACCCCTTCTCACTCGCGCTCGATATCCAAGACGCAACGCAGGGGGAGGTCATTGGCATCAGTGACGCATGGATAGGAGGCGCGCCCGGCAACGTGCGCGGAGAATTCGACCCCGACTCATGCGCGTTCGAGGCCCCATCCGAGGCGGATCTCAGCCTTGGGCACCTTGACCTGTATGCCGCGTCGGAAAACCAGGATATAGGCGTGATGGGCCAGACGGCGAGCTTCGCCGCGCTTATCCGATACGACAGAAATTCGCTCGAGTTCGTCGAGGGGGCGGCGGAGCTCACGCTCGCGGCCGAGGCGCGCCTCGAATCCCTGGAGCAAGGGATTCAGACGGCCCGGGGAGCGGGGACGTTCACCTATCGCCAGCTCGGGTTTGACGCCCCGCCCGGCAACCAGTTCAAGCTTGAAAAGCGGCGCGGCGCACCCGATCTCGCCGAGCAGGCGACGTACTACTACCAGCAGGGCCAGATCGAACGCCTCGAGGCGGGACAAAGCACCGCGACGGGCGTTGACACGAGCGCGGCATACGCCTCATGCTTCGGGGAGACGCTCGGCGAAGGGCTGGACCCGACCGAGGTGTCCAGCTACGGAAAGAAGCCCTACCGCATGGCGCTCGTCGACGATTTCGCCTTCATAGGCGACAAGCGCCTGGGCGCAGACGAGTTCGAGATGGAGGCGGTGCTCGACATCAACTCCGCCGCCGTAACGCTGCACCGGGGCGTGTCCGACTACGAGTCGGGCGCCTACTCCATCGTGCCTATAGAGGGCGCCATAGAGCCCCTCGAGATCACGCTGTCGGTCAGGAGGGGCGACGATGGCGCCTGGACCCCCGCCGCGCGCTGGACCCAGACGGAAAGCGGACGCCTCGACTGCACCGAAATCGAACCCCTCGCAGAGGGCGTGGAGGTCCGCGCATTCGACCCATCGACCGTGATGGAATATTGGACCGCAGGCGACCGCCTCTCAAAATACGACGGCGAGCAACGCTACGACCTCGCTCTGCCCGCAGGGACGACGGGCGTGAAGATCGAATTCGAAACGACGGCCTGGGCGGCAAGCATAGGCGACCTCGAGCGCAGCGACCCCGGCTTCGGCCTGACGATCGCATCGAGGGTCCTTCCGAGCGAACGCCTCAAGGAGCTGGCCAGACAGTCGAATTCGATCCTCTGCTACAAGGGGAACACGCTTGCCGCCTACGACGACGAAGGCGCGCTGCTCGGCTTCGAAGGAGCGCCCGACAGATGGTCCCAGGGAAGCCCGGCAGCAGACTCCCTTCTCGAGGGCGACCGCGCCGATTACGGGGTCTCGATGTACCACGCCATATCCGACGCCGCCTTCGTCAGGGCAGACCGCGCCGGATCGATGCTGGCGTACGCGACGAAGGCGAGCAACGACACGGTGGGAAAGAAGATCGATGTCGGCTGCATTCGGGCGGAGGTGCTGTTCAACACCAGGACGCAGGAGAGCGATGCCTCCGGGCTGCCCGCCTCCGTGCAGCCGCCCGAAACGTCGGGGACGTTCTACCTGCTGCTCCCAGCCGGCTTTGCCGCAGACACGTCGACGCTACGCGCTGCCGAGCGGCTGTCGGGCGGTCAGCCCTACGTGGACCCCTTCGACCTCCCTATAGAGGGTGGCGCCGTGAGGGACAAGCGCTCCAAGACGACCTCTGCTGGCAAATCGACAAGCGAATACTCCCCTCTTGCCGAAATCACATCGGTCGAGTCGTTTCCCAACTGGCGCGATTCCGGGCGCGAGCTCCTCAAGGTGGAAGTCAGGACCGCCGCCGGAAACGCAGGATACAGCGCGCCCTTCGGCAACGACCAGTACGTGTCGGGCTTCATACTCTCCTTCGGCGGGAGCTACAGCTGGGACGCTATGGCGGATTACGGAACCTCGCCGAAGTTCCGCTATGCCTATATGTCCGGCAACGACGACATGGCGGCATGGGACGGCAGGCTGAACGCCTCGCCTTCGGACGTAGAGGGAGGAAGCTCCTATGTCGGCGGCGATTGGACCGACGAGGACAGAATGCTGCTCGCCAATCTCTGCGGCGATGCGTCATCCCAGCCGCGCTGGCTCTACAGCAAGGCGCAGACGACGCTCAGCTACCCCACATCGGCCGAATACGGTCTCCAGCTTTCGGCAAAGGCTTCGGAGGATTCGGCTTGGACATCGGCCGGAGACGCAACCAAAGTGGTGGAAGTATACGCCGGGGCGACGTACTCGTATCGAATCAGAACCGCGCTCGAGGAAGGGTCGGCGGCAACAGGCAATATCATCTTCGACGCAATAGAAAGTTATGCACCCGAAGGAGGTCAGCAGGGATGGAAGGGGACGCTGGAATACATCGACACAAGCGCCGTGGCTTCGAGAGGAATCGACCCAGTGATCTATTACTCCACGACCATGGATATCGACTTGTCGGATGAAAACTGCAGGGATCTCGATGACGCGACCCTCTGGACGACCGAGAAACCCGCATCCATGGCAGAAGTGACGGCGGTGGCAATCGATTGCTCGCATACGAAAAGCGGTGAGGCGTTCGAACTGCAGGGCGGCGAATCGCTTGTCGTAGTCCTGGGCATGAGGGCGCCCCACGAAGTCCACGACAGCCAGCCCGATGTCACCTACAACCAGGCATGGCTTGCATCCACCGTGCATTCCGCAACGGGAGCATCGTCGTCAAAGGCCCTCCATCATGAGCCCACTGCGGTGCGCATCAAAACCATGTCGTTCAAGTTCATGAAAGCCGATGCAGAAGGAGTGAACGACGCGCTGTCGTCGAACGCGACCAAGCTTGACGAATCGTCGCAGCTCCACGGAGCGGAATTCGAGCTCTATCGCTTTGATGGCGAAGGGGAACCGGGTGATGCCCTTATCGGAACGAATCCGAAAGATGGCTGGACGCCGGTAGGCGCGGACGTATCCGATCCAAACGTCGAATTCACGGGACTTGCACCTGGGACGTATCGTCTCGTTGAAAAGCGGGCGCCTTCGGGCTATCGGCTTCCCGCAGGCGAATGGTCAATTACCCTTGACCCCCTTCTGCCCCAAAAGGCATCCATCTGCGCGGTATCGGGAGCCCAAGGGCAGCAACCTCCCGCATTTGCCTCCACGGATAAAGACGGCTGGATTCTACCGAATGTCGCAAGCCCGTCGCTCCCTATCACAGGCGCGCCAGGAATAGCCGGCATGACGCTTTTGGGCGTGGCGGCCGTGGCGGCGGGAGCTGGGATTCGCTTTCTTGGAAGGCAGAAGCATCATCCCGGTGCATAAGAAAACCGAAAAGCCGCCGGGTACCGCGGTGCCGCCCTAACAATTAAGAAAGTAATGGCTGATGTGGCGTTTGCGCCATAAAACACAAAAGCGGCCGCGCATATCGCGCGGCCGCTTATCAGACCAAATGAAAACCAAGAAGCCTTAATTACTTAAGGGCAGCCTTGGAGATCTCAGCCAGCTGGGCAAAGGCATCGGGATCGGTGATGGCCATGTCGGAGAGCACCTTGCGGTCCAGCTCCACGCCAGCCTTCTTGAGGCCGTTCATGAACACGGAGTAGGACAGGCCGTTGATGCGAGCCGCAGCGTTGATGCGGGTGATCCACAGACGACGGATCTCGCGCTTCTTGTTGCGACGATCGCGGTACTGGTACTGCAGGGAGTGCTGGACCTGCTCTTTAGCCGCACGGTAAGTACGGGACTTTGCGCCATAGTAGCCCTTCGCACGCTTCAGGATGGTACGACGCTTCTTGTGGGCGTTGACTGCACGCTTAACACGAGGCATTCTCTATCACTACTCCTTGATTAACGAAGGCCCAGACCACGAGCGGCGACCTTGCGGTCGGCGGAAGAGATGGTGGTCTCCTGACGGAAATTACGGATGCGCTTGGGGCTCTTCTTGGTCTTGATGTGGCTCTTGAAGGCCTTGGCGCGCATGATCTTGCCGGTACCCGTGACGCGGAAGCGCTTCTTGCTGCCGCTGTGAGTCTTCATCTTAGGCATGACGTATGTCCTTTCTACTTCCCTGCGGTTTCACGCTCGTTGGCGTTTTTCTCTGCTGCCTTCTTGGTATTGGCCGGCAGCGGGGCGATGAGCATGTGCATGTTGCGGCCCTCCATCTTGGGGGCGTTCTCGATCACGGCAACGTCCTTGAGGTCGTCGGCGAGACGCTCGAGAATGGAAAGACCCTGCTCGGGGTGGGCCATCTCACGTCCGCGGAACATGATCGTGATCTTGACCTTGGCACCGCCCTCGAGGAAGCGCAGCACGTGCTTCTTCTTGGTGGTGTAGTCGCCCACATCGATTTTGGGGCGGAACTTCATTTCCTTGATCTCGACCTTGGTCTGGTTCTTGCGGGCCTGCTTGGCCTTGATTGCCTGCTCGTACTTGAACTTTCCGTAGTCCATGATGCGGCAGACCGGCGGCTGCGCGTTGGGGGCGATCTCTACGAGGTCCATCCCCTGCCCTTCGGCAATCCTCAGAGCTTCACGCGTGTTGAAGATACCCATCTGGGTACCGTCGTAGCCGATCAGACGGCATTCGCGCGTACGAATATCGTCGTTGAGCCTTGGCTCCTGAGCTGCTATTGCGCCCACCTCCTTCTCATCCCGCATATGCGGTGTGCTTGCTGCAACAAAAAAGCCCTGCGGCATAAAGCGGCAGGGCAAGAGTTACGCAGTGCGTTTATTCTCGAAACCCATCAGCTTTCGCCGAACCAGGTGGAAGGCTCACATGGCCTTCGCTTGAAACAGCTTGCCAATAATAGCACGGATTCGCCCAGATGCAAGCTTTTTTCACAATTCCCGCCCACGTATGCGAAGAAGGCGTGAACATGGGCGAGACGGAGGTTACCCGAGCGCCTCCCTATGCGTTGATGTACAGCTGGACGAGCTTGATGGTATCGGCCAGGTTGCCCGACACGTTGGCTGCCGAGTAGTCGTAAGACAGACGGCACGTCCACTCGTGCTCGGATCCGTCCGTCGCCGTAGAGGTTCCGGAGAACCCGAAGGCCTCCTGCACGATGGTGGTGCCGTCGTCGGCATAGGTGCGATAATCCTCCGCCGCGGGCATCTCCACCGCCCCGTCATCGGTAGGAAGACCGGCATCCGTGAGAAGGTTCTCTACGATATTGCCCTCCTGGACGATGTCGGCAAAACTCATATCCGCATAGTTCAGGGACGCGACCGACGTAGAGTAACCCACACGCGTGATGGCGCCGTCCTTGTCGCAATCGAGGTAGAGCGTAGGGGTGTTGCCGCTGTTGTCGGTAGTCTCATCCGCCAGTGCAACGGTAACGCTCTTGCCGACGACCTCGGTCTTCTTGTCGTCGCCCTTGCCGGTTTCTTCCTTGATGTCCTTCTCGGACGTGACGGTTGCGCCACGACCCACTTCAGCAACGGCGTCATCCACCGTCTTGCCGAACAGGCTTGTCAGAGCGGGAACGTCGCCATGCTGCTGGCCGCCATCGTCCTGCGCGTCAGATGCCAAGGCGGCGGGCGATTCGGTGGTGGCATCGCTGCGCGAAGCAGTCTGGTACGCCACATCGCTCGCCTCATTGACCAGCGTGAATGCGAAATAGATCAAAGCGCCGATGAGCGCAACCAGCACGGTGGAAACAACGATGAGGACGATGCGCATGCGACGCGACTTGCGCTTGTGCATATCCGCCGCGGGAGCGACGAAATCGGGCGATTGCCCCGTAGCAAGGCTGAGGGGATCGACCCCCTGATCAATATTCTCTTGACCATCGAGCTGCGCATCAGCGACCTCGACCTCGATAGGCTCCATGCCCTCGATGTCAGATGTCTGCTTTGCGTGTTTGGCGTGTTTGGCCATGCGGTTCCGCCTTTCGTATCCATCAGGCTGAAGCCAAGCCCAGCCTGGTTTGCACGTGGCTTAGATGATGCCCAACGTGACGAGAACGATATAGACCACGGCGCACGCGACGCCGAGCCCCGCAATCGCGAGGATGGTCTTCTGCATGGTGCTCATCGGGGGAACGTTCTGGAGATCCTCCTCGGTCTGCTCCCGATAACCGTCGCGATCTTCGACCATGCTCTTCCCTTCTCGAATTATTCCAACCGCTCTATTATACGGGCAAAGCCCGCCGTAGCGGGCCTTGCCGTAGAGTTTCCATAGGTGTTGATAGCGCACGGGCGCATGCAAGAAAGAAATCCGCAGGTAGCCAAAACGTCAGCGAGGATCTCTCTGGCGCTGACAAGCCGACCTTACGACAAGAAGTCGTTCAGGATTTCCTGCTCGGCTTCTTCCTCGGACATGCCGAGCGTCATGAGCTTGATAATCTGGTCGCCAGCAATCTTGCCGATGGCGGCCTCGTGGATGAGCTGGGCGTCTTCGCTGGCCGCCTCGATGCCGGGAATGGCCTTCACCTTGGCGTTGCCCATGATGATGGCGTCGCACTGCACGTGGCCGTGGCACGCCGCCTCGCCCACGACGAGCGGGTTGAACACCTGGTAAGAGTCATCCTGAGCGACGCTGCGCGAAATGACCTGCACGTTGGAGCCCTCGCCCTTCAGGCGGATATCCATATTGGAAACAGCGGTCTGCTTGCCGTGGGTCAGAAGCTTCTCGGTCAGAATAAGCTTCGCGCCCTCGGCGAGCTCGCAGTTGGTCTCGCGAACCGTGGAGGACACGCCCTTGAGCTGGGTCATCTCCATCTCGCAGAACGAATCCTCGCCCATGTACACGTTGGTGGTGGGGTTGAGGATGCGATCGCCCGTGCCTTCGCCCTCGCCGTAGTGCTTCTCCACATAGCGAACGCGCGAGCCCTTGCCCAACCAGAAGCTGTGGATGCCGTCGTGCTCGGTCGCATCGTCGCCGGAGTTGTGGATGCCGCAGCCCGCGACGATGGTCACGTCGGCGCCTTCGCCGATATGGAAGTCGTTGTACACCACGTCGGTGATGCCCGTCTTGGTCATGATGACGGGGATGTGCACCGTCTCACCCTTGGTTCCGGGAGCGACGGTGATCTTGATGCCCTGCTTGTCGGTGAACGCCTCGATATCGATGTTCGCGCTGGAGCTGCGCTCGACAAGCTGGCCGTCTTTGCGGATGTTGAACGCGCCGCGCGGCATGCCATGGAGGTCGGCGATCTGCGCGAGCAGCTCTTCATCTATCTTGTTCAGTTCTGCCATGATAGGCTCCTGTCTCTGTTGCGAATCTGCAGGCGGCGGAGGCTGCGCCTCAGGCCGTCCCATTGAATTCCGCCAGTCGAAAAGGCCGCGGATTTAGCAGGTGGTAGGAATCTTGGTCAGATGCAGCTCAGTGGGCGTGGTGAGCGTGCAGCCGAACTGCGCGCGGTCAGTCAGACCCAGCTTGGGCATAATCTCGTCGCGCGGGCCGGCATCCTCGATGCGGCCGTCGCGCAGGCACACGATGTCGTCGGCGAGCTGGATGATGCGCTCCTGATGCGAGATGATCACGATGGAGCGGTCGTCGCGCGCCTCATGGATGTCGCGGAACGTTTCGGTCAGACGATCGAAGCTCCACAGGTCGATGCCCGCCTCGGGCTCGTCGTAGATGGCAAGCTTGGGATCGCGCGCCAGCATGGTGGCAATCTCGATGCGCTTCACCTCACCGCCGGAAAGGCTCTTATCCACTTCGCGCGTGAGATACGCCGCGGAGCACAGGCCCACCTTGGACAGATACTCGTTGCACTGCAATGCAGGCAAACGCTTGCCCGCCGCAAGCTCCAGGAGCTTCTTCACCTTCATGCCCTTGAAACGCGCGGGCTGCTGGAAGCCGTAGCCGATACCCAGATTCGCACGCTCGGTGATGGAGGCGTGCGTGACGTCCTGCCCGTTGAACAGGATGGTGCCCGACGTGGGCTGCTCGATGCCCATGATAAGCTTGGCGAGCGTGGACTTGCCGCCGCCGTTGGGGCCAGTGATGACGGTGAATTTGCCGTCCTCGATGGTGAGTGAGAGGTCGTCGATGATTCGCTTCGTCTTCGAGGAATGCTCGTCGACGGGAACCTCGAACACGATGTTCTTCAATTCAAGCATGATTCCGCCCTTCGTAAGCGTCGCTTCTAATTGTTACCTCGATAATAGCATTTAAAACAAAGGGGCGCGAGGCATATCGAAAAGCCCCGCGTCCCTTCACGAAAATCCATAATTGAGCCTATGCGGCCTGTCCCGGAACCACAGCGTTGGAGCCCGCATCGGAGCCGTCGCCCTCGCCGGCGGCGCCATCCTGCTCGTCGGCGGAAGCGTCTGCGTCGGCATCTGCGTCTGCGTCGGCATTCGCATCGGCCTCAGCGTCATTGCCCTCGGAGCCCTCATCCTGCGGCGCATCGGAGTCGCTCGGCTGAGTGGATGCGCTCTCGATGACGGGCAGCGATGCAAGGTCGAGCGTGGTGCCCAGCCATTTGGCGCTGATCACGTTCGAGATGCCGCCGCTGGTGACCGCCGACAGCGCGTCGGTGATGGCCTGCTGAAGATCGACGTTCTCAGGCGAAACACCGATGCAGTAGCCACCCGGCTGCTCGAACAGAGCGATGGGCTTCATGTCGACGTTCTGATACAGCGCGGCGTACGTGCCGATGACCGCATACGCCGCGACATACTGCGCCTGGCCTTCCTCGACAGAGGAGAAGGCCGACATCAGATCGCCGCTCGACACAAGGCTGCTATCGCCGTACGCGGTGCTCACGGCCCAGGCGCTGGTGGAAGACCCCTGTGCCGCAATCAAAGGTGCGCTCTCGCGCGAGGGCACCTCAGACGCATCAGCCCCGGCGAACAGCGCGATCGCGGTAGGAATGTACGGCTCGGAAAGCCACAGCGAGGAGGTACCGTCGGACACCTGGCTCATAAGAATGTCAACCTCGCCGTTGGCAAGAGCGGTCTCACCATCGGATTCGACGTTGACGATCTGCAGCTTGAGACCCATCTGATCGGCGATGGCGGCCGCCATATCCACGTCGAGGCCCACTACCTCGTCGTTCGACGTCAGCGTAAACGGGGCGCTTTCGCCACCTGCCACGCCAACGCGCAACGTGCCGTCCTCACCGATAGCGGGCGACGACACCGTAGCGTCTTTCAAGGCGGGCGTATATTCCTCGGACTGCCCGCTGCAACCGGCAAGACCCAGTGCAAGGCAGAACGCGCATGCGAGGATCGCCAGAACAGAAGCGCGATGCTTCATGGTTTGCTCCCTCTTCTCAAGGTTTCAATTGTCCTCTTCCGGCTGACCTAGTCTTTGCCCCCACACCCGCGCACCGGGGTTTTGCGGATGAGCCCGCGCCGCCCTCTCCCCCGGTGCGACGACGTGCCGCAAAAAATCGCCGGAGGGTGCGTCTTACTTCTAGGATACGCCATGCTCGTGCGCACGCATCCGCATGCCGCCGTGTTCCGCCGCGTGGCGGAGCGTGCGTCATGGCGCGTGAACGCGCTTACGTGGGTCCTTTCGACCGCATCTGCCTTGGACT
>NZ_CALUMA010000090.1 GCF_944321625.1 uncultured Slackia sp.
GTCTCGCGGCGTGAAGATGCTGGTCATCGCCTGCAAGACCGCCACCGGCGCCGGCTTGGAGCACGCCCAGCGCACGTTCTCCATCCCCGTGATCGGCGCGGTCGAACCGGGCGCCCGTGCCGCTGCGCGTGCCACCAGGAACCGCCGCGTGGGCGTCATCGCCACCAAGGGTACGGTCGAAAGCGAGTGCTATCCGCGCGCCATTCGCCACATCGACGCCGGCATCACCGTGTTCTCAACGGCCACGCCCAAATTCGTGGACATCGTCGAGCAGGGCATTCGCATGTCCAAGGGCCCCATCGAGGACCTCACCAGCCTTGCCTCCAAGGTGTACATCCGCCCCGCGTTCCAGGAAATCGCGCAGGACTACCTTGAGCCGCTGCGCCGGTGCGGCGTGGACACGCTCGTGCTGGGCTGCACGCATTACCCCATGCTCAAGGCGCTGATCGGCGGCGTGATGGGGCACAGGGTTTTGCTGGTTTCTTCCGCCGAGGAGATGGCCAAAGACGTCCACGACACCCTTGCGCGCCGCGGCCAGCTTGCTGCGCCCGACAACCAAGCGGTGCGCGAGTTCTTCACGTCCTCGGCCGACGTGGATGATTTCCAAGCGTTCGGCTCGCGCGTGTTCAACCAGCCAATCGCGCGTCCCGCTCATGTGGACCTGGACACGTTGTAGAATCGATTTCGTATATTTCTGCCCGCAAAGGAGCATCATATGTTTGCAACACGTATTGGTAATCGCAAGGATCGCGAACTGCGCCCCGTGACGCTCGAGCGCGCGGTGATGAAGAACGCCGCCGGCAGCTGCCTGGTGAAATGCGGCGACACGCACGTGCTGTGCAGCGCCACCATCGAGGAACGCGTGGGCGCATGGCGCAAGGGCTCGGGCAAGGGCTGGCTGACCGCCGAATACGCCATGCTGCCTGCGTCGACGGCCAAGCGCACGCCGCGCGAGACTAAGGGCCGCAAGGGCCGCAGCCAGGAAATCGAGCGTCTGATCGGCCGCAGCTTACGCAACGTGTGCGACCTGTCCAACATGGGCGGCGAGGTCACCATGACCATCGACTGCGACGTGCTGCAGGCCGACGGCGGCACGCGCACCGCGTCCATCACGGGCGCCTGGGTGGCCGCCTACGATGCCTTCGAGATGTGGAAGGCATCGGGCAAGGTCAAGGTGAATCCGCTGTTCGGCCAGGTGGCCGCCGTGAGCGTGGGGCTTGTGGACGGGCGCCTGCTTCTGGATCTGGACTATCGCGAGGATTCCTCGGCCGAGATCGATATGAACGTGGTCATGAATGCCAAGGGTGAGTTCGTCGAGGTCCAGGGCACGGGCGAGCAGGTGCCGTTCTCGCGCGCCCGCCTGAACGACATGCTGGACATGGCCGAGGAGGGCATTGGGCAGCTGCTAGTTCTGCAGCGCCAGGTGCTGGGCCTGGAATAGGGGAGCGAAGCGATGAAAAAGGTAGTTATCGCCACCAACAACAAGCACAAGGTGGAAGAGATCGAAACCGCGCTCAACTTCGAGGGCTGGGAGTTTCTGACGCTCGCCGATTGCGAGCCGTACCCCGAACCCGCTGAGGATGCCGATACCTTCGAGGGCAATGCGCTCATCAAGGCCCGTGCCGCGCACGAGGCCACCGGCTTGGCGGCGCTCGCCGATGACTCGGGCCTGGCCGTGGACGCGCTCGACGGCGCCCCCGGCGTGTTCAGCGCCCGCTATTGCGGCGTGCATGGCGACGACGATGCCAGCAACGCCAAGGTGCTGGCCGAGCTCGAGGGCGTGCCTGACGAGAAGCGCACGGCGCGCTTCGTGTGCGTACTGGCGTTCGTGGATGAGGACGGTTCGGAAACCACGGCGTTCGGCACCATCGAGGGCCGCATCGCGCACGGTTTGTCGGGCGAGGGCGGCTTTGGCTACGACCCTATGTTTCTGCCCGACGAATTCGGCGGCGCTAAGACGCTCGCCGAGGTTACCCAGGAGGAGAAGAACGCCATCAGCCACCGCGGCAACGCGCTGCGCGCTCTCAAGGAGAAGCTGGCGCATTAGCGGCTGGCCTGCGACGACGACGCGGGGCAAAGCCGTTGTGCCGCGCGTCGAATGCGCAAGCGAGCGGCGCAGGATCGAGATGCTGTAGAAAAGTCTTGAAGGCCTGCGTTCCTTTGCTATAATAGGCAAGCTGTTCGACAGGATAGCAGCGCCGGGACGTGGCGCAGTTTGGTAGCGCGCCTGCTTTGGGAGCAGGATGTCGCAGGTTCGAATCCTGTCGTCCCGACCATGCGGGTGTAGTTCAATGGTAGAACCTGAGCCTTCCAAGCTCATGACGCGGGTTCGATTCCCGTCACCCGCTCCACGAAATGCAACGGGCCAGGAAAACTTCCTGGCCCGTTTTGCGTTCAGCGACGTATAGGGAATCGAACCGATGAGGTGGATTCGCGTGAAGAAAACCGCCCAGTGGGCGGTTTTTAGCGAATCGCCCGAGGGCGGAAGCCCGAGGGGTAGAGCGCTCGCGAAGCGGGCGCGGGATTCCCGTCACCCGCTCCACGAAATGCAACGAGCCAGGAAAACTTCCTGGCTCGTTTTGCGTTCAGTGGCACTTACTCTTGCTTGTCGTATGAAACTGCAAGAATTGATGCGAACTTGCAGTATGAAACGACAAGAATAGCGATAGCCTCATCGCCGGTGCAGGTATGGCGACTACTTCACCACCAGCACGGGCACGTCCACTTCGCCGAGGAGCTTGTGGCTCACGCTGCCCATAAACTCCTTCCAGCCAGAGAGGCCGCGACTACCCACGATCACCAGGTCGTAGCCTTCCTTCTCCACAAGTTTCGCGATCTCGCGCGCGGGGTCGGTACCCTTGACCAGCAGCTCCTGCACGGTATTATCGCCGGCGCCGTTCTCGTCCAGAATCGCCACCGCCTGGTCAAGCAGCTCCCAGGCGTCCTTCTCCATCATGTCGAGGATGGAGGCGAAGCTCGTCATCTGATCGTCGGAAAGCAGCGGCACCGCCACAACGTTCACTACGTCCACTTCAATGGACGAATCGAGCCCTGCGATGTCGCCGGCTTGCGCAAGCGCCTTCTTGCCGCATTCGGACCCGTCGTATGCGACCAGGATTTTCTTCAGTGCCATAATGTCCTCCTTGTCGTGTGCTTCGCCCGTGCGGAATCATCGGCAGCGCCTTCAAAATCGCAAGGCGGAGAGGCTTTCTCCCTATAAGCTTAGTATACTCCGCCACAGGCGCCGGAAGGCTCGCGACATGCCGCGTGAACCTCCCGTAACCTTGAACGAACTCGGGCACTTTCGGCCAGGCTGCCTAGAACGTGCGTCTGAAGTGCGAGACGACCTCCACGTGATGCGTCTGGGGGAACATGTCAACCGGGGTGGCGCCCACAAGCTCGTACCCAGCCTCTTCCAGGCGCTTCACGTCGCGCGCCCAGGTGGAAGGGTTGCAGCTTACGTACGCCATGCGTGTGGGGCCGGCCTCTGCGATGCTGCCGATAATCTCGGCAGCCAAGCCCGCGCGGGGCGGGTCAACCAGCAGCGCGTCAAGTTCGCCGAGTTCGGGCAGTTCGCGCGCCGCGTCGCCGCCGATGATCTCGATGTTGTCCAGATGCGCCGCCTCGCTCGCACGCCGCAGGTCGCGCACGCTGGAGCCGTAGCTTTCCACGGCGAACACCATCTCGGCCGCGCGTGCCATGGGCAGCGTGAACGTTCCCACGCCGCAGTACAGGTCGGCCACGTAATCCTCTTCGCCAATTTCCAGTCCGTCGAGGGCGATTTTCACCAGCTTGTCGGCCTGGGCGCTGTTCACCTGGAAAAACGACGGGGCGCTCACGGCGAGCTCCTCGTCGCCTACGCGTTCGCGCCATCGCGCCGCGCCGCCCAGCACCTCGATGCCTTTGAGCTTGCGCGCCTTGCCGGTGTCGCTGGTCATCACGCGCACCACGCCCGTCGCCTTGGTTGCCTGTTCGAGCGTTTTCGCCACCATCGCGCGCGGGAAGCCGCTGGGATTGGTCCACAGGGCGATTTCCAGGTCGCCCGTGCGTGCTGAATGGCGGATGCCAACGCGATAGATTCCCAGGTCGCCGCGCGAATTCAGGTATCGCAGCGCCCCGCGCACCGCCTTGGGCACGCGCTGGATGGCCTTGTGCGCCAAGGGGCATGCATCCGGCGCCACGATCTCGTCGGAGCCTTTGCGGTGGTAGCCCATCATGAATCCCTTGCCGGACACATCGGCACAGCTGAACTCCAGCTTGTTACGGTAGCCCATCTGCTTTTTCGAAGGAACGCAGGCGGCCACCAGTTCCTGCGCGCGTTCAGGAGCGAACCCGCCCACGCGCTGCAGCTGCGACACCACGTTGTCGCGCTTCTCGGCGATCTGGCGCTCGTAGCTCACCTGCTGCCAACCGCAGCCGCCGCAGATGTCGGCCAGGGGGCACGCGGGCGTCACGCGGTCGGGGGAGGGGGTCAACACTTCGTTGAGCTGTGCCTCCAGGTAATTGCCCTTGTCGGCCGTCACATCGACCGACACCACGTCACCCGGAACTACGCTGTTCACGAACACAGTTTTCCCACTTGCCGCGCGCCCGACGCCCGCATCTCCGTAGGTGAGTCTTTCTATGGTTATTTTCTCGTGCATATATCCTCATTTCTCGCTTGGCTCATTTTACAGTATAATTTCGAACGCTAATGCGCCCTCGTAGCTCAGGGGATAGAGCACTTGCCTCCGGAGCAAGGTGCCGTGGGTTCGAATCCCGCCGAGGGCACCATTTGCAAGTACGTTGGTGTTCCGTCGGCGGGTTCGAACCCGTTCGGGTGGAATTCCGCTACGAAAAGACTGCCGGGTGGGCAGTTTTTAGGAATTTGCCCGAAGGCTTTGGCCGGGGGTCGAACGTCCGTATAAGCGGACGCGGGAGCCCCGCCGAGCGCACCATTTACGGGTTGGTTGGCGTTTCGTCGACGGGGCTAGGCCCGTCCTAAACGCCATTCGCATATCCATGATGCCGCGCGCACCATTTATATAGTGAGAGAAAGGAAGCACGATGGCGCTGTACACCCCCGAATACAAGCCCAGCGGCCGCGAGGTCGCCGTCATCAAGACGTCCAAGGGTGACATCCGCGTTCAGCTCGCGGGCGAAGACGCCCCCATCCACGTGGGCAACTTCGTGGAGCTCGCACGCAAGGGCTTCTACGACAGCCTGAAGTTCCATCGCTACGTTCCCGGCTTCGTCATCCAGGGCGGCTGCCCCAACACGCGCGACCTTGACCCCGAGCAGGTGAAGGCCGCCGCGGGCAATCCGTGGGCGGGTCTGGGCACCGGTGGCCCCGGCTACACCATCAAGCAGGAGTACACCACCAACCCCCACAACTCCCATGACGACGGCGCGCTGGCCATGGCTCGCTCCCAGATGCCCGACTCCGCCGGCTCCCAGTTCTACCTGTGCCTGGGCCCGCAGCACGGTCTTGACTCCGGTTACACCGTGTTCGGCCAGACCATCGAGGGCAAAGACGTCATCGCGCAGCTTCGCGTCGGCGACGTGATCGAGACCATCGTCATCGAGAACGCAGATTAAACGCACCCATCGTGGCCCGCTCCCCGCGCAAGCGACGGGAAACGGCCCAAGGAGAAGACGACTTCCATGATTGACAACCAGTACATCGCATCCGCACGCGCAGCTTACCAGGCTCGCGATTTCCAGACGGCGCTCGCTCTGTTCGGGCAGTGCATCTCCGACCCCACGATTGCCAAGGGGCCCGGGGATGTTGGCTATCTGTATCATCAGCTGGGCAACTGCTATCTGCAGCTGCAGCAGTTCGACGAGGCCATCAGCGCCTACACGCAGGCCACGACCGATGCTGCCTACGACGCGTGCGGCGCGGTGAACTGCAACCTGGCCAAGGCCTACGCCTTCTTGCATGACTACGAGGATGCGGTCGAGCATTTTGAGATCGCCGTTTCCGACGCGAAGTACGACGCTCCTTACAAAGCCTACCTGGGCATGGGCAACGCGCTGCTCAAGCTGGGCAAGAACGCCGAGGCGGGCGTGGCGTTCCGCGAGGCCGCGCTGGACGCGCGCAATCCCGATCCCACGAAGGCGCTGCTCAACCTGGGCGTGTGCTTCATGGCGCTCAACCGTCCGGCCGATGCCGTGCAGTCCTACGAGAGCGCGCTGCAGTTCGACATGGACCCCGCCACGCGCAACAAGATGTATGCCAACCTGGGCCAGGCGTATGTCGCCTGCAACCAGATGCAGAAGGCCATGAGCGCCTTCGAGGCCGCCTTGGCCGACAAGACCTACTTCCTGAGCGAGTCGGCAAGCGTCGACTACAGCCTGGCTGCCAAGGCCGTGGCCACCGGCACCGCCGCCATGCAGCCCCTCGCGGGTCAGACGCAGGCCATCGAGCCTCAGTCCGACATGTCCGGCCTGGATGTCGCCGCTGACGGCGCCCCGCTCATGGCACAGGATCCTTACTACACCGACCCGCAGTACTTCCCGGCCGAGGCCTACGGCTATGACGTGCAGGACGGCTACGCTTCGGGCGACGACCGCTTCTTCAACGCCAGCGAGGAAGAACTCGAGCGTTATTCCAAGAGCATCGCGAAGAAGGATCGCAAGCGCCGCAACGTGGGTCTGAAGATTCTCGTGTTCCTGTTCGCGCTGCTTCTGATCGCCGCCGCGGGCTGCGTGTTCCTGTACACGCAGGGCTACGGCTATCCCACGCAGGAGAGCGTGGTGCGCGGCCTGTTCTCCGACACGTCCAACGCTCAGGAGTACTTCACCTCCAACATGAGCGCTGACGCGGTGAACTCCGAGATGCGCGGCGTGGTGCAGGACTCCGATATCACGGTGAACTCCGTGGATAAGAGCATGTCCAACTCCACCGTATACGTGACCGCCCAGGCGGCCGAAGGGGGAGACGTCACCTACCGCGTCGAAATGGTGCGCGACCTGATCGGATGGAAGATATCTGACATCGAGATGGAGTTCGCCTCCCAGCAGCAGTAATCCCGGCGGGTCGTCGTGCGCCGCGTTGATAATGCGCAGGCGGCCTGCTTCTTATGTTTCGCATTCGCCGTCAAATGCCTGTGGCATTATCGAGAAAGGAAAAATCAGAATGGCAATTGAGAAGACCTATTCCATGCTCAAGCCCGATGCCGTGCGCAACCGTCACATGGGCGAGATCATCGCCCGCATCGAGCGCAGCGGTCTGACCATCGAGCGCATGGAGCTTGCCAACGTGACCCCCGAGCAGGCTGCCGCCAACTACGCCGAGCATGAGGGCAAGCCCTTCTACAACGGCCTGATCGAGTACATCACCAGCGGCCCCGTGGTCAAGATGGTCGTGTCCGGCGAGGGCGCCATCAAGAAGATGCGCACGCTCATGGGCGCCACCAACCCCGCCGAGGCTGCCCCTGGCACCATCCGCGGCGACTTTGGCCTGATCATGGACGAGAACGTCATCCACGGCTCCGACTCCCCCGAGTCCGCCGAGCGCGAGATCGGCATTTTCTTCGGCGCTTAATCATTCGCCAAGATTCTAGGGCGCACTGCCCGCTGGGCTGCGTCCGCAATAAGGCATGCGCCTAAAACAAAGGCTCCGGATTCGTTCCGGAGCCTTTTTGTATGCAAGGGGGATTGTTCTTTGCCAGCGCTGCTTAGAAGCTGCGGCGCATCTGCTGCTCTTTGATTTCGTTTTCCATGGACGAGTGGATGATGTTGCCGAACGGGCCCATGTCATGGAGCAGGTCATGGGAGGTGGCGGGGGAGGAGGCCTTGGAGGCCAGGTACGACACGAGCGCGCCGGCGTAGAACTCGGCCAGGAACTTCACGTTGGCGCGGTCGAGTGAGCGGTTGCTCAGAATGAAATGGATGTCTTTCTCGAATGCGGGCACGTAAAGGCGAACCAGGTAGGCGCGCAGGCTGTCGGGCTCGACGCCGCGCAGCGCCTTGCCGTAGTATTCGGGGCGCTTCTGAAGCGTGTCGGCCAGGGCGCGTATGAATTCCGAACCGTCCAGCGAGCGCACTCCGCTTTTGCGGAACGCGTAGTAGGGGAGCTCGGGCATGGCGCCGGGGTCTTGCGGGTTCTCGTACACGAGGTGCTCTTCGTCGAAGCGCTCATGCAGCACCTCGGCCAAATCGCTGCGGAAGATCCAGCGAATCAGATGGCTTTTGTCTTCGAAGTGGTAGTAGAACGTCTTGCGGTTCTTGCCCGACGCGGCGACGATGTCCGATACCGAGATCTTCTCGAGGGGCGATTGAGCGGCTAGCTCGACAAACGCCTCGCCCATGATTGACATGGTGTCGACAGAACTCATATGCCTCTCTATTCCTTTCGCGCGAGTCCGCTGACGCAAGGCGGATGCCTTGGAAGAGCATGAACGTCAAATGCGGTACAGTTTTTAAAAAATGCCCTAGGACAAACTTCGATAATTGTAGTACAGATTGGCGAAAAATGATGCGAAATAAGCCCTGAACTGCGTTTTATATCCATTGCTTATGAATTCTCCAAGATTTATACGAAAACGGCCAAATGACCGTAATTTGAAAAAAATTTATACAAAACAAAAAAACTGACCATCCATGAGGGTGTGAAAAGTGAGTATTCTCGCCATAGAAAGACTGAACGGGCCGTCCATGCGCTCATTCAGCTAGGCCAAATCCTACATTCGAGGAGGAAAATATGGATTTCGCTTTGACCGATGAACAGGAGTTGCTGCTCGAGAGCGTGCGCGAGTTCTGCGATCGCTACTTCACCGAGGACGTCATCAAGGAGATGTACGAGACCAACAGCATGCCCGACGAGATCGCCGAGGCTTATCGCGATGCAGGCTTCGGTCTGATGGGTATCCCCGAGGAGTACGGCGGAATCCCGGCCGACAAGGTGACCATCGGCCTGATGATCGAAGAGCTGTATCGTTGCAGCGGCTGCATGCACATCCTCTATCAGAACTCCCTGTCCATGTTCGACATCATGGAGTTCGGCACCGAGGAGCAGAAGCAGCACGCCGTCGACCACTACATGGAGACCGGTTGGCCCATCGCTTCTCTGTCCATCTCTGAGCCCGGTGCTGGTTCCGACAACCGCTCCATGACCTGCGTCGCCAAGAAGCAGGAGGACGGCACCTACCGTCTGAACGGCCAGAAGACCTGGGTTACCATGGGCGCCGCCCTGCCGTACACCATCGTCATCGCCAAGGACGAGGATCCCTCTCGCGAGAACGGTTCCATGAGCCTCTGGTACATCAATATGGACCGCGAGGGCGTTTCCACCGCTCCTCTGCACAAGATCGGCCAGCAGTGCATCCCGTTCTGCGAGGTTTACCTGGACGACGTCGTGGTGACCGAGGCTGACCGCATGGGCAAGCAGGGCGAAGGCTTCATGATGCTCATGAAGAACTTTGAGGTTGAGCGCGCCTTCATCGTGGCCGAGCAGGTTGGTCTGGCTCAGGCCGCCCTCGAGGACGCCGCCAAGTACGCCAACCAGCGTCTCGCCTTCGGCAAGCCGATCGCCAAGTTCCAGATGATCCAGGAGCTCCTGACCGACATGGAGATCAAGGTTCAGAACACCCGCAACATGCTGTACAAGGTGCTGTGGGAGCTCGACAACGGCATTCCGGTGCAGCTCGACTCCGCTCTGCTGAAGCGCTACGGTTGCGCTGAGTGCTTCCAGGTTGCCGACATGGCTCTGGAGATCTACGCCGGCCTTGGCTACACCACCGAGGTTCGCATCGGCCGTCTGTGGGCCGACATGCGCGGCAACATGTTCGGCGGCGGCACCCATGAAATCATGGCCTACATCGCCGGCCGTCAGGTCGCCAAGAAGTACGCCGACTAGTTCGTGTTACTGACGCGGTTCAACGTCACACCAATGACGGCGAACGGCGGTTCAGCGTCCTAAAATGGGGCGGATTATGAAGGGGATGTGAAATTTCCTTCAATCCGCCCCTTTTCATACAGGGCGCTATCGGGGTCGCGCAAGCGGCGCAAGAAATCCGGCGGGCTCCTTGGCCGCCATTCGCCGCGAACGAGGCCCGAATCGCTCACTTTTTTGCCGCGAAACCCCGTTTTTTACATCACAAGAAAACGAGTATTTTCGATGACCTGGTTAAATGCGAGCAAAATCGCATTGAATTCAGGTGCCGTGATGCTGTATTTGCGGGGTGGTTCGCAGCGGTGTTACGCATCAATCCCAACGTAACACTTCGATTTTTACGCTATACTTAGCCCGTCCGCATCGGAGGCGAAGCACGCAATTCCTTCGTAGATGCGCATCGGGCAAGAGGCAAACCCGTTGCGTCGAGGGCTTCGTGCTTACGGACTCCGATTTGCAACGCGAGAGGCAGAAGAAGAAACGCTACCGAGAAGGGAAAGGCACAAGATGAAAATCGTTGTTTCTTTCAAGGTCGTTCCTGACGATCAGGACATCCAGGTGTCCGGTGACCGCAGCCTGGACTACTCCAAGGCTAAGCCGATCGTCTCGACCTACGACCTGAACGCCATGGAGGCCGCCGCTCAGCTGGCCGCTGCCAACGAGGGCTCCAGCGTCGTGGGCGTCACCGTGGGTGGCTCCAAGATCGACGACTCCAAGATGAAGAAGAACGTTCTGGCCCGTGGCGTCGACGAGCTCTATATGACCGCCGACGATTCCTGCGACGGCCTTGACGCCCATGCCACCGCCGAGGCCCTGGCTGAGCTCATCGCCAAGGTGGGCGAGTACGACCTGATCCTGTGCGGCGACGGCTCTGCCGACAACTACGCGCAGCAGGTTGACGTGCAGCTGGCCGCCAAGCTGGGTCTGCCCGTTGTCAACGGTGCCACCAAGATCGAGGCCGGCGACGGCTTTGTGACCGTCGAGCGCACCCTCGAGGATGTCATCGAGACCGTCGAGGTTCCGCTGCCCGCCGTCGTGTCCGTCACCCCCGACATCGCGCTGCCCCGCATCCCCGGCATGAAGGACATCCTGGCTGCCGGCAAGAAGCCGATGAACGTCGCTGGCGCCGAGGGCTCCTACGCCAACGCCATCGAGGTCGTCGACTGCAAGGCCCCCGAGCAGGCCGACCGCAAGCTCGAGATCATGGACGCCGCCGACGACGGCGCCATCGAGAAGTTCGCCGCCGCCATCAAGGCCGCGCTGTAAGGGAAAGGCAGGATATAAGAGATGAAAGCTTTCGTTCTCGCTGAACGTTCCGACGCCGCCCGCGAGCTGTGCGCCGGCGCCCGTACCGTGGCTGACGAGGTCGTTCTCGTCGCTGTGGGCGACATGGAGGTTCCCGCCGCTGTCGCCGACAAGGTTCTGCATGTGGCTCTGCCCGAGGGTGCTGTGTTCGACGACGCCGCCGACACCGTGATCGCCGCCTTCGATGCCGAGCAGCCCGGCGCTGTGTTCGCCGAGCCCACTAAGCACGTCAAGGTTGTGGCCGGCAAGCTGGCCGCCCATGCCGGTGCTTCCGTGATCACCGACGTCATCGCCTTCGAGGGCGACGTCGCCACCAACATGTTCTTCGGTGGCGTCGGCCAGAAGCAGCAGAAGGCTGCTGGCTCCGTCGCTTTCTACACCGTGGGTGCTGGCGTGTTCGCCGAGGCTCAGGCCTCCGGCAC
The DNA here is from genome assembly GCF_944321625.1 of uncultured Slackia sp. Taxonomy (GTDB): domain Bacteria; phylum Actinomycetota; class Coriobacteriia; order Coriobacteriales; family Eggerthellaceae; genus Slackia. Next base: position 11,605 of record NZ_CALUMA010000090.1, read on the forward strand.
CAACGCCGTCGAGGAGCTCGCTTGGGTTGCTCCCGCCAAGGCTGTCAAGCTCGTGGCCTCCAAGCCCATCGAGAAGAGCGGCGTTGACCTGTTCAAGGCCGACGTCGTCGTGGCCGCTGGCCGCGGCTTCGCCGAGAAGGACGAGCTCAAGCTCGCCGACGACCTGTGCGAGAAGCTGGGCGCCGGCCTCGGCTGCTCCCGTCCTCTGACCGAGGGCGTCGACTGGCTGCCCACCGAGGTCTACATCGGCGTGTCCGGCCTGATGCTGTCCCCCAAGGTCTACGTGGCCTGCGGCATCTCCGGCCAGATGCAGCACATGGTCGGCTGCAACCGCGCGGGTGCTCTGTTCGCCATCAACAAGGACAAGAACGCCCCCATCTTCAAGCAGTGCGACTACGGTCTGGTGGGCGACATCAAGACCGTCCTCCCTGCGCTGACCGCCGCCCTGTAGGCATCGGTCGCGTTCCGTCCGCCCGTCTTGCGGCGTGATGGACTAGCTTTCTCATAAGCACGTGAGGGCGCGTCTTCGGGCGCGCCCTCAATCTAGAATGCCGCGGGGCACACGCCCGGCGGCACGTCCCGGAAGCCTTTCGGGACGCAACCCCCGTGAAAGGATGTAAGCCAATGGCTGACTTCGACGCAATTGTCGTGGGTTCCGGCTGCGCCGGTGCGGTGGCGGCCTATGAGCTCGCGAAGGCGGGCAAGTCCGTGCTCGTGGTCGAGCGCGGCAACTTCGCCGGCGCGAAGAACATGACGGGCGGCCGTATCTACGGTCACTGCCTGCGTGCCGTCTTCCCCGACAACTACGACGAGATTCCGTTCGAGCGCAAGGTTTCGCACGAGCGCATCTCTCTGATGTCCCCCGACTCCAACTTCACCATCGACTTCGCCTCCGACGCTCTGCTGAAGGACGGCCAGGAGTCCTACACCGTGCTCCGTTCCACCTTCGACCAGTGGCTGGCCGAGCAGGCTGAGGACGCCGGCGCCGAGTACATCTACGGCATCGCCGTGGAAGAGCTGCTGAAGGACGAGAACGGCAAGGTCACCGGCGTTTCCGCCGGCGGCGACGAGATCACCGCTGATGTCGTCGTCCTGTGCGACGGCGCGAACTCCCTGCTCGCTGAACAGGCCGTGGGCGCCCCCAAGCCCTCCGCGGCCCAGATGGCCGTGGGAGTGAAGGAAGTCTTCGAGCTCCCCGCTGAGGAGATCGAGAAGCGCTTCCAGTGCAACCCCGGCGAGGGTGCCGCATGGCTGTTCGCCGGCGACTGCACGCATGGCACCTTCGGTGGCGGCATCATCTACACCAACAAGGAGTCCATCTCCATCGGTATCGTTGCCGGCATCGAGGCTACTGCTGAGAAGGCCACCGTGCCTGTGTATCAGATGCTCGAGGACCTGAAGAACCGTCCCGAGGTCGCTCCTGTGCTCAAGGGCGCCAAGCTGGTCGAGCATTCCGGCCACATGGTTCCCGAGGGCGGCATCACCACGATGCCCGACCTGATTGCCGACGGCGTGCTCATCGCCGGCGACAACGCCACCATGTGCGTGAACCTGGGCTACACGGTGCGCGGCATGGACTACGCCGTGGCCGCTGGCCAGATGGCTGGCCAGGCTGCCGCCAAGGCGCTCGACGCGGGCGACACCTCCAAGGCCGGCCTGCAGTGCTATGTGGACGCCCTGGAGAACTCCTTCGTCCTCAAGGACCTGCGCCAGTTCAAGAACGTGCCTAACTTCATGGAGCACTTCGACCGCATGTTCTGCGGCTACCCGGAGATGATCCGCGACATGATGAACGGCATGTTCGTCGTTGACGGCACCCCTGTGCCGCCCATGAAGAAGACCATGATGCCCATCGTCAAGGGCGTCGGCTTCATGAACCTGTTCAAGGACGTGAGGGGAGCGATGAAGGCCCTATGAGTCGAGACATCAAATTCACCGTCAACGTCGACGAGTACCTGTCGCTGAACAAGTACGAGGTCGACGAGACCAGCGCCCACATCGAGCTGGTCGACGAGCCCTCCGACGAGGAGTTCGACAAGCTGATCATGGTGTGCCCCGCTGCGCTGTACAAGCGCGACGAGGAAGGCCGTAAGTCCTTCGACTACGCCGGCTGCCTCGAGTGCGGCACCTGCCGCGTCGCGTGCGGCGACACCATCATCAAGAAGTGGGAGAATCCTCAGCCCACCATGGGTGTTGAGTACCGCTTCGGCTAAGCCTATTGCGGATACCGAAGGCTGCCTCTATCGGACCCACCACGGGTACTGAGCGTCGCTTCCGCTATGATGCATTGAAAGGACCGGGAAACCCCCCGGTCCTTTCTTTTTTCACTGACGTACTGGATATGAGTTGTGTCTGGGTATGGTCTGCGTCGTTATGCATTGCGCTTGAATGCATGCTGTAGTTGGGGCTTATAGGACAAAAGTGTGTCCGTATTTGTCCGTGGATCACAATGTCACTGGGGCAGCATCCCGTTCAACCACATACTCAGTTTGCGTATGCTGAGCGGGTCGGCCCATCAGCTGGTCAATTTTGAATCGTCTGGGCGATTAGGACGTTTGTAGGAGGTCTGACGGTCAAAAAATGAACCAAATGGGTGGCAATCTTGTTCACGTAACTGTTCTGATTTCTCAAAACCGCTCGCCGAACGATAGATGAGGGGTTGTTTCGAACGAAACGAGGCATGTATTGCGACAAATGGCATGTATTGGATGGCTAGCCTGGTTTCTTAAATTGTGAAATCGCCCATTCGCTTCAGAAATGACCATATGGAAGGTTTTCAGCAGGCGTTACGCCCATTGCTCGCTCTTTTTGACCAACCCAACGCTTGGTAGCCTCATTAAGCGGTATGAGCGAGCCATGGCACGGTCTTTCGAGGGAGGGGGATTGGGAGCCTACTCGGAGCGGTGCATGTTGATGTAGTCCAAGAGCTCTGAGCGCTTGTGCACGTGCATCTTGGAGTAGATGTGGCGCACGTGCGTCTGCGTGGTGTAGGGCGATATGACGAGCTTCTTGGAGATACTGTCGATGGTGTAGCCGCGCGCGAACAGCTTGAGGATCTCGCCCTCGCGCTTAGAGAGCGCGAACTCGGCGATGGCGGCGTCGCACACCTCTTCAACCTCGTTGTTCTTAGACGGGGCAGTGGTGAGCTGCAGAATCACGCTTTCTTGGCGCATGAGCGGAATGAGGCAAATGGCAAGCAGGCATAGGAATACGATTGCCGTTTCGGTGGAAAGCTGCTCGTGAAGCACGGGGTTCTGCTCGTAGAACACGGCCACGCTGTCGCCGAAGAAGAACCCTAGGCGCACTACGGCGCTGGACATGCCGAAAGCCATGGCGGTGGCCACAAAGCCTTTAGCGGAAAGCGTACCGAAGTATCCGATCAGCATGACTTCGAAGATTCCCGCGATGGCGACGGTGATGATGAATGAATACGGATACAGCAGGGGATCGCCGTTAACGAAGAGCGAAATCGCCGCCACCGTGGCCACCAGCAGCCAGGGGAGGAAACGGTAGGTGACGATGTTCTTGGAGATGGTCGCCTGGCAGATGGCGATAACGCCGGCGGCCAGGGCCGAGCACGAAATGCCAATCACGTACGACATGTCATCGGGCCAGATGCCGCCCGGGCTCAGCATGTCTGACGGGATGATGGCGATGTTGTAGTAGCAGGCCGCACATCCGATGAAGATGGTCACGGAGATGATCACCGTGGGTTTAAGCGTCTTCTTGCGCGTGTCCGTGGGGAGAAGCGTGGGGAGCGGGGTAGCACCGAGCGCCTTGCTTTCATGCAGGTAGAGAACCACGCTTGCGATGGGGAGCAGCGTCACAAACGCTACGGCCACGATGTGAGGCGCAATGGTGGTGAAAAGCATCGAGGCGAGCATCACCGCGCCGAACACACCCAGGAACTTATGGGTGGAGAACGAGGACTTCTTACGGGCGTGATATTCGCCCAGTCCGATCCAGATGATGGCGTTGGAGAGGCCGAAGAGGAGAGGGAATATCACGAGTGCCGCTACAGTGTTTAAAACGGCGTCGCTCCACAGCGTGTAAGACGCTGTGGCCCCTGCGGCAACGACACCGGCGATGATCATCAGCGACGGCATCTGATAGAGCTGCTTATCTATCTTATTAAAGAGATTCGCCAGAACCAGAAACGCGATTCCCGACGCGGCGAGTGTCGCAAGCCACGAAAACGTGACGTTATCGGACAGTAAATTGCTATGCACGAAGATGTTGGGCGTGAACCAAAGGCTGTAATACCACGCGAGCAGCAGCGTGGTGGCGAGATAGTACAAGCCGAAACGTTCCTTGGTTTCCTCCGTCAATTTAGTGGCGGCAGAGCCTGAAATCTGTTCCAAGGCATCCTCGCTTCCTATGGAATACCCAACTATCTATCATCGCGTCCTATAAAACAGTACTCCATTTCGAGGAGCAATAGGGGGTGATTACTTAACCCTTGCAGAATTGTTACGCATCTAAGATACAAGATAACGCCACGTGAGGTGTATCCCTAAAAAATGAGTAGTCGAAAAAAACCTGATAGCGAGTATTCAGGTAATGAGGATTTCATGGCGTTCGAGCGATACCCGTTTTGCTCTTTGCGGCACAAAATGCCCACATCTGGTCTTGCACCCCGCAATGCGCATGCCAGGCAAGGTTTTGAGCATGCGAGTGGGGGCAAGGGGCATTCACCCGTGAAAGGAGGCGGATGCACGTCGGCTAAGGGGGCCGAAACGCAAGCCGTCCGACGACGGCAAGACGATTCCCGTTCCTATCTATATTCCTCGGATGCTCGAAGCGAACATGAATCGCGCGAACGCGAACCTTACCTTAGGCGAACGATCTTCCAAGGGCTATAGACAAGAAGGGACGTCTGGATTCCTGCGAAGCGTGAGAGGGTTTCGCAGGCCTTACTTGAGAAAGGGAAAACAATGTCTTTTCTTGCTAAGAGCAAGGGCGAGGTGACCTACAAGGACCTCAGCGGTCTGCACAAGTGGTTCTTGATCATCCTCATCTCCATGGGTTCTTCCATCATCTACACCCCGATGTATCTGAAGAACGTGTTCTACGAGCCCCTGATGCAGGCTCTGGGTTGCACCAACGCCGACCTCGGCGCTCTGGTGTCCTGCTACGGCATCGCGGCCCTCATCTGCTACCTGCCCTCCGGCATCGTGGCTGACAAGTTCCGCATGCGCACCCTGGCCTGGGTTGGCTTCGTGGGCACCGCCATCCTGACCTTCATCTATGCGACGCTGCCTTCGCTGTTCATGTGCTATGTTCTGTTCATCGGCATGGGCATCACCTCCATCCTCATCTGGTGGGGCACTCGCTTTAAGGTCATCCGTCTGTGCTGCGAGGAGAACGAGTATCCCGCCCGCATCGGCGTGAGCTACTCCATCTACGGCGTTGCCGGCCTGGTCATCGGCCTGATCAACGCTGCCATCGTGGCCGCTATCCCCGTGCCCGCTCAGGGCGTGCAGGCTCTGCTCATCTTCCTGGGCGTGCTGATCGCTCTGCTGGGTGTTCTGTCCTTCATCCTGATCCCCGACTTCAAGGGCGAGATCAACAAGGACTCCAAGCTGTTCAGCCTGGCCGACGCTCTCGAGGCCGTCAAGACCCCCGGCGTCATCTGGGCATGCCTCGCGTACTTCGCAGTGTACTGCGTGTACCAGGGCGCTACCTACACCACCCCGTACCTGACCGCCATGGGCGCCGACCCCAACATGGTCAACGTCGCCGGCCTCATCCGTACCTATGGTATCGGCCTGCTCGCTGGTCCTGTCCTGGGCGTCATCGCTGCTCGCATCAAGTCCACCAAGACCATTCTCGGCTGCTTCGTGATGGCTATCGTGGTCCTGGGCGTGTTCATCGTCCTGCCTCAGGACACCAACCTCGCCATGGTTGCTCTGGCCCTGGTCGTGGTGTTCGGATTCTTCACCTACGGCGCCTTCTCCATCGGCTCCTCCCCTCTGTCTGAGCTGGGTATCCCGATGCGAATCTTCGGCACCGCTTCCGGCCTGCTGTCCGTCATCGGCTTCGTGCCCGACGTGTTCATCCACACCTGGTACGGCTCCATGATCGACGCTTCCGGCACCGCGGCGTACGACATGATCTTCGGCTTCGAAATCATGTTCGCAGTCTTCGGCATCGTGATGCTGATCATGTGCCTGCGCACCGTCAAGAAGCACGCTGCCGCCAACACTGCTAACGCTGAGAACTAACGCGTAAGACCCCCTGCCGACGACGTGACCGTCGGGAACTCTCATCAGATATGGGGCGGGCAAGACATACCGCCTGCCCGCCCCGTGAAACCCCTTGACAAGACCTATGAGACGCATGATCAACGCATGCTTCTCATGAGCGGTACGCAGTTGGAAGCCTCCTTTGTCCACCCAGCCCTCCCGGGCACCGCTCATGAGGCGCATACGCCCGCCTGATATGGCGTACGTCTTTGGTAATTCGGCCCGAAGCCGCAAGGCGGAGGACCGGAAGGTGAAATCCGAAACTACAGGAGGTTGACATGGATTTCAAACTGTCCGACGAGCAGCAGCTGATCGTGGATTCCTATCGCGACTACATGGAGTCCGAGAACTGGGAGACCTACTTCCATGAGTGCGACGAGAAGCACGAGTACCCGCTGCGCTGGACTAAGGGTCTGTGCGAGCTCGGCTTCGACCGCATCATGCTCGACGAGGAGCATGGCGGCCTGGGCCTCGAGGAGCCCATCACCACGCTGATGGCCATCTACGAGGTGCTCGGCCAGTATGGCGCCCCCACCTATGTCCTGTATCTGCTGACCGGTTACAACACCATCGTCCGCGAGGGCACCGAGGAGCAGATCGAAGCCTGCCTGAAGTACCTTGGTACCGGCGAGCAGGTAGTCAACTCCGCCTGCACCGAGCCCGGCGCCGGCTCCGACGTGTCTGGCCTGCAGACCACCTATCAGCGTCGCGACGGCAAGATCTACCTGAACGGCACCAAGACCTTCATCACCTCCTCCAAGGGCGTGAAGTACCTGATCATCATGTGCCGCGACGCCGACAATCCGGACACCATCTCCGAGTTCTTCGTTGATATGTCCAAGCCGGGCGTTTCCCTGTCGCCTCTGACCAAGCTGGGCCTGCGCATGGACTCCTGCTGCGAGGTCTACCTCAACGACGTTGAGATGGAGGAGAAGGACTTCTTCGGCAAAGAGGGCAACGGCTTCAACCGCGGCGTTTCCGACTTCAACTTCGAGCGCTGGCTCGTGGGTGCCTGCGACTACGGCACCGCTATCTCCGCCTTCGAGGATGCCGCTAAGCATGCTTGGACCCGCGTTGCCTTCGGCAAGCCGATCGCTCGCTTCCAGCTGAACTCCCTGAAGTTCTGCAACATGAAGATCAAGCTCGACGCCATGCGCAACATGCTGTACGAGGCCGCTTGGAATGCCGACGTCAACCTGGGTGGCGACGTCGACGCCGGTCAGGCCGCTCGCTGCAAGTACTACTGCGCCAACGCTTCCTTCGAGGTTGTTGACGACGCCATGCAGATCCTCGGCGGCATCTCCGTTGCTTCCGAGCATCGCATCAATCGCATCTGGCGCGACCTGCGCGTCGACCGCATCTCCGGCGGCACCGACGAGATGATGATTCTCACCGGTTCCAAGATGGCCATCAAGCCTTACCGCCAGTAAGTTGAATCCGGGCGGCCACTCTCGCCGCCCGCTTCACCTCCTGCGGGCGCCCGCAGCATTGCGGGCCCTCGCAGGCGAGCCATCCTTACAAAGATGACTCATGCAGTTTCTAATTCTTTGAGTGTGAGGAGAAGTCCAATGGCTGCAATTCCTACCGAGAAGCCGTCCTTTGGCGTTCTTGACGACGTGAAGATTGTCTTCGCCGCTATGGAAGAGGCAATTCCCCGCGCCTGCAACATCATGGCTGACTGGGGTGCCGACGTCACCTGGCTCGAGAACACCGGCTATGGCGACACCGTGCGCGACGCCAAGAACGCTGCTCAGGCCGAGCGTCGTAACTGCCGTTCCGTCCAGCTGAACCAGTTCACCCCCGGCGGCAAGCAGGTCCTGCTTGACATGCTGAAGGACACCGACATCTTCTTCGAGTCCTCCAAGGGCGGCACCTGGGACCGCAAGGGCTTCACCGACGAGGATATGTGGGCCGTTAACCCCAAGCTGGTCATCGTCCACTGCTCCGGCTTTGGTAAGTTCGGCGATCCCGACCGCGTCAAGCGTCCCGCTTACGACGGCACCGTGGGCCCCTATGCTGGCTTCACCTGCCAGAACGGCACTCCCGAGCAGCCGATGATCACCATGCCTTACTCCGGTGACTACATCAACTCCTACCTGCTGATCGGCGCTTCTCTGGCCGCCCTGCGCAAGGCTGAGCGCACCGGCGAGGGCGAGAGCATCGACTGGGCAATGTATGAGGGCATCATGTACATGAGCCAGTACTACCTGGTCGACTACCTCAACGACGGCATCAACTGGGGTCGCGCTGGCGCCCGCAACCAGAACCTGTGCGGCATCGGCGTGTACAAGTGCAAGGACGGCTTCATCGCTCTGAACCTGTTCGGCATCCGCCAGAACAAGTGGATTATCGAGGAGCTGGGCCTGGGCGATCAGTGGGGTACCCCCGACCTGCCCGAGGACACCGCTTCCCTGTGGCTGTCCATGCCCATCGCCAAGGAGTTCGAGAAGCGTCTCGAGGCTTGGCTGCTTGAGCGCACCAAGCTTGAGCTCGAGGACATCCTCGCCGAGCATGCCATCGCCGCTCAGAGCGTCCTGGAGTTCGAGGACATGGTGAAGGATCCCCATATGGCCGCCCGCGGCAACTTCGTCGAGTGGGAGACCAAAGACGGCGAGACCTTCAAGGGCCTCTCTCCGATGCCTCGCTTCGAGCAGACCCCCGGCAAGATCTGGCGTCCCATGCCCGCCAAGGGCGGCGACACCGTGGACGTGCTCACCAAGCTGGGTTACTCCAAGGAGAAGATCGACGAGCTGGTTGCCGAAGGCGCCATCGCTGTCGGCGAGAACTAATCGACGCCTGATTCTGATGCGCGCTCGCGCATCGTGAGGGACGATATGGAGCCCGCCTCGTGCGGGCTCCATCTTTAAGGGGCCATACGACGGAAACGGACTGCAATGAGTACCATCGTAGGTAACGACGACCTGCGCAGCCTTTGGGAGCGGCTGCGTGTCGAGCGTGGCGACCACGTTTTCATGGAGTATCAGAGCAAGGCGGGGCAGAAGCAGGTATTCACCTACGCCGAGTTCGACCGCTTCATCAACCGCACTGCCAATTACTTTCTTTCTCTGGGCGTGAAGAAGGGCGATAACGTCGCTCTCCAGCTCTATAATTCGCCGGAATGCGTGTCGGCTGCTATGGCGCTTGCGAAGATCGGCGCCGTGGCTGTGCCCATCAACATGGCGAACATGGTTGAGGAGTGCGCCTTCGTCTACGAGAAGTGCCACATCGACATCGTAGTTGCCGAGCCGGACTGCCAGCCTTTCTATGTGGAGGGCGTTCCTTCGGAAATCGAGTGGCGCAACCCTGTGCCCGCGCCGGTCGAGCGCATCTATCCCATCAAGCATCTGCTGGTTTCGCACCACCATGCGGGCGAGCCGCTGTTCGGTCATTCGGTGGATTTCGACGCCGAGGTCGCCAAGTGCTCCGACGTCCTGGAGGCTCCATGCGAGCTTTCCGAGCTGGATACCGCGATGATCATCTTCACCTCGGGCACCACGTCGTGCCCGAAAGGCGTGGAGCTCACGCATGCGAACATGCTGTTCGGCGGCTACTACACCGATTGGCAGTGCATGCTCACGCCGGAAGATCGCCTGCTCACCACGATGCCGGCGTTCCATTCCAACTTCCATCTGGCCGCTCTCATGCCGGTTCTGACCGCGGGCGCGACGCTCGTGTTCATCGAGAAGTACAGCGCGCGCCGCTTCTGGAAGCAGGTGCGCGAGTATCACGCCACGTCGCTTCAGCTCACGGCCATGCTCGTTCGCACGATGATGCTCCAGCCTCGCGACGAGGGCGAGCTCGACCATCACGTGCATTCCGCGCAATACTATCTGGCCATCACCGAGGAGGAGAAGGACGCCTTCGAAGAGCGCTTCGGCATTCGCCTCATGAACTGCTACGGTTCCACCGAATCGGTGTGCTGGGTCCTGACCGATCTGCCGTACGGCGAGCGCCGCTGGCCGTCCATCGGCCGTGCGGGCCTGGGCTACGAAGTGGAGATCGTCGACGACGCCGGGGTGCCGGTGGCGCCTGGCGAGACGGGCGAGATCGTGGTGCGCGGGATTCCCGGCGTGGGTGTCATGAAGGGCTACTACGAGGATCCGGCCGCCACCGCCAAGACCATCACCGCCGACGGGTGGCTGCGTTCGGGCGACAAGGGCTATCGCGACGCGCAGGGTTGGTTCTACTTCGTGGACCGCAAGTCCAACATGATCAAGCGCTCAGGCGAGAACATCTCGGCATCCGAGGTGGAAGGTGTGCTCATGGAGCATCCCGCCGTCGCCGAGGCCGCCGTCATCGGCGTGCCCGATCCGGTGCGCGACCAGGCGGTCAAGGCGTTTCTGATTCCCGAGCCGGGATGCAGCGTGGATACCGACGAGGTGACCGCGTTCTGCCGCAGCCGTCTTGCCGGGTTCAAGATCCCCTCGATCTGGGAAGTTGTTGCAGATCTGCCCCGTACCAGCGTGGGCAAAATCGCCAAGAAGCTTTTGAAATAGGGAGGGAGCGCAATGGCAATCAGCACTGAAATCGTGGGGAAGACCTTTGGGCCTTTCGTGCGCGACTATACGTTCAAGGACCTCGAGATCTGCGCCCTGGGCTGCGGCTGCGGCTGGGACGGCAAGGTTGATCTCGAATATGTCAATGAGCATGACGCGAAGAACCCTGACCTCAAGGTCCTGCCCATCTTCGGCGTGCCGCTGACCGTGAACGAGGAGATGACCACCACCCTCGATTACGGCTTCGACTACTCCGGCTCGCTGCATTACGGCATCGACGTGTACTTCCACGCGCCGTTCAAGATGAACGACCACATCGAGACCTACGTGACCCAGGAGGCCGTCTGGGATCGCGGCGAGGGTCGTGGATCGCTGTCCAAGCAGGTGGGCAAGTCCTACAGCTCCGACGGCACGCACCTGTGCACGGTGGAGACCTACGACTGCTGCATCTACGACGGCGGCTTCGGCGGCGAGCAGCCCCCGAAGGATGTGGTGGAGTACCCCGATCGCGAGCCTGACATGGTGTATGAGGAGGTCGTTGGCTACAACTGGCCGCTGATCTACCGCATGATGGGCGACTGGCACCAGCAGCACATCGACTGGGCCTACACCGAGCAGACCGGACTCGCGCGCCCCATCAACCACGGCGTGTGCACCGCGGGCATCGCGATGCGCCACGTGATCAAGCTGCTGTTCCCCGGCGAGCCCGAGCGTCTGCGCCGCTTCAAGTGCCGCTTCACCTCCCCGGTGCTGCCCGGCACCAAGCTGCGCACCCAGGTGTGGAAGATCTCTGACACCGAGGCGCGCTTCCGCGTGGTGGATGCCGACGCCTTCGACGCGGCGGTGGCGGCGGGCGAGCGCACGCCCAAGCCGTTCCTGAACTCCTGCCTGGTGGAGTGGGAATAGTCGTGCGGCGCGCCCGTACATGGAGGTAACGCTTGTTCAACGGTGGGGGACTTGTATAGTTCTCCACCGTGAATTGGGTGCATGATGGACAGATAAGGCATTCTGGCCGTTCGTCTATTCATCACAGACTCAATTTGGCGCCTTTGACGAGGCAATGCAGGCATGGGGCCTGCGATCGTAGGAGGAGGTTCGCGCCATGAGCAACGACGTGAAGAAGAACACCAACGTGACAAGCCCGCCCGAGCAGAAGGAGCAACGCCTTCCTGACCTGGGTCCCGACGTTCGATCCACCCATTCGTACAAGAAGGCGCGTGACCGCTTTTCGCCCGAGGGCTTGGCGGATGCTTTCAAGCACATCCCCGAGCGCACGAAGAAGGCGGCGAAAAAGACCATCGACGACGTGCAGATGACGCCGTTTTTGCGCAAGATCTCGTTCTTCTCGAGCGGCGGATCGTTCTTGGACGGCTATGTGCTCTCGCTCATCGGCGTGGCTCTGACGCAGATCACCCCGATGTTCAACCTGAGCTCCGTGGAAAGCGCCGCCATCGGTGCGTCGGTCATGCTGGGCATCCTCGTGGGCACCATCGTGGGCGGCTACCTCACTGACATCATCGGCCGCAAGAAGATGTTCATCATCGACATTCTGGCCATCGCGCTGTTCTCGATTTTGAGCGTGTTCGCAAGCACCGCGTGGGAGCTTGTTGCCGCGCGCTTCTTCATCGGCGTGTTCGTGGGTGCCGACTATCCGATTGCCACCTCGCTCATCGCCGAGTTCACGCCCAAGAAGCACCGCTCGGTGTCTATGGGCATGGTTTCGGCGGCGTGGTATTT